>NZ_CM001024.1:161015-515703 GCF_000160775.2 Aeromicrobium marinum DSM 15272 | reverse complement strand
AAGGCCTCGGACTGGGCGTTGATCCGGAACAGGACGGCCATCTCGCGGTAGGGGACACCGCGCCGGTGCAGCAGGGCGATCTCGCTGGCGACCCCGGCGGCCTCGGCCGGCTCGTCGGGGTAGCCGGTGTAGCTGACCGGGTTGCCCGACTCCTGCTGCGACTGCAGCACGACCCCCTCGACCGCGTCGCGACGGCGCGGCGGGAACACCGCGTTGGCGACGGCGACGATCTGCGGCGTCGACCGGTAGTTGCGGACCAGCTCGTGCCGCTCGGCGCCGGGGTGGACACGGGAGAAGTCGCGCAGGATGCGGGGCGAGGCACCCGCGAAGGAGTAGATGGTCTGTCGCGGGTCACCGACCACGCAGATGTCGTCGCGACCGCCGAGCCACAGGTCGAGCAGCAGCGACTGCAACGGGTTGACGTCCTGGAACTCGTCGACGACGAACCAGCGGTACTGCCGGCGGACCTGGGCCGCGATGCGCTCGTCCTCGGCGAGGATCGCGGCCGTGATGAGCAGGATGTCCTCCATGTCGATGCGACCCCGCTCGCGCTTGACGTCCTCGTAGGCCGTCATGAGCGAGGCGACGGTGCCCGGGTCGAGGTCGGCCACCTGCCGGCGGGCCGGACCGGCCGCAGCCGGGTAGTCGGCGGGTCGCAGGTTGGTGACCTTGGCCCACTCGATCTCGGCCGAGAGGTCGCGCAGCAGCGACCGTTCGGAGGAGAGGCCGTGCCGGCGCGCCGCGTCGGCCACCAGCCCGAACTTGGACGCGATGATCTCGGGGAACTCGCCGCCGTACACCTGCGGCCAGAAGTACCGGGCCTGCCGCAGGGCGGCGGAGTGGAAGGTGCGGGCCTGCACCCCGGCGGCGTCCAGCGCACCGAGCCGGGTGCGCATCTCGCCGGCGGCCCGGGTGGTGAAGGTGACCGCGAGGACCTCGGTGGGCTTGTAGACCCCGGTGGCGACGCCGTAGGCGATGCGGTGGGTGACGGCCCGGGTCTTGCCCGTGCCGGCGCCCGCGATGACGCAGACCGGACCGCGCAGCGCCCGGGCGACCGCCTGCTGTTCGGGGTCGAGGCCTCGCAGCAGGTCGTCGGCGTCGGGCACGGTGCTCCTCGGGAGGTCACGACGGCAGGTGCGTCGGGCGGAATGCGATGGCGTCGGGCAGGGTTGACCCCAGCGTAGACGTCGAAGGAGACACTCCATGTCCAGCCAGTTCACGATGTACTCGACCCCGTGGTGCGGCTACTGCCACCGGCTGAAGAGCCAGCTCGCCCGTGAGGGGATCGAGTTCGACGAGGTCGACATCGAGGCCGTCCCCGAAGCCGCCGCGATCGTCGAGAAGGCCAACGGCGGCAACCAGACGGTGCCGACGCTGGTGTTCCCCGACGGGTCGGCCCTGACCAACCCGTCCGTGGCGCAGATCAAGGCCCAGCTGGCCTCCTGACCCCGGCCCCAGCCGGTGCCGGCTCACCAGTGGCCGGGGATCGACCCGCCGTGCCACGTCTCGATGAGCCACCGCGAGATCGAGACGTACGGCGGCGGGAGCACCAGTTCGCCGGACTCCCCCAGCACGGTGAGCTCCTCGCGGGTCACCCACCGGGCCTCGGCGATCTCGTGCTCGTCGACGACGATCTCGGTGGTCTCGGCGACGCCGAAGAACCCCAGCATCAGGCTGGACGGGAACGGCCAGGGCTGGCTCGCGGCGTACCGGACCTCGCCGACCGTGACGCCCACCTCCTCGGCGACCTCGCGGCGCACTGCGTCCTCGAGGTTCTCCCCCGGCTCGACGAACCCGGCCAGGGTCGAGAACCGGCCGGCCGGCCACGCCGCCTGGCGGCCCAGGAGCGCCCGGTCCTCGGCGTCGGTGACCAGCATGATGACGGCCGGGTCGGTCCGCGGGAAGTGGTCGGTGCCGCAGCTCGTGCAGTGCCTCAGGTGTCCTGCGGCCCGTACCTCGGTCGCGGCGCCGCACCGAGGACAGAACGGGTGCGAGCCGAGCCAGCGGGCCATCGCGACGGCATGGATCGCCAACGACAGCTCTGCCGCGCCCAGCAGCGGCGCGAGGACCCGCAGGCTGACCGGGGCCAGGTCCGCGGGCACCCGGTCGACCACGACCGCGGCGTGCTGACGTCCGTCCTGCTCGCCGAGGTGGATCCAGGTGCCCTCGGGCGCCTCGGCCAGACCCATCCACCGCACCGCCGGGCCGTCGACGGTGGCGACGTGCTCGCCGCCCAGCACCATCACCCGGGGGTCGGCCTCACGCCACCGGTCGTCGGCGCGCAGGTGTCCGGCGCGATCGTGGCGGGTGCGGTCGAAGGCGAAACCGGATCGGGTCACCGGCTCAGGCTAGCCGGGCCGTCGTCATCCTCCGAGCAGCCGCTCCAGCTCGGGTCGGCCCGGCAGGTCGTCGTGGCGCACCACCTGGTCGAGCCGCACGTAGACGAACGTGCCGACGACCCGGTCGACGGGCACGTCGTGCTTCTCGGCCCAGGCCAACCGGTACACCGCGAGCTGGAGCGGATCGGCCGTGGCGGCGCGGTTGGTCTTCCAGTCGACGACCTCGTAGCCGTCGGTGCCGTCGGGCAGCGTCGTGGTGAAGACGGCGTCGATCCGGCCGATCAGCCGCTGTGCGCCGAGGTGCAGGGTGAACCCCTCCTCGATCGACACCGGCTCGCGACCCGCGTACGGACCGGCCTCGAACGCCGCCTTCATCGCGGCCAGGTCGGCGTCGTCGCTGATGTCGGTGTCGCCGCGGCCCGGGAGGTCCGACGGGTCCAGCAGCAGGCCCTGCTGGTTCGGCAGGTAGGTGGACTCGATCCACGCGTGGAAGGAGGTGCCGAACCGCGCGGCGCGCGACGGTCGGCGGGGGCGGGGTCGGGCCAGGTCGCGGGCGAACGCGTCGGCGTCGGCCGCCCACGCCATGGCCTGGGTGGCGCTGAGCGCGGACGGCAGGGTGACCTCCACGACCGGGTCGGCGACCCGCTCGGCCTCGGCAAGCAGCAGGTCGAGCTCGGTGGCCAGGTCGGCGTGCACGGGGTGCACGTCGGGCGGTGGGCCATCCGCGGCCATCCGACGCCGGACCTCGGCCGCGAGCTCCCTGCGGGGCTGCATCCCGTCGACCGGGTGCGGCCACGCGTGGCGCACCGTCTCGCCCAGCGGGTTGGGCTCGTCGTCGGCCGGCTCCGGCGACCAGACCTCGGGCTCGCAGCCGGATGCCACGCTCCACTCGTGGGCGTCGGCGAGGAAGCGAGAGACGCCGCGCGGCCGCTTCTGGGTCCGACCCCACCGGTGACCGCTCAGGTGCAACCGGTGCCGTGCGCGGGTGAAGGCGACGTAGGCCAGCCGCACCTCCTCCATCATCGACTCCTGGGCGGACTCCTGCTTGTAGCGGGCGACGCCGGCGGTGGTGAACTCCGTGAGGTCGGCGAGGCTGTCGCCGTCACCCCGCAGCGACACCGGCAGGGCCCGGGCGACACCGGTCCAGCGGTCGCGCGACCGGCCCGACGGGAACACCCCGTCGGCCAGGAAGGGGACGAACACCTCGTCGTACTCCAGCCCCTTCGACTTGTGGACCGTGAGCACCTTGACCGAGTTGGCCTCCGACGGCGTGCTGACGTCGAGCCCGTCGGCGTAGTCGCGCTCGGCCTGCAGGTAGGCCATCAGTCCCCCGAGCGAGGCGTGGGGGTCGTCTCCGGCGTAGCGGGCCACGGCGTCGTGCAGCTGCGTCAGGTTGTCGGTGCCGACGCCCTCGACGTCGAGCTCGACGTCGAGCTGCAGGTCGCGCACCACCCGGTGCACCAGGTCGACGAGGGGCTCGTGCGCATGACGCCGGAGCCGGGCGAGGAACTGCGCGATCTCGCCCAGCCGCTGCCGGGCCTCCGGCGAGTACGGCGCCGGGCCGGGATCGGCCACCGCCTCGGCGAGCGAGACGACCTCGGTGGGGTCGACGCCGGCGGTGGCGCGCTCCAGCTCGTGCGCGAGCACCGCGTCGACGTCCCCGGCATCGGGGTCCTCCCGCGTGCGCGCCGACTCGCTGAGCCGGCGGGCGCGACGCCCCAGCAGGGCCAGGTCGCGGTCACCGATCCGCCACCGGGGACCGGCCAGCAGCCGCAGCATCGACGGGTTGGCGGTCATGTCGTCGAGGACCTCGAGCACGGCGAGGACGTCGAGCACCTCCGGCTGGGCCAGCAGCCCGGTGAGGCCGACGATCTCGACGGGAACCTCGCGGGCTCGCAGCGCCTGCACGATCTCGGCGTTCTCGGCCCCGTTGCGCACCAGGACGCCGATCTCGTTCCACTGCGGCGGGTCGTGCCGGCGCCCGGCCTCGCGCACGGCGTCGGCCACGGCGGCGATCTCGTCGGCGACGGTGCGGTGCAACGCGACGGTGACCTCGCCCTCGGGGTTGTCGGGCGCGGCCCGCAGCGGCTGCACCACGTCGGAGGACGCGTAGAAGTCGCGCGCCGCGTGACCGGCGATGTCGATGATGCGGTGCCCGCACCGCCGGCTGACCGCCAGGCTGAAGGGGCGGACGCGCTCGACACCCGCGGGGGTGAACTGCTCGATGAAGCCCTCGAGGTTGCCCGTGGCTGCGCCCCGCCATCCGTAGATGCCCTGGGCCGGGTCGCCCACGGCGGTGATGCGGCCCTGGAAGAGGGCGGCCAGCAGGTCGCGCTGGGCCACCGAGGTGTCCTGGTACTCGTCGAGCAGCACCACGTCGTACCGCCCGCCGAGGTCGTCGGACACCTCCGGCAGGCGGGCCAGCTCGGTGCCCCACGCCATCTGGTCGGAGAAGTCCATGACACCGGCCTCGGCCTTCGCCGCGCGGTAGCGGTCGACGAGCCCGCTGAGCTCGATCCGCTTGGCAGCGGTGGCGGCGACGTCGCGGTGCAGCTTCAGCGGCTTGTCGGCCGCGGCCATCTCGGCAACGACCGCATGGTCGTGCAGGCGCAGCTGCTCGGTGGTGACCAGGTGCTCGGAGAGCTGGCCGTCGAGCGCGAGGACGTCACCCACCACCGACGGCAGGTGGGTCGAGACGTGCTGCAGGGGGTGGTCCACCCGGCGGAGCACCCGGACGACCAGCTGGTGACGTCGGGCGTCGGTCAGCACCCGCAGGTCCGGCTCCAGTCCGAGGCGCAGACCGTGCTCGGCGATGAGCCGGCCGGCGAAGGCGTGGTAGGTCGAGATGGTCGGTTCACCGGCGTCGCCCATGTCGAGCGCCGTCGCCAGCGAGGCGCGGACCCGCCCGGCGAGCTCGGCGGCGGCCTTGGCCGTGAAGGTGAGCCCGAGGACACGTTCGGGGTCGACGCGCTCGTGGCCGACCAGCCAGACGACGCGGGCGGCCATGACCGCGGTCTTGCCCGAGCCGGCGCCCGCGATGATCGCGTGGGTGCCGTGCTGGGGCGCGGTGATGGCGGCCCGTTGCTCGTCGCTGTAGTCGATGTCGAGCACCCGGCAGAGGTGGTCGATGTCGCTGATCGGGCGGGGCGCGCCGTCGGTCGGGCTCATCGCCGGGCCCCGATGGAGAAGGTGGTGCGGGCGGGGCAGACGACCTCGAACTCGCAGAACGTGCACGTGTCGGGAGTGGCCGCGAGCTCCTCGGTGCGCATCGTGTGCACCGCCTGCCGCACCAGGTCGTGCACGAAGGACGCCGTCGGGTCGGCCGGAGCGGGCTGCACCTGCACCTTCGGGGCGTCGGGCGTGGCGCTGCCCGCCGGGATGCGCAGCTGCACCAGCTCGCTGCCCCCGACCTCGTGGTGCCCCTCGATGCCCTCGGTCGCGATCGCCAGCTGGTAGACACCCAGCTGGGGGTGCTGCAGCACCTCCGCGGCCGCGGGAGCGTGCTTGCTGTTCTTGAAGTCGACGATGTGGACCCGGCCCTCGGCATCGAGCTCGACCCGGTCCATCGACCCCCGCAGCACGACGGTCTCGCCGTCGACCACCAGCTCGGCCCGGAACTCGTGCTCGGCGGCCAGGGGGGTGCGGGCGTTGGCGGCGTGCCACGTGGCGAACCGCGCCAAGGCCTGGTGCGCCTCGGCGCGCTCGCGCTCGCCGATCCAGGCGGTCTCGTGCCCGAGCCTGTGCCACACCGCGTCGAGGTGCGCCTGCAGCTCGGCGGCGGTCGGCCGCTCGAGCCCGCGGCGCACCACGTCGGCGGCCACGGCGTGCACCACCAGGCCGAAGCCCTGCGCCGTGGACGACCCCCGCGATCCGTTCGCCTCGCTGGACAGGAACCACTTGAGCGAGCAGCCCGTGATGCTGGTGATGCTGGAACCCGAGAGCCCCAGCGACTGCTCGGGGTCACGCAACGGCGCCTCCGAGCGGGTCGGGTCCACCAGGCCCCACCACGTGTCGGGGTGCGCGACCCGGGCGTTCGGCGAGCCGTGACCGGCGATGCGGGCCAACAGCCCGGCAGCGGAGGCCCGGACCTCGGGGTCGGGGTCGGCGGCGCAGCGCCGCAGCGCCGTGATGACCGACCGCAACGACATCGGCCGGGAGGGTCGACCCAGCCGGGACTCGACGCCGAAGCCGTGGTCGCTCCCGGCCGCGGCCAGCTCCGCGACGAACCGGCTGGGGCCCTCGGCCTCGGCCGATCCGGGGTCGACCGCCGTGACGACCAGCCGCTCGCCGGCCCGCGTGAGCGCGACGTACAGCACCCGACGTTCCTCGTGCAGACGGTCGCGGGCCGTGACCGGGGACCCGTCCAGCAGGTCGGGTCGCAGCAGCGACGGTCGGGCGGTCAGGTTCGGCCAGATGTCCTCCTGCACGCCGGCGACGACCACGACGGGCCACTCCAGACCCTTGGCGCGGTGCGCCGTCATCAGCCGGACCGCAGCAGGGCGGGCCGTGCTGTCGGCCAGCCGGTCGGCCGGCAGCTGCTGCGACCTGAGGTCGGCGAGGAAGGCCTGCACCGTGCGGCGGGTGTGCCGCTCCTCCGACCGTGCCGCATGGTGGAACAGCGCCACCACGGCGTCGAGATCGCGGTCGGCGGCCGCACGGTCGGCGCCTCCGGACTCCCAGGCCAGATCGAGCCGGCGCGGCCAGTCGGTGCCGTCCCACAGCTCCCACAGGACCTGCTCGGGGGGTTCGCGTCGCTGCACCAGGTCCGCCGCGCGGGCGAGCAGCTCGGCCAGGCGTCGGGCGGCCGGGTCGAGTTCGTGATCGCCCGCGTGCAGGCCGGAGACCGCACGCGCCAGCAGCACACGGGAGGGGGTCTCGCGGTCGGTGTCGCGCAGACGGCGGGCGAAGGACCGCAGGTCGGGTGCATCCATCCCGGCCAGCGGTCCGGTGAGCAGGGTGTGCGCGAGCTCGGGCTCCAGCTCCTCGCCGCGGGCGAGCCGGTCGGCCGCGCCGAGCGCACCCAGCAGGACCCGGACGGCCGGTTCGGCGACCAGTGGGATCTCGTCGCCGGCGACCTCGCACGGCACGTCGGCGGCGACGAGGGCCCGGTGCAGCCGGTCGAGCTGCGCCGACGTGCGGACCAGCACGGCCAGGTCGGACCACGGCCGCCCGCCCTCGAGGTGCTCACGGCGCAACAGCTGGGCGATGTGCTCGACCTCGGCGGCGGGAGTGGCGAAGGTGAGGATCTCGACCTCGCCCTCGCTCGCCGCGACGCACGCGAGGTCGCGGTGCTGACGGACCACCTCGACGGGGAGCCCCCCGGGCTGCCCGGGCGGCAGCACCGCGGTGGCCGCAGCCCGGATCCGCGGCCCGAACCGCCGGGTCGTGCGCAACGCGCGCACCTCGGCGCCCTCGAAGTGGTCGGTGAAGCGGGCCATGTTCGCGACGTCGGCACCACGGAAGCCGTAGACGGACTGGTCGTGGTCGCCCACGGCCACCAGCTGCTGGGCGGGTCCGACCAGCTTGCGCAGCACCTCGACCTGCAGGGTGTCGGTGTCCTGGTACTCGTCGACGACGACCAGCCGCAGGTCGTGCCGGACCGCCGCCGAGGCCTCCGGGTCGTCGAGCAACGCCGACGCGCGGACCACCAGCTCGGCGTAGTCGGTGAGGTTCTGCGCGTCCGTGACGGCGCCGTACTCCTCCAGCGCATCGGCGACCCGGGCCCAGGCGGGCCGGTCGAGATCGGCCGCGAGCCGGCGCAGGTCGTCGGTGGTGCGTCCGCCGGAGGCGAGAGAGCTCAGGAAACCGCCGACCTCGGTGGCGAATCCTCGGGTGCGCAGGGCCGGCCGCAGACCGGCGGGCCAGGTGGACGGATCGTGACCGGCCAGCAGCTCGGCGAGCACCGCGTCCTGCTCGGCGGCGGTCATCAGCGTCGGCGGGGCGGCGAACTCCTCGGGATCGGCGAACTGCCGGACCAGGGCGTAGCACCAGGCGTGGAAGGTCATCGCCCGCACCGGTGCCGCGGTGCCGCCCAGACGAGCGGCGACCCGGGCGCGCATCTCCTCGGCGGCCTTGCGGCTGAACGTCAGCATCAGCACCTGGTCGGGCTGCACCTCGTCGTGGCCGATGCGGTCGGCCACCAGCTCGACGAGGGTGGTGGTCTTGCCGGTGCCGGGGCCGGCCAGGACCAGCAGGGGCGCGCCGCGGTGGTCGACCACGGCCCGCTGGTCGGGGTCGAGCCGCGGAGCGGACGCCGAGGCGCGCTCGGGCCGGCGGAGCCGGAACTGCGGGGCGGTGGGGTCGGGCACGTCGCCCATCGAATCAGAGACCACCGACAGGGTGGTCCGCGACGGCGCGGGCGACGTCGACCCGACCGCGCCGCACCGGCGTGCCCTCGTCCTTCCAGCGTTGCTGGGCCTCGATCATGAGGTGGGGCGGGAGGCTGCCGTCGGCACGGACGACCCGCCACCAGCAGACGGCCTCACCGTCGCGCGCCATCACCCCGCCCACCTGGCGCGGACCGCCGCGGCCCACGGCGTCGGCGATCAGGCCGTAGGTGAGCACGCGGCCGACCGGGATCGACTCGACGACCGCCAGCACCTGCTCGGTGAACTCACCGTCCATGCCGGCCCCCTCCCCCGCTGGGAGTGACGTTTCGGCCCTGATTCACCGGAATTCGGGGCAGAATCGTCACTCCCAGCGTGAAGGTGAGGGTCAGTAGGTCGGTTGGCTGGGATCGATCTGGTTGACCCAGGCGACGACGCCGCCGCCGACGTGCACCGCGTCGGCGTAGCCGGCGCCCTTCAGCACCGCGAGCGCCTCGGCCGAGCGCACCCCGGACTTGCAGTACAGGACGATCTGCTCGTCGTCGGGCAGCTGCTCCAGGGCCGAACCGTTGAGGAACTCCCCCTTGGGGATCAGGACCGAGCCCGGGATCTGGTTGATCTCGTACTCGTTCGGCTCCCGCACGTCGACCAGGGTGAACCGGCGGCCGCCGTCGGCACGCTCCTTCAGCCAGCCGTCGAGCGTGACCACTGAGATCGTGGAGTCCGCGGCCGCATCGGCCGCCTCGGTGCTGATGGCACCGCAGAAGGCCTCGTAGTCGCTCATCAGCTCGGTCGGCAGCACGCCGTCGGGGTCGCGGCGGATCTTCAGGGTCGAGTACCGCATCTCGAGCGCGTCGTACACCATCAGCCGGCCGATCAGCGGGTCGCCGATGCCGGTGATGAGCTTGATCGCCTCGGTGACCATGATCGACCCGATCGAGGCGCACAGGACGCCCAGCACGCCGCCCTCGGCGCACGAGGGGACCATGCCCGGTGGCGGCGGCTCGGGGTAGAGGTCGCGGTACTGCGGTCCCTCCTGCGCCCAGAACACCGAGACCTGGCCCTCGAACCGGTAGATCGAGCCCCAGACGTACGGCTTGCCCAGGATGACCGCCGCGTCGTTGACCAGGTAGCGGGTGGCGAAGTTGTCGGTGCCGTCGACGATCAGGTCGTACTGGGAGAAGATCTCCAGCACGTTGTCGTTGTCGAGCCGCTCGTTGTGCACGATCGTCGTGACGTACGGGTTGGTCTCCGCGACCGAGGCCGCGGCCGACTCCGCCTTGGGCTTGTCGATGTCGGACTGCCCGTGGATGATCTGCCGCTGCAGGTTCGACTCGTCGACCACGTCGTCGTCGATGATGCCGAGCGTGCCGACGCCGGCCGCCGCCAGGTACAGCAGCGCGGGGCTGCCGAGTCCGCCGGCGCCGATGACCAGCACGCGAGCGTTCTTGAGTCGCTTCTGCCCGGTCATCCCGACGTCGGGGATGATCAGGTGACGGCTGTAGCGACGGACCTCGTCGATCGTCAGTTCGTCGGCGGGTTCCACGAGTGGGGCGACCACGGGTGCTCCTTCGTCGGGGGGCGGGCTGCTGCACCAGCACAACAGATCGCGGCGGCGATCTGTTCCTCCATTGTGGCGCGGTCGTCCCGAGGGGCGGTACGAGTGTCCGAACAGCGGACGTCCGACGCGTGGCCGCGGCGCGCGGCGGACTGGTGACCGACCGGTACGATCGCCGGGTGACCGACACCTCGACCGCGCGACCCCGTTCCGGACGCCTCCCCCGGTCGGCCCGCAAGGCACAGCTGCTCGAGGTCGCCCTCGAGGTGTTCGTCGAGCAGGGCTACCACGCGGCCTCCATGGACGAGATCGCCGAGCGCGCCGGGGTGTCCAAGCCCGTGCTGTACCAGCACTTCCCCGGCAAGCTCGACCTGTACCTCGCGCTGCTGGAGTCCTCGTGCGACACCGTGGTCGCCGGGGTGCGCGAGGCGCTCGCCTCCACGACCGACAACCGTCGACGGGTCCGGGCCACGATCGAGCTCTGGTACGACTACGTCGCCGGCCAGGGTGCCGCGTTCCGCCTGGTCTTCGAGTCCGACCTCACCAACGACCCGGCCGTGCGCGCCCAGCTCGACCGGGTCACCGCCGAGTCCGCCGCCGCGATCGCCGAGGTCATCGGCGAGGACACCGGGCTGGCCGAGGACGCCGCGCACCTGCTCGCGGTCGGACTCGTCGGCCTCGGACACGTCAGCGCCCGCAACTGGCTCGACACCCGCTCGTCGGTGTCCCGCGAGGACGCGGTCCAGCTCATCGCCGGGCTCGCCTGGCGGGGCATCGGTGGCTTCCCGAAGCCGTCGTCGCCCGACCCCACCTGAACCACCGTTCCCCACCGGAAGGACTGACCATGGAGGTCAAGATCGGCGTGCAGAACGCCGCCCGCGAGCTGAGTGTCGAGACCGAGAGCACGGCCGACGAGGTCCTCGAGGCCCTGAACGCCGCCCTGTCGGCGGAGTCGGTGTTCTCGATCAGCGATGCCAAGGGCCGCACCGTCGCGGTGCCGGCCGACAAGGTCGCCTACCTGTACTTCACGTCCGACACCGGCCGCCCGGTCGGCTTCGGCCTCGCCACCGGCGTCTGACGATCCCGCGGTTTCCCAGGAGATCCTGGGAAACTGTCACCTGACCCCGGTTGCAACAGGGGTCAGGTGACAGTTTCCTGTGCCAGGACGCCCCCGTCAGTCAGGTCAGGACGCGAGGCCGAGCTTGGCCATGCGCTCGGCGTGCGCCTCGGTGAGGCGGGTGAACATCCGCCCGATCGCCGCGAGGTCCATGCCCGGCGAGTCGACCCCGCCGACCAGCAGGGCGCTGAGGTCGTCGCGCTCGGCCACGACCATCTGGGCCTGGCTGAGCGCCTCGCCCATCAGCCGCCGGCCCCACAGCGCGAGCCGTCCGCCCACGCGGGGGTCGGCCTCGATGGCCCCGCGCACCGCGTCGACGACGAACTCCGACGAGCCGGTGCCGCTCATCGTGTCGAGCACCAGCTCGCGCGTCTCGGCGTCGAGGAACGCGGCGATCTCGCGGTAGAAGTCGGCCGCCAGCCCGTCGAACACGAACGCCTTGACCAGACCCTCGAGCCAGTCCGACGGCCGGGTCTTGACGTGGAAGGCGTCGAAGGTCGACCGGAAGGGCTCCATCCGGGCGTACGGGTCCTCGCCCAGGGCCACCAGGTGGTCACGCAGCTGCGCGAAGTGCCCGAACTCCGACGTGGCCATCGCGCCGATCTCGGTGGTCGTGCGCAGGTCGGGAGCCATCGCGGCGTCCTCGGCCAGTCGCATCCAGGCACCGATCTCGCCGGCGGCCAGCAGACCGAGCAGCTCGATGACGCCGGTGCGGTAGGTGGGGTCCTCCAGCGCGGGGTTGCTCATGGTTCCGCAGCGTAGCGTCCGGATCGCGGACGGCGGACGGTAGACTGCCCGGGAATCCACACGAAGTCTCAAGAATTCGAGAAGACCCTGACCACGTTCAGAGATCTGGGCGTCATGCCCGAGATCGCCGATGCCCTGACGGGCCACGGCATCGAGACCCCCTTTCCCATCCAGGAGATGACCCTGTCGGTCGCCCTCATGGGTACCGACCTCATCGGGCAGGCGCGCACCGGCACGGGCAAGACCCTCGCGTTCGCGATCCCGGTCATCCAGCGCACCGTCGCCCCGCACGACCCCGAGTACGGCGAGCTGGCCGCGCCCGGCAAGCCTCAGGCGCTGATCATCGCCCCGACCCGCGAGCTCGCGATCCAGGTCGCCGGCGACGTCGCGATGGCGTCGAAGCTGCGCGGCACCCGCAACCTGACGATCTACGGCGGCGTGCCCTACGAGGGCCAGCTGGACGCCCTGGAGTCCGGCGTCGACATCGTGATCGGCACGCCCGGGCGCATCCTCGACCTGGCCAACCGCCGCGCGCTCGACCTGTCCCACGTCAAGTCGATGGTGCTCGACGAGGCCGACGAGATGCTCGACCTGGGCTTCCTGCCCGACGTCGAGGCCATCCTCGCCAAGACCCCGGAGCTGCGTCAGACGATGCTGTTCTCGGCGACCATGCCCGGCGCCATCGTGGGCCTGGCCCGCAAGCACATGCGGCACCCCATGAACATCCGGGCCGAGTCGTCCGAGGACACCCAGATGGTCCCCGCCACGGCGCAGTTCGTGTGGCAGGCCCACGACATGGACAAGCCCGAGATCGTGTCCCGCATCCTGCAGGCCGACGACGTGGCGCGGGTCATCATCTTCACCCGCACCAAGCGCACCGCCCAGCGGGTCGCCGACGAGCTGGTCGACCGCGGCTTCCCGGCCTCGCCGTTGCACGGCGACATGGCCCAGACCGCCCGCGAGAAGGCGCTGCAGCGGTTCCGTGACGGCAAGATCAACACGCTGGTCGCCACCGACGTCGCCGCCCGCGGCATCGACGTCGCGAACATCTCGCACGTCATCAACTACAACTGCCCCGAGGACGACAAGACCTACGTGCACCGCATCGGGCGCACCGGTCGCGCCGGTGCGTCAGGCATCGCGGTCACGTTCGTCGACTGGGCCGACCTGCACCGGTGGAAGATGATCAACACCGCGCTGGGTCTGCCGTTCGCCGAGCCGCAGGAGACGTACTCGTCGTCGGACCACCTGTTCCACGACCTGGGCATCTCCCGTGACGTGAAGGGTCGACTGAAGCCGCCGTCGCCCAAGGAGCCCAAGACCGACGGTGGCCGGGGATCCTCCGGCGGTGGCGGTCGCGGCTCCTCCGGCGGACGTCCCGCCGGTGGTGGCGGCGGCCGTGGCCCCCGCTCCGGCAACGACTCCGCACAGGGATCGTCCGGCGACGGCTCCGGTGGCACCCCGCGCCGGCGCAACCGCAGTCGCAGCCGCTCCCGCGGCGGCGCACCGGTGGCCAAGACCGAGTGACCCGGCCGGTCGGCGTCAGGCGGTGACGACCACCGTGGTGCCGACCTGCCCGAACTCCCACATCGCGACGGCATCCTCGTCGGCCTGACGGATGCACCCGGCCGACAGGGGCGTGCCCAGCTGCTCCACGGTCTGCTCCGGAGTGCCGTCGTTGTAGGACGGGATGTTGTGGAACCCGATCGGGGCGTTCTCACCCGACGTGAACCGCACGAAGTACTCCATCGTGCCGCTGTAGTCGTAGGCCACGGCATGTCGCGTCCGCGACTGCACGGCGTAGGTCCCGGGGTCGAGGTTGTCGAACCGGCTGCCCGACACGAGGTAGGTGCGGGTGACCGAGCCGGTCTCGTCGACCAGCCACACCCGCTGCAGGCCCTCGGAGAAGACGACCCGGCGTCCCTCTCCGGAGTCCGGCGGCAGCACGAGAGGGTCCGTGACCACCGGAGCCGGCACCACGGCAGGCTCGGGCACCACGGGAGGCTCGGGGACCAGGACGACCCTGCGGGGCGGGGCGGTCAGGCCGACGGTGTCCTGCGCGAGCTCGTCGATGGCGTCGAGCAGCGCGGTCGACGCACCGGGCGCCGCCGTCACCGGGGCGGGGGTCGGAGCCGTGGGCGCCTCGACGGTCACCGCGGCGACACCGACGGCGAGCAGCCCGACCGCCGCGACGAGACCGGTGGCGCGATGCAGCACCGCCGCACGTCGTGGTGCGGCGTGGCGGCCCCGACTGCGGTGCACGGTCACGGGCCCATGCTAGCCCCGCCCGCGCGGTCGGGGACGGGGTTCAGTCGAGCAGTCCGGCGGCCACCGCGCGGTACGCCTCGGCGCCCTTGTGGGTCTTGCTGGTGCCCAGGATCGTCCGACCGATGGCCGGTGCCTCGGCGAACCGGATCGACTTGGGGATCGGCGGCTGCAGGACGGTGAGCCCGTAGGTGGACTCGATCGCCTCGAGCACGGCCTGCGCGTGGCGGGTGCGGCCGTCGTACATCGTCGGGAGCACTCCGAGGACCTCCAGGCCGGAGTTGATGAACTGCTTGACGTCGTGGATCGTGTCGAGCAGCTGACCCACCCCGCGGTGCGACAGCGTCTCGGCCTGCAGGGGGATGAGGACCTGCTGCGAGGCCGAGAGGGCTCCCACGGTGAGCACGCCGAGGGTCGGCGGGCAGTCGATGAGGATCCAGTCGTACTCGGCCGCGACCTTGTCGAGCGCGACCCGGAGCCGCTGTTCGCGGCCCGTGCGCGTGACGAGTCCCTCCTCGGCCTGCGTGACCGTGATGTTCGACGGCAGCAGGTGCATGCCGTCCTCGGTCACGACGATCGCGTCGTCGGCCTTGTTGGTGCCGAGCAGCACGTCACCGACCGTGACGTCGACGTCCTCGGGGTCGATGCCCAGCGAGAAGGTCAGGCCGCCCTGGGGATCGAGGTCGACCAGCAGGACCCGCTGGCCACGCTCGACCAGCGCCGCGCCGAGGGAGGCCACGGTGGTCGTCTTGCCGACGCCACCCTTCTGGTTCACCACGCTGATCGTTGTCGTCACGCGCGCCATTGTGCCACCCGCCCGACGGTCGCCCCGTCACCCCGGCGGTGACCGCATGCCGGGGGGCCACCGACCTTTGGCATGCTTGCGCCATGGCAGGACGCGCACTGATCACGGGAGCCACCGCCGGCATCGGCAACGCCTTCGCCCGAGCCCTGGCCGAACGGGGTCACGACCTCGTCGTCGTGGCGCGCGACACCGCCCGTCTCGAGCAGCTGGCCGCCGACCTGCGAGCCACGAACGGCGTCGAGGTCGAGGTCCTGACGGCGGACCTCACGGACCCGGACGGACTCGCGCGGGTCGTCAACGCGGTCACCGACAGCACCCGCCCGGTCGACCTGCTGGTCAACAACGCGGGCGCCTCCCTGGCCGGGTGGTTCGGCTCCACCGACATCGCCGACGAGGACCGTCAGCTGGACCTGCTGGTCCGCGCACCGATGCACCTCATGGACGCCGCCATCAAGGCGATGTCGGGCCGGGGCCACGGCCAGGTCGTCAACGTCGCCAGCGTGGCGGCCTTCACCCCGCGCGGCGCCTACTCGGCCCACAAGGCGTGGCTCGTCAACCTCTCGCAGTGGGCCCACCTGCACTACGCCGATGCCGGCATCTCGGTGATGGCACTGTGTCCGGGGTTCGTGCGCACCGAGTTCCACCAGCGGATGGGCGCCGACATCTCGACCGTCCCCCGCTGGATGTGGCTCAACGCCGACAAGGTCGTCGCGACGGCGCTGGAGGACCTCGAGCGCGGCCGACCGATCTCGGTCCCGTCGCTGCGCTACAAGCTCCTGACGGCGTTGTCGCGCCACCTGCCCGCCGGGCTCGTGGCGAAGATCGCCAAGCGTGGTCGCTGAGCCGGTGACGGCCGCATGAGCACGCCCACCAGCGTGACGCTGCCGGACGGCGTCGACGCCGTCACGGTCCACACCGCCCGCGGTGCGTTCGCCGCCCACCGCTCGTGCCCGCCCGACCCGGTCGCGCAGATCGTCCTCGTGCCCGGCTGGACCGGCAGCAAGGAGGACTTCACGCCCGTCCTGCCCCTGTTGTCCGCTGCCGGGTTCGGTGTCACCGCCTACGACCAGCGCGGGCAGTTCGAGTCCCCCGGTGGACCCGGCGACGACTACACGCTGGCAGCGCTGGCCGCCGACGCCCTGGCCGTGGCCGGTGACCTCGGGGGCCGTCCCCACCTGCTGGGGCACTCCTTCGGCGGACTCGTCGCGCAGCGGGCCGTGGTCGACCATCCCGGCGCGTGGGCGTCGGTCAGCCTGCTCTGCAGCGGACCCGGGGCCCTCGGCGAGGAGGCGGCTCGGTTCTTCGCGCCCCTGATCCGGTCGTTGACGACGGTCCCGCTCGACACGATCCACACGCTGCGCGAGCAGATCGCGGGCGTGGACCGTCCGCCGGAGATCGCGGAGTTCCTGCGCCGACGGTTCACCTCCAACTCCGCCGACGGACTGCGGGCCTTCACCCAGCACCTCGTCGACGCGCCGGACTGCACGGCCGAGGTCGCCGCGACCGGCGTGCCGGTCTGGGTGGGACGGGGTGCGGGCGACGACGCCTGGCCACACCCGGTGCAGGACGCGATGGCGTCACGCCTGGGGACGACGGTCCGGGTGATCGACGGCGCCGACCACTCCCCCGCGGTCGAGAACCCCCGGGGACTCGTGGACGCGTGGCTGCCGTTCCTGCGCTCCCGCTGAGGTGTGTCCGAGGATGGTGGCAGACTGGCAGCGACAGCCGCGCACGAGGACAAAAGCACTGGAATCGCAGTGAAATAGTTGGATGCAGGGGTTGTGCTCCGTCGGTCGGATCGACTACCATGGAACACATGTTCGACACCGGTTCTGCTCCCGACCAGCTGCTTGCGCAGCTGCACCAGGCGCTGGACACCGTGTCGACCGAGGCGTGGGCGGGTCTCGCGCCGGCCGAGCAGACTTCCGCCGCAGCATCGATTGCGCGGTTGAAGGCCCGCCTGACGGCGCACGAGTTCGCGGTCACCCGGGCGATGCAGACCTCCCGTGCCGCGAGGGCGGCCGGGTCCACGTCGACGGGCGCGTTGATCGCGAACCAGTTCGGTGGCGACCGCCGTACCGCGGACGCATCGGTCAAGCGTGCCGAGGTCGTGGGGAAGGCCCGGTCGACACAGGACGCACTCGCGGCGGGGCGGATCAGCGAGAAGCAGGCCGCTCTGATCGCCGGCGCCCTGCCGAAGATCCCCGAACAGCATCGGGCTGCCGCGGAGGCCAAGCTGCTCGACGAGGCGCCCCGGATGGATCTGAAGACGTTGGAGCGCAGGATTGACCGGATCAGTGACACCTGGGCCGAACCCGACGTCGTGGACGCGACCGAGGACCAGATCCTCGCCGCCCGCGAGAAGCGGGCGTGGGCCAAGACCGAGTTCTGGATGTCCGGCGCCGTCGACGGTGTCGTCAAGTGCGGATTCACCATCCCCGAGGCCCAGGCCGACATGCTCCGCACCGCCGTCGAAGCACTCGCGGCCCCGCAGCATCAAGATCCGGCCGAGGCGACGTTGGACGAGCGGCCGTCCATCGGGCAGATCCGTGGGCGGGCGTTCTGCACCCTCATCGAATCCCTCGACACCACCAAGCTCCCGACCAAGAACGCGGTCGGACCGATCCTGACGATCAATCTCGACCACGACACGTTGTTGGGCAAGCTCCGCGCCGCCACGTTGTCCACCGGCACTCGCATCAGCGCCGGCGAAGCCCGGCGGATGGCGTGCGAGCACCGCTTGCTTCCCACCGTCTTCGACGGCACGTCTCTCCCGCTGGACCAGGGACGCGACAAGCGACTCTTCACCACCCACCAGCGCAGAGCGTTGGAGCACCGCGACAAGGGCTGCAGCTTCCCCGGCTGTGACAGGCCACCGGGAATGGAGCCGTCGCAATGGGCGCGTAGCGGCGACGGAGTGCGTGGCGCACCACGCGAACGAGCAATGGGCCCACGGCGGCGACACCAACCTGCGGGACGGGGTCCTGATCTGCCCCGCCCACCACCGCATCCTGCACGCCGACGGCTGGCAGATCAGATTCACCGACGGGATTCCCGAGTACATCCCTCCACCGGCCGTCGACCCACGACGCAGGCCACGCAGACACACCCGGTACACCGACCAGCGAGTCGCGTGACCCCGCGAAGTGCCGGCCAGAGCCCGTCAGCCCAGGAGTCGCTCGAGCTGCTCCGGGGCGGTCGTGTTGCACCCCAGGTGGAACGCCGCGGACTTGCCGGTGCCGTGGTAGTCGCTCGACCCGGTGACGACGAGGTCGAGGTCGGTGGCGATCGTCCGCAGCGCCTCGCGCGCGGCGGGGTCATGGTCGTTGTGATCGACCTCGATGCCGGCCAGGCCGTGCGGCACCAACCCCGCGATGGCGTCGGCGGTCAGCACCCGGTCGCTGCCGCGCGACCACGGGTGGGCCAGGACGGTCGTTCCGCCGGCGGCGACGATCAGCTCGATCGCGGTCGCCAGCGGCGCGGCGTACCGGTCGACGTACGCCGGACGCCCGGGCTTGAGGAACCTCTC
This sequence comes from Aeromicrobium marinum DSM 15272, assembly GCF_000160775.2. Lineage (NCBI taxonomy): Bacteria > Bacillati > Actinomycetota > Actinomycetes > Propionibacteriales > Nocardioidaceae > Aeromicrobium > Aeromicrobium marinum. Next base: position 497,017 of record NZ_CM001024.1, on the reverse strand, counting down.
GAACGCCTCACTGCGGTCGGCGACCACGCCTCGCTCGACCAGCGCGTCGGCCACGTGCGGGCGGCCCGATGCCATGGCGTGGCCCGACACCGCGGCCACGTCCGCCTGCGTGATCTCGATGCCCAGATCGTTCAACCGGCCGATGATGCCGGGCAGGCGGCCGTCGCGTCCAGCGAGCACGCGGTCCAGCTCGGCCAGCAACGCCTCGTCGTGCGGGTCGAAGGCGTAGCCCAGCAGGTGGATGCTCTGGTGCTCGAGCCGGCACGACACCTCGATGCCCGGCACCAGGCGGATGCCCGCACGATCCGCGGCGGCCTGCGCCTCGTCCCACCCGGCGGTGGAGTCGTGGTCGGTCAGCGCCACGACCGACAGCCCCGCGGCCGCTGCGTGCTCGACCAGCTCGGTCGGCGAGTCGGTGCCGTCCGAGCGGTTGGAGTGCGTGTGCAGGTCGATGGTCACGACGTCAGGCTACCGACCGACGGCCACGTTCCAGGTGGCGACGACCGGGGTGCCCCGGTCGTCTCCGAGGGTGCTGACCGTGGCCGTGTCGAGGAACAGGTGACGACCGTGAGCAGCCGGCAGGCCCAGCCATCGGGCCGCCAGGACCCGCAACGAATGGCCGTGCGCGAACACCAGGGTCGGTCCGTCCGCGGCCCGCACCCGTCGCACCACACGGTCCAGCCGGGCCTCGACCTCGGCCGGCGACTCGCCACCGGGGGTGGGCCCCTCCCACACCGTCCAGGTCGGATCGGTCTCGCGGATCACCGCGGTCGTGATGCCCTCGTAGGCGCCGTAGCGCCACTCCGACAGGTCGTCGTCGACCGTCGCGCCGCCGTACCCGGCGATCTCGGCGGTGCGTCGGGCCCGGCCGCGGGGGCTGGTGAGCACCTGCGCGAACTCCACGCCGGCGAGCAACGGCACCACCGCGGCGGCCTGACGCTCTCCCTCGGTCGTCAACGGCAGATCCGTGGTGGAGGTGTGCCGGCCGTCACGGCTCCACTCCGTCTCACCGTGGCGGACCATCCACAGCTGGGACCTCAGCGGGGCCATCAGCGCGGGACGAGGACCCAGACGTCCAGGTCGAGCAGCACCCCGGCCGCATACTTGCCGTCGTCGCCGCGCAGCACCATCGCCTCGTCGCGACCCTTCGTGGCGACCAGGCGCAGCCGCAGAGCTCCGACCCCGGGCGCCGCGGTGTCCGCGACGTCGAGCACCTCCGACCACGCGTACACCGTGTCACCGGCGAACGCGGGGGCCGCGTGCGACCCACCGTTGATCGCCGCGACCAGCTGGGCGTTGGCCAGCCCGTTGAACGACAACGCGCGCGCCAGCGAGATGATGTGCCCCCCGTAGACCAGCCGGTTGCCGTCCGGCCGGGCCTCGGTGTTGAAGTGCACCTTCGCGGTGTTCTGCCACAGCCGGGTCGCCAGCATGTGCTCGGCGTCGGTCAGGGTGACGCCGTCGACGTGGTCGATCTTCTCGCCCACGGTGTAGTCACCGGCCCGGTGCGGCTCGCCCGCGGCCACGTGGTCGTAGGCGCTGAAGTCCAGACCCTCGGGGATCACCAGGTCCTCGGGAGCGACCACGGCACTGAGCTCGGGAACCACCGTCTCGGGCGCCGGCGACCCGGCATCGCGCTTGTTGACCATGACCCATCGGACCCAGTCGATGACGACATCGTCCCGCTGGTTGGTCGCGGTCGAACGCACGTGCACCACGCCCGTGCGGCCGTTGGAGTTCTGCTTGAGCCCGATGACCTCCGAGCGGGTGCGGATCGTGTCACCGGTGGTGACCGGGCGGTGGAACCGGCACTCGGCGTAACCGAGGTTGGCGACCGCGTTGAGCGAGATGTCGGGCACGGTCTTGCCGAACGCGATGTGGAAGGCGATCAGCTCGTCGACCGGCGCCGGCGACAGCCCCACCGCGGCAGCGAACTCCGCCGACGACGAGAGCGCGAAGCGTGACGGGTACAGCGCTCCGTACAGCGCCCGGTCCCCCTCGGTCACGGTCCGCGGGGTGGCGTGCTCGATGACCTGCCCGACCGTGAAGTCCTCGAAGAAGTTCCCGGCGTTGGTCTTGCTCATGCGTCTCCTCAGGCGAAGGGTGGATGCCGCCCCCATCATCGCCGACGCGCCGCCCGCCGCCCCGCTCCGGGTCGACCTGTCACCAGCGCTCGCGCTGCACCTCGGCCTCCACCACCGCGTCGATGTCGGCGAGCCGCCGCATCCCGGCCAGCGGCTGCGCCATCCGGTGGTTGCCGCGGATGAATGGCTCGACCCGGTGCAGGAACGCCCAGTAGCCCGCGGTGTACGGGCAGGCGTCGTCACCGAGCCGCTTCCTGGGATCGAACGTGCAACCGCCGCAGTGGTCGCTCATCCGGTTCACGTAGGCGCCACCTGCGGCGTAGGGCTTGGTGGCCACGAGGCCACCGTCGGCGTGCTGGCTCATGCCGATCACGTTGGCCGGCATGACCCAGGGGGTTCCGTCGACGAAGGCGTCGGTGAACCACCGGTTCAGCTCGACCGGGTCGTGCCCGCGCTGCAGCGAGAAGTTGCCCAGGACCATGAGCCGTTCGATGTGGTGGGCCCAGCCGGTGTCGCCCACCCGGCGCAGCACGTGGGAGAGGCACGCCGACTCCACCCCGTCACCGTCCAGCGCCCACCAGGCCGAGGGCAACGGCTCGCCCGCACCGAGGTGGTCGTGCGAGGTGGCGTAGTCGCGACCCAGGTACCAGTACAGGTGCCAGACCCAGTCCCGCCAGCCGACGACCTGCCGCACGAAACCCTCGACGCCGGCCAGCGGGGCGTCGCCGGCGTCGAAGGCGGCGAGCGCGGCGGCCACCACCTCCCGCGGATCGAGGAGACCCAGGTTCAGCGGCACGCTCAGGCGGGAGTGCGCCATGACCGGATCAGCGGCCAGCATCGCGTCCTCGTGCGGGCCGAAGGCCGGGAGGCGGTGCCGGACGAAGTCGTCGAGCGCAGCCAGGGCCTCGTCCCGGGTGGCGGCGAACCACCGGGGACCGTCGCGACCCAGGAACTGCACCCCCTCGGCCTCCATCGCGTCGAGGTCGCGGCGCACCGCCTCGTCGACGTCGTCCTCGGTCGGGGCCCACGACGCCGGCAGGCCCAGGGTGGCCTGGCCCCGAGGTGGCGGCTCGCGGTTGTCGTGGTCGTAGTTCCACCGGCCACCCTCGGGGTCGTCGGGGCCGTTCATGAGGATCCGCTCCCGGGTCCGGACGTCGCGGTAGAAGTGCTCCATCACCAGCCGGGAGGCGTCGCGGCCGTCGGCCCAGGCGGCGAACGTTGCCTCGTCGGTGACGAAGCCCCGACTGGGCAGCACCGTGGCTCCGTGCTCCCCCACCAGGTCACGCTCGGCCCACGAGGTCGGCGCGACGACCTCGATGTCGTCGCGGTCGGTCAGCAGGCGCGGCAGGTCGGCCGCCGTGACGATGGCGGCCCGTTCGCCCAGCTCGGCGGCGCGACGACGCAGCGCCGTCAGCAGCAGGTGCGCCTTCTGCCGGTGGATCGGACGGTCGCGCCACGACGCGGTGGCGTCGACCAGCAGGAGGTCACCGCCGTCGTCGAAGTGCGGGCCCAGCTGGTCGCCGAAGATCACCCTCGCCATGGCCTCGACGCTAGGTGATCAGGTACCGCGGTGCTCGCCGAAGAGCTCGGCCGCGTTGTGCCACAGGACCCGCCGCAACCACTCGTCGCCCAGCTCGAGCCGGACGAGGGACTCCACCTGGTGCGCGTAGGCGTACGGGATGTTCGGGAAGTCGGTCCCGAACAGGATCTTGTCGCGCAGCGCCTCGACCCGCGGCAGGAGGACCGGGTCGAACGGCTCGCCGAAGAAGTCGACGAACACCATCGTGGTGTCCAGCCGCACCTGCTCGTACCGCTCGGCGAGATCGAGGAACTCCGGGATCTCCGGCATCCCCATGTGCGCGACGACGACCGGCAGGTCCGGGTGCCGGGTCAGCACGTCGGCGACGCCCTCCACGCCGGTGTACGTCCCGGGGGCCGGCCCCGACCCCGCGTGCAGCACGATCGGCGTCCCGGACGCGGCGAGGCTCGCCCAGACCGGCTCGAGCAACGGGTGGTTGGCGGGGAAGTCCCCCACCTGCACGTGCGCCTTGAACACCTCGACGCCGTCGGAGATCGCCGCGTCGACGTAGGCGTCGACCCCCGGCTCGGGGTAGAACGTCGCCGACCACAGGCTCTCGGGATGGGCGGCGGCGAACTCGTTGCTCCACTCGTTCATGAACCCGGCCACCCCGGGCTTGTGCGCGTAGGACAACGCCGAGTAGCGGCGCACGCCCATCGCCCGCAGATGGGCGACCCGCTCGTCGTCGGACCACCGGTAGGTGATCGGCCACGGCCGTCCCAGCAGCGGCCCGGCCGAGTCGAAGTAGGCCCAGACCTTGGCCAGCACCCGGGGATGCATGAAGTGCACGTGCACGTCGAACAGCCCCGGGATCCCCAGCCGCTCCGCCAGGGCCGGGAGGTCCTCGTCGAGCACTACAGACCCTTCATGCGACGACCCAGCTCACGGGTCGCCTCGTTGCGAGCGGTGCGCTCGGCGATCGCGTGCCGCTTGTCGTACTCCTTCTTGCCCCGGGCCAGCGCGATCTCGACCTTGGCCCGCCCGTCCTTGAAGTACAGGCTGAGCGGGATGATCGTCAGCCCCTTCTCGGACGTGCGGCGCTCGATCTTGTCGATCTCGACCCGGTTCAGCAGCAGCTTGCGACGCCGGCGGGTCTCGTGGTTCGTCCACGTGCCCTGGCTGTAGTGCGGGATGTGCACCTGCAGCAGCCAGGCCTCACCGCGGTCGATCTCGCCGAAGCCGTCGACCAGCGACGCCCGACCCGCACGCAGGCTCTTGACCTCCGTGCCGGTGAGCACGAGGCCGGCCTCGAAGGTGTCCTCGATGTGGTAGTCGTGGCGCGCCTTGCGGTTCTGCGCGACGAGCTGCCGACCGGTCTCCTTGGACATGGCCCCAGTCTCTCATCCGGGCGGACACGACGGCCGTGGCGTCGTGCGGGCGAACCCCTACAGCCAGTTCATCGGGTTGGTGGTGCTGCCGTTGGCCAGCACCATGAAGTGCAGGTGGCAGCCGGTGGAGTACCCGGTGCTGCCGACGTAGCCGATCACCTGGCCGCGGGACACCCGGCTGCCGGCGCTGACCGCGAACCGCGACAGGTGGTTGTAGGTCGTGACGACGCTCTGGCCCCGGATGATGCCGTGGTTGATGATGACCCGGTTGCCGTAGGCCGCGTTGTAGAACTGCTGGATGACGGTGCCGTCGGCGGCCGCGATGATCGGCGTGCCGCACGCACCGCGGAAGTCGGTGCCGTCGTGCAGCTTGTACACCCCGGTGATGGGGTGGGTCCGCATGCCGTAGGACGAGGTCACCGAGCCCGACACCGGACGCGACAGGGCGCTGTTGTTGGCAGGGGGCGGCGGTGGGGCCGGGTTGCCGCCGGCGGCTGCGGCGGCGGCCGCAGCGGCGGCCGCGGCCTGACGCTCGCGCTCCTTGCGCAGCTCCTCGGCCACGATCGCGGCGATCGCCGCCTCGGTGCGGGCCCGCTCGGCCTCCAGCGCCGCCACCTGGGCGGCATCGTCGGCACGGATGCGCTCGGCGTCCTGCTGGTTCGTGGCGTTGACCTGCACCAGACCGTTGATCTCGGCCTCCTGCGCGGCGGCCTCGGCCTCGAGCGCCTGCATCGCCGCCAGGTTGGCAGCGGCCTCGTCGCGAGCCACCTGCACCTGGTCGCGCAGCTCCTGCACCTTCTCGCGGTTGAGGTCGAGGATCACCCGCGTGGCGGCGAGCCGCTGCATCAGCGCGACCTGAGCGTCACCGATCGAGTCCTTGATCGCCATCTTCTCGGAGAAGACCGAGGGGTCCTCGCCGCGCAGCAGGTCGCCGAAGGCCCGCAGGCCGGGGTCGCCGTCCTGCAGGTTCTCCACCGCGAAGGCCTCGACCTCCGAGGCCGACGTCGCCAGCTCGGACTCGGCGACCTTCAGCGCCTCCTCGGCGACCCGCAGGGCCTCCTCGCTGCGCGCCAGCTCGGCCTGCATCTCGGCGTCACGGGCGCGCGAGGCGGCCAGCTGTCCACGGACCTCGCCGAGCCGGGTCTGGGCGGCGGCGAGCTGGGCCTGCGAGGCCTGCAGCACGGCGGTCGCGTCGGCGAACGCCTTCGACGACTCGTCGAACGAGCGCTGGGCCTCACCGAGCTGTCCGTTCAGACCGTTGCGACGCTGCTCGAGGTCGTCCCGCGAGCTGGCCGACACCGGGTTGGCGGCGGCCACCAGGGCGAGGGTCAGCACCGCAGCGGTGATCGTGTTGCGCAGGGAAGAGGTCATGGGTCTCGACTTCGGGGAAGATCCGCCCGGGGGCGGGAGCGTCGATGGACTGTGGACTTGTCGCCCAGGCGTGGGACGCCTGTGACAGGTGTGACTCAGGAGACTCTAGTTCACCTTGAGGGTCCAGACCACCCCTCGCGCCCGATCGACCTCAGACGTCGAGGTACTTGCGGGTCATCACCAGGGTCGGCACGAGCGCCAGGAGGAGGGCCAGACCCGTCGTGTACGCCATCACCGTGATCGCCTCCGACCAGCCGACCCAGGTGGTGATCTGCCCGAGCGTCGAGCGCAGGTAGCCGTACACGACGAACACCATGAAGGCCACGAGACCGGCCGAGGCCAGGGCCGCGGAGATGAGCGCCGCCAGCAGCGACTCGAGCACGAACGGCAGCTGGATGTGCCAGCTCGACGCCCCGACGTACCGCATGATGCTGATCTCGCGACGGCGTGCGTGCGCGGTCATCCGGATCGTGTTCGACACCTGCAGCACGGCGGCGAGGATCAGCAGCAACGACGCACCCAGCGCGGCGTACCGCATCTTGTCGAGGATCTCGAACAGCGGTCCGAGCAGCTCCCGCAGGGAGTTGACGCTGCCGACGCCGTCGAGGCCGGAGACCTGGCTGACCACCCCGTCGAACTCCTGCGGGTCGACCAGGGTGACGAAGTAGGACTCGGGGAACGAGTCAGGACCGAGCGTCTCGAGCTGGCGCTGGCCGGTCTCGGACTGGCCGAAGACCTCACGGGCCTTCTCGAAGTTCTCGGCCGGGGTCCGGATCTCGAAGGACCGCACCTCGGGGTTGTCGTCGAGCGCGGCCTGGACGGCCTCGCGCTGGGCGTCGGTCGCGGCCCCGCCCAGGCAGGTGGCGGCCGGCGAGTTCTGGGTGCACAGGTTGACCTGCAGCTGCAGCCGGTCGCCGAAGAACTGCTCCGTGCGGTCGGCCTGCGCCTGGATCAGCAGCCCGAGGGCCGCGAGCACCAGGGACACGCTCATCGTGACGACCAACGAGATGGTCATCGACTTGTTGCGCGACAGGCTCGCGCCGAGTTCCTTCAGAGTGGAGTTCATGGCACCTCAGTTCTGGTAGCCGTAGATGCCCTGCGCCTCGTCGCGCACGACGCGACCGTCGTCGAGCTCGATGACCCGCTTGCGCATCTGGTCGACGATCGAGGAGTCGTGGGTGGCCATCACGACGGTGGTGTCGGTGCGGTTGATGCGGTCGAGCAGCTTCATGATGCCGATGCTCGTGGCCGGGTCGAGGTTGCCGGTGGGCTCGTCGGCGATGAGGATCATGGGCCGGTTGACGAACGCGCGGGCGACGGCCACGCGCTGCTGCTCACCGCCGGAGAGCTCGCCGGGGAGCCGGTCGCCCTTGCCCTCCAGCCCCACCAGCTCGAGGGTCTCGGGCACGAGCTTGTCGATCTCGGCGCGCGGCTTGCCGATGACCTGCAGCGCGAACGCCACGTTCTCGTTGACCGTGCGGTTGGGCAGCAGCCGGAAGTCCTGGAACACCGTGCCGACCTGGCGGCGCAGCTTGGGCACCTTCCAGTTCGAGAGCTTGTTGATCTCCTTGCCGGCGACGAAGACGCGGCCGGTGGACGGCCGCTCCTCGCGCAGGATCATGCGCAGGAAGGTCGACTTGCCGGAGCCGGAGGCACCGACGAGGAAGACGAACTCCCCCTTGGCGATCTCGAGGTCGAGCGCGTCGAGGGCAGGACGCTTCTGGCCGGTGTACGTCTTGGAGACGTGGTCGAAGCGGATCACCCGCCCGAGTCTAGGCAGGTGACCCCACGAGACCCTGCAGGCTCGCCCGCCGGGACTACCGTGGGGCGATGCACCTGCACCTGCCCGATCCCCGCCGGATGGCCCCCCTCGCAGCGGAGGTGGCGTCGGTGGTCCCCCGCGCGCTGCACCTGCTCACCGCCACCGAGCAGCTGCTGCGCCGGGTCGACGAGCTCGTCGACCGGATCGAGCAGACCCGGCAGGCGGCGGACGCCGTGATCGTCCGGACCGCGGGCACCGTGGGCAGTGCCGAGCCGACGCTACGACGGGCCGAGGAGCTGCTGGACTCGTTCGCACCGTCCCTGCAGCGGTTGCAGCCCACCCTCGACCGGCTGGCCGAGACGACCCACCCCGACGAGGTCACGGCGCTGGTGGACCTGATCGACCACCTGCCGATGCTCGTGGCCAGGCTGGAGACCGACATCGTTCCGATCCTGGAGAACCTGGGCACCGTCGGACCGGACATCCACGACCTGCTGGACACCGTGCAGGGACTGGGCGAGATGCTCGCCAAGGTGCCGGGCCTGGCCCGGATGCGTCAGCGGGGCGCCGACGCCGAGGATCAGCGGCCCACGTAATCGGCCCCCACGTAATCGGCAAGGTGCTCGCCGGTGATGGTCGACCGGGCCGCGACCAGGTCGGCGGGGGTGCCCTCGAACACGACGCGTCCACCGTCGTGGCCGGCCCCCGGGCCGAGATCGATGATCCAGTCGGCGTGGGCCATGACGGCCTGGTGGTGCTCGATGACGACGACCGACGTGCCGGACTCGACCAGCCGGTCGAGCAGACCCAGCAGGTGCGCGACATCGGCCAGGTGCAGACCGGTGGTGGGTTCGTCGAGGATGTAGACACCGCCCTCCGTCCCCAGGTGGGTCGCGAGCTTGAGTCGTTGCCGTTCGCCGCCGGAGAGGGTCGTGAGTGGTTGGCCCAGTCCCACGTAGCCGAGACCGACGTCGACCAGGCGCAGCAGGATTCGGTGGGCCGCCGGGACGCTGGCCTCCCCGGGGCCGAAGAACTCCGCGGCGTCGGCGAGCGGCATCGACAGGACCTCGCTGATGTTCCTGCCCCCCAGGGTGTGCTCGAGCACGGCGGGTCGGAACCGTCTGCCCTCGCAGTCCTCACAGGTGGTCGGGACGCCGGCCATGATGCCCAGGTCGGAGTAGATGACACCGGCCCCCTTGCAGGTGTCGCACGCGCCCTCGGAGTTCGCGCTGAACAGCGCGGGCTTGACGCCTCCGGCCTTCGCGAAGGCCTTGCGGACGGGCTCGAGCAGGCCGGTGTAGGTGCCGGGGTTGCTGCGACGCGACCCCTTGATCGCGCCCTGGTCGATCGCCACGACCCCGTCGCGGCCGACCAGCGACCCGTGGATCAGTGAGCTCTTGCCGGATCCGGCCACCCCGGTGACGACCGTGAGCACCCCGAGGGGGATGTCGACGTCGACGTCGCGCAGGTTGTGCGACGACGCGCCCCGGATCTGCAGGGCACCGGTCGGAGCGCGGACCGACTCCTTGACGGACACCCGGTCGTCGAGGTGGCGCCCCGTGAGGGTGTCGCTGGCCCGCAGCTCCTCGACCGTGCCCTCGAACACGATCTCGCCGCCGGCCGTGCCGGCACGCGGCCCGAGATCGACCACGTGGTCGGCGATCGCGATGGCCTCGGGCTTGTGCTCGACGACCAGGACGGTGTTGCCCTTGTCGCGCAGCTGCAGCAGCAGGGCGTTCATGCGGGCGATGTCGTGCGGGTGCAGGCCGATCGTGGGCTCGTCGAAGACGTAGGTGATGTCGGTGAGCGCCGAGCCGAGGTGCCGGATCATCTTGGTGCGTTGCGCCTCGCCACCGGACAGCGTGCCCGACGGCCGGTCGAGCGACAGGTAGCCCAGGCCGATCTCGACGAACGAGTCGATCGTCCGGGCCAACGCGGTGAGCAGCGGAGCGACCGACGGCTCGTCGAGCTCGGCGATCCAGGCCGCGAGGTCGGTGATCTGCAGGGAGCACAGGTCGGCGATGCTCATGCCGGCGATCTTCGAGGACCGGGCCTCGGCACTGAGCCGGGTGCCGTCGCAGTCCGGACACGTGGTGAACGTGACCGCCCGCTCGACGAAGGCGCGGATGTGCGGTTGCATCGCCTCGACGTCCTTGGACAGGAAGGACTTCCGGATCTGCGGGATGATGCCCAGATAGGTCAGGTTGATGCCCTCGACCTTGATCTTGGTGGCCTCGGCGTGCAGCAGACCGTCGAGCTCCTTGGCGGTGAAGTCCTTGATCGGCTTGTCGCAGTCGAACAGTCCGACCCCGCGCAGGATCCGCCCCTGCCAGCCGTCCATGCTCCAGCCCGGGATGGTCAGCGCGCCCTCGTTGATCGACCTGGTGTCGTCGTACAGGGCCGACAGGTCGAAGTCGTGGACCGCACCGCGCCCCTCGCACCGCAGGCACATGCCACCGGTGACGGTGAACTCGGCGCGTTCCTTGACCTCACGACCGCCCTTGGACGTGGTCACCGCGCCGGCGCCGCTGACCGAGGCGACGTTGAAGCTGAACGCCTGCGGTCCGCCGATGTGCGGTTCCCCGAGTCGGCTGTAGAGCCGGCGCAGCATCGCGTTGACGTCGGTGGCGGTGCCGACCGTGGAGCGCGGATCCGACCCCATCCGCTCCTGGTCGACGATGATCGCCGTGGTGAGCCCGTCGAGCAGGTCGACGTCGGGCCGCGCCATCGAGGGCATGAAGCCCTGCAGGAAGGCGCTGTAGGTCTCGTTGATCATGCGCTGCGACTCGGCGGCGATCGTCGCGAACACCAACGAGCTCTTGCCGGAGCCGGAGACACCGGTGAACACGGTGAGGCGGCGTTTGGGAAGGACGACACTGACGTCCTTGAGATTGTTCTCGCGCGCGCCCTGCACGCGGATCAGGTCGTGGCGGTCGGCGGGGTGCGGCTCACTCATCGGGTCAGACGTTCTCGACGCCCTGCTCGCGACGCCAGCGGATGCCGGCCTCGATGAAGTCGTCGATCTCGCCGTCGAGCACGCCCTGGGTGTTGCCGCTCTCGTGCTCGGTCCGCAGGTCCTTGACCATCTGGTACGGGTTGAGCACGTAGTTGCGCATCTGGTCGCCCCACGACGCCTGCACGTCGCCGCGCAGCTCGTCGAGGTGCGCGCGCTCCTCGGCCTTCTTCAGGGCGAGCAGCTTGGCCTTGAGGATCACCATGGCGCTGGCCTTGTTCTGCAGCTGGCTCTTCTCGTTCTGGCAGCTGACCACCGTGCCGGTGGGGATGTGGGTCAGACGCACGGCCGAGTCGGTCGTGTTGACGCTCTGACCGCCCGGACCGCTGGAGCGGTAGACGTCGACCCGGATCTCCTCGTCGGGCACGTCGATCTCGTCGGTCTGCTCCAGCACCGGCACGACCTCGATCGCCGCGAACGACGTCTGGCGGCGACCCTGGTTGTCGAACGGCGAGATGCGCACGAGCCGGTGGGTGCCGGACTCGACCGACAGGGTGCCGTAGGCGTACGGGGCCTTGACCGCGAACGTCGTGGACTTCAGGCCCGCCTCCTCGGCGTACGACACGTCGTAGATCTCGACGGTGTACCCGTGCCGCTCGGCCCAGCGGATGTACATGCGCTGCAGCATCAGCGCGAAGTCGGCCGCGTCGACGCCACCGGCGCCGGACCGGATCGACACCAGCGCGTCGCGCATGTCGTACTCGCCCGACAGCAGCGTGCGGACCTCCAGCGCCTCGATCGACTTGTGCACGCGCACCAGCTCGGCGGCGGCATCGGCCACGGAGGCGTCGTCGCCCTCCTCCAGCGCCATCTCGTGCAGCAGCTCCAGGTCGTCGAGCCGCTGACGCAGACCCGTGACCTTGTCGACCTCCGCCTGCAGCACCGACAGCCGGCCGGTGACGCGCTGGGCGTTGGCCTGGTCGTCCCACAGGTCCGGGGCGCCGACCTGCTCCTGCAGCTCGGCGATCTCCTTGCGCATGGCGTCCAGGTCGAGGACCTTCTCGACCGACGTCAGGGTCTGGTCGAGCGCCTTGACCTGGTCTGCGAAATCGATGGTGGCCACCCGTGGAGATTACAGGTCCGACTCAGCCGCTCTTGCGGCGGAACTCCCGTGCTCCGGTGGGGCCGTTGGCGCCGTGCGACTTCTCGCTGCCGTCGTGCTCGGCGCCCGCGGCGGAGGCGTGGTGCTTGGCGTTCTTCTTCTCCAACGCCTCGCGGAACTTGGCCTTCATGTCGGCCTTGTCGTCGGCAGTCATGCATCCTCCTGGGGTCGACCCCACCGTAGACCACCGACGTCCGGGCGAAAACTGCAAGGAATCGGCCGCCCGCGCCTCCTACCCCTGACCGAGCCGCAGGAGGAGAGGGATGACCGATGACCGTCGTGACGCCTCAGCACCCCGGTTCTCCCCTAGGATCCCGGCATGAACGCCCCGACGGACGCCGAGCTGGTCGCCGGCGTGCTCGCGGGGGACCGCGAGGCCTTCGCCGCGGTGTACGACCGCTACGGCGGCAAGCTCTACGACTTCGCGTACGCGATGATGCGCAGCCGCGAGGAGGCCGAGGACTCCGTCGCGGACTCCTTCGTCATCCTGGCCGAACGGCTCACCCAGCTGCGCGACCCGGACCGGCTGCGGCCGTGGCTGTACGCCGTGGTGCGCAGCGAGTGCCTGCGGCGGTTGAAGGCACGCAAGCGGGTCGTGTACGACGGCGAGGACCAGCTGGTCGCCATGGCTGACGACGCGAGGACGCCCGAGGACGAGGCGCAGGCGACCGCCCTGCGTGAGCTGGTGTGGGACGCCGCGGCCGGGTTGGCCGACCGTGACCGGGCCCTGCTCGACCTGCACCTGCGGCAGGGGCTGGAGGGCGCGGAGCTCGGTGAGGCGATGGGGGTGACCGCCGCCAACGCGTACGTGATGCTCAGCCGCCTGCGCACCCAGGTCGACCGGTCGCTCGGTGCGTTGCTCATCGCGCGGCTCGGGCGGGACGACTGCGACGAGCTCGACGACCTGCTGGCCGATTGGGACGGCAGCTTCTCGCCGCTGATCCGCAAGCGCGTCGCCCGGCACGTCGACGGGTGCGACGTCTGCTCCGAACGGCGCAAGGTCATCGTCAGTCCGTGGGCGCTGCTGGCGGCGGTGCCGGTGTTCACCGTGCCGCTGGGTCTGCGGGACCGCGTCATGGCGGAGACCACCCTGGTCGCCATGGGCGCGCCCGGCAGCGGCGGTGCGGCCGGCGCCCCGGCCACAGGTCTGCTGCGGAGCACCGCGTTCCGGGTCGCTGCGGCCGTCCTCGCGGTGGTGGCCGTCGTGGCGACGGTGCTGCTGTGGCCCGGCGGAGCCGACGACGACGTGCCCGCACCCTCCCCCGCGACCGCCACCACCGAGCCGGCCGAGGCGACCCCGTCCCCCACCGACCCGGCGACCACGGAACCCCCGGCAGAGGTGGTCGTCACGGCGGGCACCCTGACGCTGTCGACCCGCACGATCGACCTCGGGGCGACGGCGGGGTCGGCTCCACTGCGGCTCACCAACACCGGGGGCGAGGCGGTGTCGTACCGGATCACCTCGGGGGCGGCGTGGCTCACGGTGTCGCCGCCTGCCGGCACCCTGGACCCCGGCCGCCGAGCGGACGTCGAGGTCCGCGCCGGTCGGGGCGGCCTCGCCGAGGGCCCGACGAGCGGCACCCTGACGGTGACGTGGGACGGAGGCAGCGCCACGGTGACGGTGCGGGTCGGGGTCGAGCGCCCGCCCACGGTCGGCGCGCCGGGCATCACGGACCCCAATGCGTCCTGCGCAGACGTCCCGGTGTCGGTCGGGGTGTCCGACGAGTCCGGTCTGACGTCGGTCGTGCTCAGCTGGAGCGGACCCGGCGGATCGGGGAGCTCGGCCATGTCGGCGTCCGGCGGCTCGTACTCCACCACCATGGGCCCGTTCGCGAGCGGCGGCCCGGTCACGATGCAGGTCACCGCCACCGACACCCGCGGCAATGTCGCGACGGGGCCGGCGACCACCTCGAACGTGAATCCCTGCCCCGGGTGATCCCGCAATAGTTGTCAGGTCACGCGGGTCCGGATCCTCCTACTGGTGACAGCACCCCACCCGGAGGTCCCGATGCACCACACCCTCGCGCGCGCCGCGACGTCACTGGCCCTGGCGGTCGCGCTGGCCGTCCCGGCCGGTTGCGCCACCTCCCCCGCCCCCGCGGCACCCGAGCGGCCGATGCCGACGTTCGCGGCACCGTCGCTGCCGCCGGTGCCGGGCGAGGTGGGCGAGCCGACCCGCCTGCGCATCCCGGCCATCGGCGTCGACGAGTCGCTCTCCGGCGTCGGGCTCAAGGCCGACGGCGCCATGCAGACGCCGGACTTCGGCGCGGCGGGCTGGTACGGCCTGGGCCCGCGCCCGGGTGCTCCCGGACCGGCCGTGGTGCTGGCGCACGTGCACGGGCCCGACGGACCCGACGTGTTCTTCCGGCTGCACGAGCTGGCACCCGGCGACCCGGTGACCGTCCACCGCACCGACGGCGTGTCCACGTTCGTGGTGGAGTCGGTCGAGCAGGTCCGCAAGGAGCAGCTGCCGTACGACCGGATCTGGGGCGACACCCCGGAGCCGCTGCTGCGGCTGATCACCTGCGGAGGAACGCCGACCCCCGGCGCCGGCTACCCCGACAACACGATCGTCTACCTGCGTCTGGCCTGACGTCAGCCGGCGATCGAACCGACGAAGATCTGCCAGGCCAACGCCGACTTGGCGCCCAGGCTCAGCACCAGGTACGCCTTCTCGCCGAACGCGTAGCTGCGCCACGGCCCGATCTCGCGGTACTGCAGGTACTGGTTGACGGCGAACGACATGAAGAACACGAACAGCGACACGAAGATCCCGTACACGAAACCGGGCACCGTGTCGGCGCCGACGATGTTGTAGGTGATGACGATCCACGGCACGGCGCCGGCGACACAGCCGAACCAGAACGGCAGCATGGTCGTGACGCTCCGACCGGGCGGGTTCATCTGTTCCTGCAGCCACCCGAACAGGATCATGGCCACGTTGGCGCCGGCGATCGCGATGACCGCGTTCATCTGGGTGATGCCGGCGTACAGCGCGATGAGCAGGATCATGATCGTCGCGCTGACGGAGTACTCCACCCACCGGAACCGGTTGATGCCCGCCCGGAGCCCCGCCTCATAACGGCCGCGCATCACGGTGGAGGTCAGGCCGTGGTCGAGCGCCGCCAGGGCGAGGAACACCGCGATCGCGACGCTGATGCGCACGTCCACGAGGTCCGTCGGCGCGGGGATGCGCGTGCCGGGAGGCCCCTCGGGGAACGAGGTCGACAAGGTGATCGCGAAGTCCGATGCGAGGACCAGCACCGCGACCGCCTGGACGGCGTGCAGCACGGTCAGCGCCCAGTTCCACCGTTTCAGACCCAGCAGACGGGTGTCGTCCACCCCGGTGGCGTGGCTGTCGGGCGCGGGAGATGCGTGGGTAGCCATGTCTCCCACCTTGCCATCGCCGCCCGGATCCGCACCTCCCCACCGGGGCGGTGGATTCGCGACCGAATGACCGGGGCGGTGCCCAACGGTCCGAATGACGCCCCATT
The DNA here is from genome assembly GCF_000160775.2 of Aeromicrobium marinum DSM 15272. Taxonomy (NCBI): domain Bacteria; kingdom Bacillati; phylum Actinomycetota; class Actinomycetes; order Propionibacteriales; family Nocardioidaceae; genus Aeromicrobium; species Aeromicrobium marinum. Next base: position 481,284 of record NZ_CM001024.1, on the reverse strand, counting down.
CGGTCGCATGTCCACCGCCGGACGGGAGAAGTGAGGAGGAAAGTTGTCAGGTTCTGGCCGGTCGGATGCTCCTACCCCTGAAGCACCCACCCACACCGACCCAGGAGAACACCATGAACAGCACCCTCACCCGCATCGTCATCGCCGCCCCGCTGGCGGCCGCGGCCTTCGCGCTGACGACCGTCCCCGCGACCGCCGGCCCCGGCATCGACCCGGGCATCAAGATCGTCCAGCCCGGCCCCGTCGACCCCGACCCCCAGCCGCAGCCCGGCCCCGTCGTGATCGGGGTCCCCGAGCCCGGCCCGGTCGGCCCGCAGGGCCCCGGAGACGTGAAGGCGCCGGTCCCCGGGCCGGTCGATCCCGACCCGAAGCCGCAGGGTCCCGGCGACATCAAGGCCCCCCAGCCCGGCCCGGCCGACCCCAAGCCTCAGGGCCCCGGAGACCTCACGGCCCCGGCGCCGTGCCCCACGCACGGCGCGGACTGCGGCGGCGACGAGCCGGTCGACGAGCCCGGCGACAGCAGCACCGGCGACGACACCACCGGTGACCCCACGTCGACGTCGGCCGACCGCGAGTTCGCCACCCCGACGCGGATCGATGCCGGCACCCCGGCCGCCGACGACGACCTCACCTGGATGCTGCTGGGCGGTTCGCTGGTCGCACTGAGCGGTGCCGCGGTCGCCGCCCGCACCCTGGCCCGGCGCGGCTGACCGCCGGCCGTCCGCTCCCCTGACCGGACCGCCCCCACACCCACCCGGGTGTGGGGGCGGTCCGGCGTCGTCCACCGGTTGGGATGCAGGGGCTTCCCTGATCCGGCTCGCTCTGCCACGATGCTCACACTTCTTCTGTCGGGGGACGGGGGGCCCAGAAGATGGTCGACGCCATGGCGCCGGAACTGGTCGCGCGCGTGCGTCAGGTCGTGCGCGACCGACGCATCGACCCGCGGGCCGACGCGGGCGCCGTCCGCCGCGCCGCCCTCGACGTGGTGGCCGAGCACGAGCAGCTCAGCCTCACCGGTCAGGTGCGGTCGCTGGCCGAGCCCGAGCTGATGGTCGGTCGCATCGTGGCCGACATCGCCGGGTTCGGCGACCTGCAGCCGTACCTCGACGACCCGGACGTCGAGGAGATCTGGATCAACGCCCCCGACCGGGTCTTCGTGGCACGCCACGGTCGGCACGAGCTCACCAGCGTCATCCTGACCGCGCAGGGCGTCCGCGAGCTCGTCGAGCGGATGCTGTCGAGCTCGGGCCGCCGGCTCGACGTGTCGACGCCGTTCGTCGACGCGATGCTGCCGGGCGGGCACCGGCTGCACGTGGTGCTCGACGGCATCAGTCGGGGCTTCACCGCCGTCAACGTCCGGAAGTTCGTAGCCCGTGCGCACCGACTCGACGACCTCGTCCCGCTCGGCACCCTCGACCAGCAGGCCGCGGACTTCCTCGCCGCCAGCGTCCTCGCGGGTCTCAACATCGTCGTGTCCGGCGGCACCCAGGCCGGCAAGACGACCCTGCTGAACTGTCTCGCGGCCGCCATCCCCGGCAGCCAGAGGCTGGTGTCGGTCGAAGAGGTCTTCGAGCTCCAGACGGGCCACCCGGACTGGGTCGCGCTGCAGACCCGCCAGGCCGGTCTCGAGGGCACCGGCGAGGTCGACCTGCGAGCGCTGGTCAAGGAGTCGCTGCGGATGCGACCCAGCCGGATCATCGTCGGCGAGGTACGCGCCGCGGAGTGCCTCGACCTGCTGCTGGCGTTCAACGCGGGCCTGCCCGGGATGGCGTCCATCCACGCGAGCTCCGCCAAGCAGGCTCTCGTGAAGATGTGCACCCTGCCGTTGCTGGCCGGGGACAACATCGGCTCCCGGTTCGTCGTCCCGACCGTCGCCACCTCGGTCGACCTGGTCGTCCACACCGCTCTGGGGGCCGACGGTCGACGTGCCGTCCGCGAGATCGTGGCCGTCACCGGTCGGGTCGAGAACGACATCATCGAGACCGAACCGGTGTTCGTCCGGCGCGAGGGGCGACTGGAGCGCGCCCACGGGCGGCCCGCCCGCCGTGAAGCCTTCGAGCGGGTGGGGCTGGACCTCGACCGACTGCTGGAGGCGATGTCGTGGGCGCCCTGATCGGACTGTTCTTCGGCTGGGGCCTGCTGCTGGTCGCCTGGGCCTGGACGTCACCTCCGCCCCGGCGGCGCGCGACGCGTCCGACCGGAGGACGTCTCGCTGCACTCCTCACCCGCGCGGGCGCCACGGGCGTCCCGCCGCGGGCCGTCGTCGGTCTGTGTGTCGCGCTCGGGTCGGTCGTGTTCGTCGCCGTGACCGCGGCGACGGGCGTCCCGGTCATCGGTCTGGTCTTCGCCTCGATGGCGGCCGCAGCTCCGGTGGCCGTGCTCCGCGGCCGGGCCGCACGACGACTGCGCGACCACGCCGCATCGTGGCCGGACGCGGTCGACAACCTCGCCTCCGCCGTCCGCGCCGGCATGTCGCTCCCCGAGGCGGTGATGCAGGTGGGCGAGCGTGGACCCGAGGTCCTGCGCGCCGACTTCGTGGCCTTCGGACGCGACTACCGCGCCACCGGACGGTTCGAGGAGGCGCTCGACCTGTTGAAGATCCGGCTCGCCGACCCGGTCGGCGACCGTGTGGTGGAGTCGCTGCGCCTGGCCCGCGACGTCGGAGGCGGAGACCTCGGTCGGATGCTCCGCGCCCTCTCGGCCTACCTGCGCGACGACCTGCGCACGCGTGGCGAGCTGGAGTCCCGTCAGTCCTGGACCGTCAACGGCGCCCGGCTGGCCGTCGCCGCGCCGTGGCTGGTCCTGGCGAGCATGAGCCTCCAGCCCGACGTCATCGCCCGGTTCGGGTCGCCGACCGGCACACTCATCCTCGTGGTCGGGGCGGCCACCTGCCTCGGCGCCTACCGTGCGATGACGTGGATCGGACGGCTGCCGACCGAGCGCCGGGTCCTGGCATGAACGGCGCCGTGCTCGGGCTGCTCTGGGGTGCAGGCCTCTGCCTGGTGGCCGCCGGCTGGGTCCGGTCGCGCCGACCCTCCCTGCACGACCGGGTCGCTCCCTACGTGAGGGACGTCCACCCCGTCCTGGCTGCGGGGCCGCCGGTCGGTGCCGTCCGAGCCGTCTTCGGCCCCGGCCTCACCTCGGTGGCGTCCCGACTCGGCGAGCTGGTCGGCAGCAGCGAGAGCGTGCAGCGACGGCTGGACCGTGCGAGCGGGGGTGGCACCCTCGACGAGTTCCGGTTCCGGCAGCTGGTGTGGACCGCCGGCACCCTCGCCGCCGCCGGCTCCCTGTCCGGTCTGGTCTGGTGGGAACGTCGCAGCGGCGCCGTCGCCCTCCTGGCGTTCAGCCTCATCGCGGCAATCGGTGGAGCGCTGGTCTGCGACCAGCGGCTCTCGGCCGAGGTCCGGCGTCGTGAGCAGGCGATGACCGAGGAGTTCCCCGCCGTCGCCGACCTCCTCGCTCTCGCCGTGGCGGCGGGCGAGAGCCCCACGGCAGCCCTGCAGCGGGTCGTGGCCCGGGCCCACGGCGAGCTGGCGGACGAGCTCGGGCGGGTCCTCGCCGAGGTCCGGACCGGCTCGACCATTGTGCAGGCCTTCGACCGGCTGGCCGCACGCACCGGGGTCACGAGCATCGCCCGCTTCGCCGAGGGTCTGGCCGTCGCGGTCGACCGGGGCACACCCGTGGTCGACGTCCTGCACGCCCAGACCGCCGACGTCCGTGAGGCGGCGAGGCGCCATCTGATGGAGACCGGCGGTCGGCGCGAGGTCCTCATGATGGTCCCGGTCGTCTTCGCCATCCTTCCCGTCACCGTCGTCTTCGCCTTCTACCCCGGACTCGTGGGGCTCCACCTCACCTCGGGATCGTGAAAGGAACTGCCATGTCCCTGCCCCTGCTCCACCCCCTCGATCGAATCGACCGCCGAGGTCGGCCACGGGACGATCGGGGGGACGTCCCCGGCTGGGTCATGATCACCGTCATGAGTGCCGGCATCGTCGCCGCGCTCACGGCCGTGGCGGGCCCCCAGCTGGCCAGCATGCTGCGACAGGCACTCTCCGCGGTCGGCGGCTGACCCGATGGCCGGGTCGGAGCGGGCGGAGGCCGGGTCCGCCGTCGTGGACTTCGTCCTGGTCACGCTGCTGCTGGTGCCGCTCGTGCTCGGCATCGCCCAGGTGGGCCTGGTGCTGCACGTCCGCAACACCGCCACGGCGGCTGCCGCCGAGGGCGCTCGGGCGGCGGCGCCGCTCGGATCCACCCCCGAGATCGGGGCCGAGCGCACCCGCCAGATGATTCGAGCGACCCTGGCCGACCGCTACGCCGACGACGTCACAGCGTCGACCACCGTGCGCAGCGGCATCCCGGCCACCGAGGTGGTCGTCCGGACCCGGGTGCCGGCCCTCGGGCTGTTCGGACCGACCGTTCCCCTCACCGTGCGGGGCCACGCCGTCCGCGAGGTGGCGCCGTGATCGCCGCCCGCCGGGAGCGCGGCTCGGCCACCATCGAGTTCATCTGGCTCACCCTGCTGCTGCTCGTGCCCCTCGTCTACGTGATGGTCGCGGTGTTCGACACCCAGCGGGCCGCCTACGGGGTGTCGGCGGCCAGCCAGTCCGCTGCGCAGGCCTTCGTCCGGTCTCCCGACGTCGTGACCGCCGAGCGGCGCGCGCGGACGGCCGCACAGCTGGCCCTGGACGACCACGGGCTCCCTGCGGCGACCGTCACCATCGCCTGCCTGCCGTCGACGGCCGACTGTCTGGCCCCGGGCTCGAAGGTGCGGGTGCTGGTGCGCACGACCCAGCCCCTGCCGCTGACGCCGGCGGTCCTGGGCGACCAGGTGGGCGCGATCACCGTCGACAGCACGCACACCGAGACCTACGGCACCTACCGGGAGGGGCGGTGAGACGTGAGGACGGCCAGATCACCGTCCTGACGGTGGGCTTCTTCCTGGTGCTCGGACTGCTGATGACGGTCGTCGTGAACGCCTCGGCCGCCTTCCTGGAGCGCCAGCGTCTGAACGCCCTGGCCGACGGGGCCGCGCTGGCCGCGGCCGACGGACTCGACAGCGCGGCGTTCTACGGCAGCGGCATCGTGCGGGTCGACCCGGCCGCGGCGCGACGCAACGCGCTCGACCACGTCGCCGCCAGCGGCACGCCACCCGAGGTGGTCCGGGTGACGACCGACGCCGACACGGTCACGGTCCGCCTCGAGCACACGGTCGACCTCGCCCTTGCCCCGCCGGGGTTCCCGCAGACCACGACCATCGTCAGCGAGGCGACGTCGCAGCTGCGGCCGTCGCCCTGAGCACACACGCGGCCCGCCCCCACGTCCGGCTGGACGTGGGGGCGGGCCGCCCCGAGAGGGCGTGGGGGTCAGCCGACGCGGCGGTGCAGGGCCCGGCCGGCCACGGCTCCACCGCCGAGGGCGACCACGGTGCCGCCGACCAGCAGCCAGGTGAGGCTGTCGTCCCCGGTGTCGGCACCGAGGGCGCCGGCATCGATCCGGGTCGGCTTCGGGATCTCCGTGCCGGTCGAGGAGTCCGGAGTGTCCTCGGGGGTCTCGGGGGTCTCCTCGGGCTCGTCGCAAGCGGCGCCGGGCGTCGTGCAGCCCGGGTTGCTGGTCAGGTCGTCCGGACCCTGCGGCTTCGGGTCGTCCGGGCCGGGGATCGGAGCGGTCAGGTCGCCGGGGCCCTGCGGCTGCGGCTGGGGGTGCGGGTCGACCGGGCCCGGCTGGGGCTGCGCGATGTCGCCGGGGCCCTGCGGCTGCGGCTGGGGGTCCGGGTCGACCGGGCCGGGCTGGACGATCGAGAAGCCCGGGTCGATGCCGGGTCCGGCGGTCGCGGCCACGGTGGACGCGGCGAACGCGGCGGTGGCCAGCGGGGCGGCCAGGACGAGGCGGGTGAGGGTGCGGTTCATGGTGATCTCCTGTGTCGGTGCGGGTGGGTGGTTCTCGGTGCTCACGGGTAGGAGCACCGGACCGGGCCGGACCTGACACTTTTTCGGGAGACTTTTTCCGGAGACCTTTTCCCGGGCTCTTGCGGCGAGACCTGGCGGCCCGCTCAGCGGTCGGGGACCCAGGCGCCCGGCCACCACCCGGAGCCCGCGGGCGTGCCGGCGAAGTCCGGCACCGGCCGCTGCTCGGCCTCCGCCTCGCTGGTGGCGGGACCGTTCTCGGCGATGTCGTCGAGCAACCACTCCATCTCCGCGATCTCCTCGACCTGGGTCGCGCTGATCCCGGCCGCCAGCTCCTGCACCCGCAGGTCCTCCAGACCGGCCCGCTCGCTGGTGAGGATCGCGATCGAGTGGTGCGGGATCATCCCCCGCAGGTAGGCGCCGTCCTCCACGAGCACCTGGCTCTGCGACAGCGCCAGCGCCCCGGAGCCCACCACCAGGGCACCGGCGACGATCGCGACATTGACCCGCACGCGGCGGTACATGGTGCCCCACATGAACCCGAGCATGATGATCGCCATCGCCGAGCCCATCAGCAGCGCCATGTAGACGCGCTCCTCGCTCACGTGGGAGTGCCCGAGGTCGAACACGTTCGTGTAGGTCAGGCCGAACATGACCAGTGTCGAGGTCGTGATCATGCCGGCGAACCGCCCGTACATGGCCATGTCGTCGTGACCTGTTCCCTGCTCGCTCGCCGCGTCCGCCATGGTTCCTCCTCTGCGATGGACTCGTTCGAGGACGGCGTACCCGGCCGGCGCGGGCCTACACGGGGTCGGTCCGCCGGCCGGGGACGTCATCCAGGGCCGAGAGGTCCCCGGCCGCCGACCTGGGCACGACGCTCATCGACCCGTCGGTCTCCAGCACGACTGCGGCGACGGCCGTCAGGTCACCCTGCCCGCTGCTGCGCACGGCCTGGCGGATCTCGGCGGGGGCGATCCGGGCCCGACGGGCGGCGGCCTCGTCCAGCCGGCCGTCGCGCAGCAGGACCGTCGGCGGCGACGTGAGCACGTGGTGACCGCCGGGCAGCCATGCCGACAGGGCTGCCACCACGAACTGCAGACCGATCAGCAGCGCCAGCGCGACCACCCCCTCGGCCCACGCCACGTCGCTGGTCAGCAGCACCGTCGCCAGCGTCGACCCGAGCGCCACCGTGGCGACCAGGTCGAAGGCGTTGAGCTTGGCCAGGGTGCGCTTGCCCGAGATGCGCAGCAGCACCAGCAGGCTCGCGTAGGTGGCCGTGCCCACCAGGAGCACCCGCACGATCTGGGACCACGCATCGAACCACATGCAGGGGACGTACCCCGCCCGGCCGGCCTGACGCGTCAGTCCCGGGGGGTGGCGACCGGCGTGGGGGTGGAGCGACCGCGGGCCACGAACGGCTCGAGCTGCTCCCAGTGCTGCGCCTCGTCGCCCGCGGCGTCGAGCAGCGAGGCACGGGCGACGACCTTGCGCGTCGTCGACTTCGCGTGGTCCATCAGGCGCGCCGCCTCGTTGACCGGGTCGCCGATGACCGTGTACTCGTAGCGTTCGGCCGCCCCGACGTTGCCGGCCACGGCCGTGCCGGCCGACACCCCGATGCCGGCGGTCAGGCCGGTGACCTCCGCCGCGAGCCGCTCCCCCAGCACCCGGGCCGCGCGCAGCACCTTGGCCTCGAGGTCGGCGACCTCCACCGGCGCGTTCCAGATGGCCAGCGCCGCGTCGCCCTCGAACTTGTTGATCCAGCCGTCGTGGTCGTGCACCACCTCGATGACCACGCTGAAGAACTGGTTCAGCAACGACACGACCTCGTCCGGCGGCCGCTCGGTGGCCAGGGTGGTGGATCCGATGACGTCGACGAACAGCACGGCGACGTGACGGGTCTCGCCACCCAGCTCGACCCCGCCGCCCAGAGCGGCCCGAGCGACGTCGTCGCCGACGTGACGACCGAACAGGTCACGGATCTGTTCACGCTCCCGCAGGCCCGTGACCATCTCGTTGAAGCCGGCCTGCAGCATGCCGATCTCGGTGCCGTCGTCGATGTCGACGACGACGTCCAGGTCGCCACCCTCGACCCGGGCGAGAGCCTTGCGCATCTGGCGGATCGGGTCGGAGCTGGCCTTGGCCGCGGCCAGGGTCGTGAGGCCACCGACGGTGAACCCGATGCCCCCCACGACCACCATCGTGACGGCCAGCTGGGTGACCGTCACGTTCTCCTGGCGCACCAGCGAGACGATCCCGAGGATCGTCAGCCCCGCCACGGACACCCCAGTGCCCAGCACCCAGGCGAACATCGTCCGGCCGGCCACCGAGCGCACCCGCATGCCGTCGGGCACCCCCGAGGCGAGCGCCCGCCGCGCCAACGGCCGCAGAACCCGCTCGGCCACCAGGTACGCGATCGACGACACGGTGACGCCGGCCAGGCTGACCACCTGCACGACGGTGATCCCGAGCTGGATGGAGGTGAGGGCGTTGAACGCCGAGAAGAACAGCGCCGCGCCGATCCAGAGCGCAGCGTGCAGGAAGAACATCCGACGCGGCACGTTCAGGAGGGTCCGCTGCTCGGCCGGCGTCGGTTCGCGCTCGTCCCGGACCCACCGCACGGCCGGGCCGAGGATCCGGATCCCGCGGAGCACACCGATGACCACCAGGACCGGCACGACCAGTGCCGTCAGCACCAGGTTCTCCAGCGCCAGCTCCTCGTCCTCGGGGATCGGCAGCGGCACGACGAAGGCCGCCACCGCGTACACGATGACGGCGCCGAGGACGCTGGTCATGACCAGGCCGAAGAACATCACGACCCGCATCCGCCACACGATCGACATGCGGCGGACGTACCGCTGGATGCGGGAGCGCCGGCTGCGGGAAGTCACGGGACATGTCTATCGTCCGCGGCGACCCCGTAGGGCATGAACCGCCGAGGTGTAACCCCGCGGTCGGTCGGCTCGTTGTGACCTGCGACACCCTCTGCAGGTCAACGTCAAGGAGCGCCCGTGCGCCGTGCCAGCCTCGTCACCGCCGTCAGCGCGATCGCCCTGGGAGGGCTGCTGATGCCCGTCGCGGCCGCGACGCCGAGCATCCCCTCGCCCGCCACCGCCGACGAGTACGGCGAGGTGCGCAGCGTCGTCCCGGCCGGCCAACGGGGGTCGATCAACGCGCTGCAGCTGGCCCAGGTGCTGACCGGGTTCGGGCTCACGGCGGTCGACGGGCAGAACGCCCCTCGCAACTACGCCGACCAGCTCGAGATGTACGACGACCTCGCGACCTACCGGCCCGGCGAGATCACCGACGACGTCATCGACCGTGACTACAAGCGCTCCGGCTTCGTGCCCGACCGGGTCGTCAGCACCGAGAAGCCCCGCGCCGGCGTCACCATCGTGCGTGACTCGTTCGGCGTCCCCTACATCACCGGCAAGACGTACGAGGACACGATGTTCGGCGCCGGCTTCGCCGCCACGCAGGACCGGATGTTCCTGATGGACGCCCTGCGCCACCTCGGCGCCGGTCGTGGTGCCGAGTTCGTCGGCGGCACCCCCGGCAACATCGCGATGGACCGCGCCCAGGTCCGCTCCGCCTACTACACGCCCCAGGAGGCGGCCGACCAGCTGCAGGTCATCGCCGACGAGAACGGGGCCGAGGGTGAGCGGCTGCTGCGCGGAGCCGACGCGTACCTCGCCGGGATCAACGCGGCGCAGTCCAAGATGTGCCTCCTGCTGCTGCCCGTCGGGCCCACCTGCCCGGCCGAGTACCTGGCCCTGCAGAAGAAGCCAACCAAGTGGACCCGGGCGGACCTGACCTACGTGGCCTCCCTGGTGGGCGGCATCTTCGGCAAGGGCGGTGGCGCGGAGTTCGCCAACGCCACCTACTACGCCCAGCTGGTCGAGAAGTTCGGCACCGCCGAGGCCGACACGATCTTCGCCGCGCTGCGAGGCAAGAACGACCCCGAGGCACCGACCACCGCCACCACGTCGTTCCCCTACGACACCGCACCGTTCGACCCCACCAAGCCGGGGGTCGCCCTGCCGGACCTGGACGGACCCATGGGCACCGGCACCGGCGACGACGCCGGCGCGACCAGCCCGCTGCAGACGCTGGTCGACGCCCTCAAGCTCGGGCTGACCGGTGTCCCTGCCGAGGTCGACACGCCGTCCGGCACCATCGACCTGAGCAGCCTGTTCGGCACGGTCGGCACGAGCAACGCCCTGGTGATCGGCGCCGACGCGACGTCGACCGGTCGGCCGCTGGCGGTGTTCGGACCACAGACGGGCTACTTCAACCCCCAGCTGCTCACCGAACAGGTGCTGATGGGTCCCGGCGTGTTCGCCCGGGGTGTCTCGTTCGCCGGCACCAACCTGGTGGTCCAGCTCGGCCACGGGCTCGACTACTCCTGGTCGGCAACCAGCTCGGGCAGCGACAACATCGACACCGTGGTCGAACGGCTGTGCAACGCCGACGGCAGCACCCCCACCGTCGACTCCACGTCCTACCTCAAGGACGGCGCGTGCGTGCCGATGACCTACAACGAGCACCGGCAGACCATCGTCCCGAACGTCGCCGCGCCCGCCGGGCTCTCGACGCTGTCGATGCAGGTCTGGCGCACCCACCACGGCATCGTCCAGACCCGGACGACCGTGGACGGCGTCCCCGTGGCGATCGTGATCGAGCGCAGCACGTACGGCCGAGAGGCTGCGTCGATCCTCGGCTTCTCGCGCTTCAACGACCCGGGATTCGTCACCGACGCGGAGAGCTTCCAGCAGGCCGCGAACAGCATCGACTACACGTTCAACTGGTTCTACGCCGACGACCGGGACATCGCGTTCTTCTCCTCCGGCCTGCTGCCCGTCCGGGATCCCGAGACCGACTCCTCCCTGCCCCGCTGGTCGGACCCGGAGTTCGACCCGAGCGGCTGGCTCGACTTCGCCGGGCACCCCCAGCAGATCAACCCGCCGACCGGATTCCTCGCCAGCTGGAACAACAAGCCGGCGCCCGACTTCGCGGCCGCGGACGACAAGTGGTCCGACAACTCGATCCACCGGTCGCTGGCCCTCAGCCGCCGCGCGTCCGAGGCGATCGCCCAGGGCCCGGTCAGCCGGGCCGACCTGGCCGGCATCGTGCAGGACGCCGCGACCGAGGACGTCCGGGCGAGGACGCTCCTGCCGAACCTCCTGGCCGTGCTGGGCGACGACGCGGCGACGCAGCCGGCACGTGAGCTGTTGTCGGCCTGGTTGGCCGACGGGGCCCACCGGGTCGACTACGACCGCACCGGCTCGTACGAGCACGAAGCGGCCATCCGGATCTTCGACACCTGGTGGGAGGACGGCGACGAGGCGCTCGCCTACGACGTCGCGTCACCGGGTCTCGGTGACCTGGCCCGCGCCCTCCCCCAGTCGTTGGACAACCATCCGCGGAGCGGTCAGGGTTCGGCCTGGCTCGGCTCACCCTGGTACGGGTACCTCGACAAGGCACTGCGTGACGTGAGCGGTGAGGCCGTGGAGGCGCCGTACCCGATCAGCCTGTGCGGTTCGTTGGCCACCTGCCGGACGACCCTGAGCGAGTCGTTGGTCGGGGCCGTCGAGCGTGCGACGGCCGCTCAGGGCGTCTCGAGTCCCGCGGACCTGACCTACGACAAGTCGATCGACTTCATCCGCGCCAACAGCGGAGGGGTGGTGGGCGTGCGGCCGATCGACTGGCAGAACCGCCCGACCTACCAGCAGGTCGTCGACTTCCGCTCGCACCGGCCCCGGTAGCCCGGTCGCCGTTCTCGCGCAGGGGGTGTGTCAGACCCCGCCCCTAGGGTGGAATCATGGAGGTTTCGGGGGCTACGGCGGTCGGTCGGTTGACCGACCTGGCGCGCGCCCAGGCCCGAGCAGAGGCCGAGTCCTGGTCGGCGATGCTGGAGTTCCGCGAGGCCGAGCACGCCCGCACCGAAGCCGTCGAGTCGCCGATGCTGCGGCTCGTCGAGCGGTCCGCGATCGCCCTGGAGATCGGGCAGGCCATGGGGCTGTCCGAGGGCCAGGTCGTCCACCGGTTGGCAGCCGCACAGCGGGTGCGCGACTCCGCACCGCACGTGTGGGTCGCGTTCTCCCGTGGCCGCATCGACGGTGCCCGGGTCCGCGAGATCAGCCTGACCATCGAGAAGCTCCAGCGGCCGGCGTCCGTCATGCGGTTGGACCAGCGGGTCGTGGCCTACGCGGAGTCGCACACCACCGCCGAGCTGCGGGCCTGGTTGCGACGGTTCGTGATGCGGGTCGAGGGTGACCTCGCCGTCCCGCGGGCAGAGGCGGCCCGTAGCAGCCGCAAGGTCGACATCGTCCACACCGACGACGGCATGGCGTGGCTCAACGCCCACCTGCCCTCCCACATGGCCGCCGCGATCGACAAGAGACTGACGAAGGAAGCCCGCACCTTCGGGGCGGACGACGACAGGTCGATCCCGCAGCGACGGGCCGGCCTGCTGGCGTCCTGGGCCACCTCGAACGAGGCCGGTGAGCCGGCCCTGCATGCCGACATCGCCGTCACGATCACCGCCGACGTCCTCGCCGGCGCCACCGAAGGCTTCGCCGTCAGTGCCGACGGCAGCTGGGGTGTCCCCGCCCGGTGGGTGACAGACCTCGCCCGGTCCGGTGACCCGTTCTGGCACCGCATCGTCGTGGAGCCCGTGACGCACGACGTCCTCGCTCACGACCACGTCGGCCGCTTCGCACCGGACGTGCTGGCGAAGGCTCTGCAGTTCCGGGACGGGGTCTGTCAGGCACCCGGCTGCCTCACCCCCGCCGACCGCTGCGACCTCGACCACCGAGAACCCTGGCCCGACGGACGAACCTCGGGCGACAACATGTGGGCCCTCTGCCGGCGCCACCACTCCATGAAGGGACACCAGGTCCTTCGATGGAGCACGACCCACGGCCACCGTTCCCGCCCAGAACCGGCCCACCACGGCCCCCCGACGGGCTCCGTCTCCGGCTCCGAACAGCACCTCGCCAGGTTCATGGCCGACGCCGTCGTTGTCTGACGACCACCCATGGGACAAGATCGACCTGTGCGCGCATGGGGAAGGGTCCTGCTGCTGACCGCAGCGCTGACCTGGGGCGCCTCCACGGCCGCGGTCGCCGAGCAGCCGGTCGACGTCTCCGGGCCGGTCACCGATCGTTCGGGTGTGCTCGGTCCTGATCTCGAGCGGGTGCAGGCCGCCATCGACGACCTGTTCGAGCAGCGCGGGGTGCAGCTGTTCGTGGTCTACGTCGACGACTTCGACGGTCTCGACGGAGCCGTCTGGGCCGACGCGTCCGCCACCACCTCGGGGATCGGCGACACCGACCTGCTGCTCGCCGTGGCCACCACCGAACGCAGCTACGGCTTCTCGGTCCCGCCCGGTGGCGACATCAGCGACGGCGAGCTGGAGCGGATCGACCGCGAGCGGGTCCTGCCCGAGCTGCGCGACGAGGACTGGGCGGGTGCCGCCGTCGCCGCGGTCGAAGGGGTCGACGACGCGCTCGAGCCGGGTACGCCGTGGGGCCTCATCACGCTGGGCGGTGCGACGGTCCTCGGTGGCGCCGGCGTCGCCGGTTGGCAGGTCGCGCGGCACCGTGGCCGGCGTGCGTCGCTGGCGGAGCTCGACCAGCAGGTCGGGCAGTCGCTGGTGGCGATCGACGACCGGCTCCGGGCCGCCGCCCAGGAGATCGGCTTCGCCCAGGCCGAGTTCGGCGAGGACGCCACCACCGCGTTCGCCGAGACGCTCGCCACCGCCCAGCAGAAGGTGCGGGAGGCGTTCGCGTTGCAGCAGTCGCTGGACGACGAACACCCCGAGACCGACGACGAGCACCGCCGCGTCGGCGAGCAGATCCTCACGATCTGCGCAGAGATCGACGCGCTGGTCGACGCCCAGGTCGACGAGTTCGACGCGCTCCGCGACCTGCTCACCCGGGCCCCGGAGGTGCTGCAGACGCTGCCGCCCCGGATCGACGAGCTGGAGCGCAGGATCCCGGCCGCCCGCGCCACCCTGACCGAGCTCGCGGCCCGCCACCGCGCCGACGACCTGCTGCCGTACGCCGACAATCCCGACCAGGCCGTCACCCTGCTCGCGGCGGCGCGCGAGGACGTCGCCGCCGGGGGTGCGACGCTCACCAGCGACCGGCCGGCGGCGGCCCGGCACGTCCGGTCGGCCCAGTCAGCCGTCGGCCTGGCCGCGGCCGAGATCGAGGCCGTCGAGGGTGCGGCCGCCGACCTCACCGCCCTGGAGGCCGGGCGTGAGCGCGCCACCTCGGCCCTCACCCGCGTCTCGGGGCAGGTCAAGGCCGTCTCGACCTTCATCGACGCCCGCTCGGGCGCCGTCGGGTCCACGGCCCGCACCCGCCTGTCGGAAGCCGCGCGCAGACTCGACGAGGCCGCGTCCGTCATCGGCTCGGACCACACCGCCGCCACGGCCCTGCTGGACCAGGCCGCCGAGCAGGCGGCGGAGGCCCAGCGTCTGGCGAGTGCCGACGTCACCACCGCCGACCGGCCACGGTCGACCACCCGCAGCAGCACCGCCCGCCGGGGATCCAGCAGTCGGCGCTCCTCCAGCACCCGATCTCGCTCGCGCTCACGCTCGAGCAGCTCCCGCCGCAGCCGCGGTGGGCGCTTCTGACCCATCCACCACCACAGAAGGACCACCATGGCCCAGAAACAGTCCATCCTCGGCCGCATCGGCCAGCTCACGCGCGCCAACCTCAACGCGCTGATCGACCGGGCGGAGGATCCGCAGAAGATGCTCGACCAGCTGGTCCGTGACTTCACCAGTTCGATCGCCGAGGCCGAGGAGGCCGTTGCCCAGACCATCGGCAACCTGCGCCTCGCCGAGGCCGACCACGCCGAGGACATCGCCGCGTCCAAGGAGTGGGGCGCCAAGGCCATCGCCGCCTCGCAGAAGGCCGACTCCCTGCGCGGCAACGGGCAGGACGGCGAGGCCGACCGCTTCGACCAGCTCGCCAAGGTCGCCCTCGGCAAGCAGATCAGCTTCGAGAACGAGGCCAAGGCGGCCGCGCCGATGATCGCCTCCCAGGGCGAGACGGTCGAGAAGCTCAAGACCGGCCTCGTGCAGATGCGGGTCAAGCTCGACGAGCTGAAGACCAAGCGCGACCAGCTCGTGGCCCGCGCCAAGTCCGCCGAGGCCCAGGCCAAGGTGCAGGAGGCGGTCAAGTCGATCAACGTGCTCGACCCCACCAGCGAGCTGTCCCGCTTCGAGGAGAAGATCCGTCGCGACGAGGCCCTCGTGGCCGGACACGCCGAGCTCGCCTCGGCCGGTCTGGACCAGCAGTTCGCCGAGCTCGAGACCGACAGCACCCAGCTGGAGATCGAGGCGCGGCTGGCCGAGCTCAAGGGCATCGGCACCGCCACGCCGAACGCCTCGGATTCCACCGCGGACTGACCCGACAACTGCGAGGATGACCGCATGAAGCTCACCGAGAAGTTCAGCTACCCGGGAGTCGGCGTCGAGGACGTCTACGGACTCATCACCGACCAGGCCTTCCGCGAGGAGGCCTGCGAGGACCAGCACTCCTTGGAGTACGACGTCTCGATCGACGGCGGCACCGTCACCATCGTGCGCACGATGCCGGCCGAGATGCCTGACTTCGTCAAGAAGCTCACCGGCGACACCGTCAAGGTCAAGCAGACCGAGCGGTGGAGCGACCCGGGCGACGGCACCCGCGTGGCCGACGTCAAGGTCTCCATCATCGGTCAGCCGGCCGAGATGGTCGGCACGGCCAAGCTGTCGACCAACGGGGACAACACCGACTTCGTCATCAACGGCGACGTCAAGGTGTCGATCCCGTTCCTCGGCAAGAAGATCGAGCCGGAGGTGCACAAGGCGATCGTCGCCTCCCTGCACTCCGAGGTCGAGCTGGGCATGACCAAGCTCTGACCCACGTCCCTGTCACGGGGTCCGGTCAGCCGATGTCACGGCGCAGCGTCACGACGCGCGCGAGCGCCGCGAGCACCACGATGTACCCGAGCATGAGCAGTCCGCCGGCCCACTGCGGCAGCAGGTCGGTGGAGCCGTTCATGGCGCTGTAGAAGCTGGCGCCCTGGATCGCGTCGGCCGCGGCGCCGGGCAGGTACTGCGCGACCCCGGACGTGGACTCGAACGCGCCCAGCGCCACCCGGGCGATCGGCTCGACGAACTGGGTGAACGCCAGCACCACCACGATGGCGGCGATCTGGTTGGTCAGCAGACCGCCGAACGCGACCCCCATGACCGCCCACAGCATCATCACGATCACCGAGAGCCCGATCAGCTCGAGGCTGTCGGCGGTGCCCAGGTAGGCGCCGTCGCCCTGCCAGGCGAGGATCGGCGCCCCCACCGCCACGACCATGGCCGTCCCGGCGATGCCGTAGAGCAGACCGATGCCGACGCTCGCGACCAGCTTGGCGCCGAGCAGCACCGAGCGTCGCGGTTCCACGAGCAGGCTGGGGGTGATGGTCTGGTGCCGGAACTCGCCGGTGAACGCGAGGCTGCCGATCACGAGCGGGAAGACGTAGCCGATCGCGCTGGTCAGCGAGTACACCGTGCGAGCGGTCTCCTCACCGCCGAGCTCGGCGCTCGGCGCGAACCCGGTCGACGAGCCGCCGACCGTGAGCGAGAAGGCCATGACGCCGGCGATGAACGCCAGGTAGGCCATCATCACGACCAGCAGGATCCACCAGAGGCGGGTGCTGAAGAACTTGCGGACCTCGGCCCGGAGTGCGGCGCTCATGCGGCCACCCCCTGGTCGGTGAGGCGGAGGAAGACTTCCTCGAGCCCGACACCCCCGTCGGACAGCTGGTGCAGCTCGACGGACGCCGCGAACGCCGCCGCCCCCACCGCCGCGGCGGTCACGTCGTGCACGACCAGGCTCGAGCCCTCGGTGGTGACGCGCCACCCCCGGGTGGCCGCCAGGTCGGCGAACGCCCGGTCGGCCGGGGTGCGCACCAGGACCCGCTGCTCGGCGAGCGCCTCGAGCCCGGACAACGGGGAGGTGTGGACGAGCCGGCCGGCACCGATGATGACGACGTCGTCGACCGTGTGCTGCACCTCGGCCAGGACGTGGCTCGACACCAGCACGGTGCGCCCTTCGGCCGCGAAGGCCCGCAGCAGGGTGCGCAGCCACACGATGCCCTGGGGATCGAGCCCGTTGGCGGGCTCGTCGAGGATGATGATCGAGGGATCGCCCAGCAGCGCGGCGGCGAGTCCGAGTCGCTGGCGCATGCCCATCGAGTAGCCGCCGACCCGGCGAGACTTCGCCGCGGCCAGACCCACCAGCTCGATCACCTCGTGGCACCGGGCGTCGGGCACGCCGATCTGCGGCGCGAGGGTCCGCAGGTGTCCCAGCCCCGTGCGCCCCGGGTGGAAGCTCGACGCCTCCAGGGCGGCACCGACCAGCTGGGCGGGGCGGCCGATCTCGCGGTACGGGCGGTCGCCGACGAGGGCGCTGCCCTCGGTCGGCTCGACCAGACCGAGCAGCATGCGCAGCGTCGTGGTCTTGCCGGACCCGTTGGGGCCGAGGAAGCCGGTGACCGCCCCCGGGCGGACCGAGAACGACAGGTCGTCGACAGCGGTGACGCTGCCGAACCGTTTGGTCAGGTGCTCGACGGTGATGGCCGACGACACGTGCATGGGATCCCCTTCCCGACGACTTCCGCCGAGACTAGCCGACCACGACCCCGGTCAGGTCAGACGGCTGACGGCGGCCTCGACCCGCTCGTCGCTGGCCGTGAACGCGACCCGGACGTGCCGCGCACCGGCCGGGCCGTAGAAGTCGCCGGGAGCGACGAGGATGCCCACCTCGGCGAGCCGGTCGACCGTGGCGCGGCACGGTTCGTCGCGGGTGGCCCACAGGTACAGCGCACCTTCGGAGTGGTCGACGGTGTAGCCGGCCGACTCCAGCGCCGCCCGGAGCCGCAGCCGCCGACGGGCGTACCGCTGCAGCTGGTCGTCGACGTGGGTGTCGTCGGCCAGCGTCGCCGCCATCGCCTGCTGGACCGGCGCCGGCACCATGAAACCGAGGTGCTTGCGGACCGCCAGCAGCTCGGCCACCACGGCGGCGTCGCCCGCGACGAACGCGGCCCGGTATCCCGCCAGGTTGGAGCGCTTGGAGGTCGAGTGCACCGCCAGCAGGCCGGTGTGGTCCCCACCGCTGACGTCGGGATGCAGCACCGACACGGCCGCGCCCTCCCACGCGAACTCCAGGTAGCACTCGTCGGACACGACCAGCACCCCCCGCTCACGCGCCCACGTGACGACCTTGCGCAGGTGGTCGGCACCGAGGATCCGGCCGCTGGGGTTCGCCGGGGAGTTGAGGTACAGCAGCGCCGGGGTCCGCGGGCCGATCGCCACGGTCGAGTCGGCGGCCAGCACCTCGCAGCCGGCGTACCGCGCACCGACCTCGTAGGTGGGGTACGCCAGCTCGGGGAACACCACGAGATCGCCGGCTCCGAGACCCAGCTGGACGGGCAGGTTGGCGATCAGCTCCTTGGAGCCGATCGTCATGAGCACCTGGTCGGGACGCAGGCCCGTCACGCCGGCCCGGCGCTCCAGCCAGCTGACCGCGGCCTGCCTCACCTCGACCGGTCCCAGGACCGTGGGGTAGCCGGGGGCGTCGGCCGCCGCCACGAGCGCGGCTCGCGCCACCTCGGGCGTCGGGTCGACCGGTGTGCCGATCGACAGGTCGACGATTCCGCCCGGATGCTCGGCCGCTCGCGTCTTGGCAGCGGCGAGGGTGTCCCACGGGAAGTCGGGGAATCGCGCCGAGACGGGGCGGCCCACGCGGACTACTCCTGGTTCTGCGGCGGCAGGGCGGCGATGATCGGGTGGTCGTCGTCGACGACACCGAGCTTGGCCGCGCCCCCGGGGGAGCCGAGCTTGTCGAAGAAGTGCACGTTGGCGTCGTAGTACTCGGCCCACTCCGCCGGCGTGTCGTCCTCGTAGAAGATCGCCTCCACGGGACAGACCGGTTCGCAGGCGCCGCAGTCGACGCACTCGTCGGGATGGATGTAGAGCATCCGATTGCCCTCGTAGATGCAGTCGACGGGGCACTCGTCGACGCAGGCGCGGTCCTTGAGGTCCACACACGGCTGGGCGATCACGTACGTCACAGGGCGATTCTCCTTCGAGTTCCGTCCACCAGTATCCCTGCTGGCGACGAGCGCCCGCACGTAGGGTTCACCACATGGACAACCGCGCCGCTCGGCCTCCGATCGGCCCGGAATCACAGGGCCTGCGCGTCACGGTGCGTCGCCGGTTGCCCGACGGGTCCGCGACCGACGTCGTCGGACGGGTGCTCGAGGCCGGCCCGCCGGTCACGGTCGAGACCAGGACCGGCGAGCTGGTCCGGATCGACCCGGCCACCGTGCTGCTGTGGCGGGTGGTGCCGGACCGGCCGCTGCGCCGCCGCCCCGCCGCCCGGGTGCCCGCGGACGACCTGCAGCGGATCACCTCGCGGGGGTGGCCGGCCGTCGAGTCGGCGGCCCTCGGGGACTGGGAGCTGCGGGCGTCGTCAGGGTTCACGCAGCGGGCGAACTCCGTCGACGTGCACGGCGACCCCGGCGTCGGGGCCGGCGAGGCCTCGGCGGCCGTGACCGGGTTCTACCGGGCCCGGCACCTGCCGCCACTGGCCCAGGTCGTCTCCGGGTCGTCGTGGGAGCGTCGGCTCGTCGACCTCGGGTGGCGGGCCACCGCCGGCGAGCGTGCGGCAGCGTCGGTGCAGGTCCTCGACCTGGCGGCCGGGCCGGTCCCCGATCCGGAGGTCCGGGTCGAGCCGCTCGCCACCGACGCGTGGCTGGCGCGCTACCCCCGCGTCGGGGATCCCGCCGTGGCCCGCCGGGTGCTGCAGGGTCCGGCGCGGGTGCGCTTCCTCCACCTCGACGAGGCGATCTGCCGGGTGGTCGTGACGGGCGAGTGGGCCGGCGTCTCGGCCGTGGAGGTGCCGGCCGCCCGCCGACGCCGGGGCCTGGGGCGCCGGATCGTGCTCACCGCCCTGGCCTGGGCTGCGTCCGAGGGCGCCGACAAGGCCTACCTGCAGACCACGCCGGACAACGCCCCGGCCCTCGGGCTGTGGGCCGACCTCGGCTTCCACCACCACCACGGGTACCGCTACCTCACGACCGACGGGCCGTGATCAGGCAGCGGGCGGAGGCTCCTCCGCCGGGGGCGGGCCGCAGGTGACCCGGTCGGCCGCCTGGTACACGGCGGTGTCGGTCTCGCGCTTCACGACCTCACCGTTCTGCCGGAACACCCGGTAGATGTCGATGTCGAAGCCCTGGATGGGGCTCTGCGGCACGCACCGGTCGGTCTCGTCGAAGCGCATGCCCGGCGTGCGCAGGTTGCGGCGGGCGGACTGCCCGGCCTCGATGTCCCACACCTTGGTGCTCCACATCTGCACCGTCATGGTGCCGCGGCTGCCCGGCGTGCTGCGCTGCACGAAGGCCTTGATCAGCACGCCGTGGTCGGTGGAGTTCTTGAACCGCAGGTCCAGCGACCCGAAGTAGATCGTGGCCTCCCGGCCCACCGGGTACCGGTCGATGTAGAAGGCGTGCGGGTGGTGCTCGACGTCGTCGAGCCCGGCGAAGAACGCCGCGTTGTACACCGTGGTGGCCACCTGGGACACGCCACCACCGAGCTCCTCCCGGAACACGCCACCGTTGATGACGATGCCGTCGGTGAACCCGTTCGCACGCGTGCGCTGGCCGACGGTGTCGTTGAAGCTGAACGTCTCGCCCGGCTTGATCAGGGTGCCGTCGAGGAGGACGGCCGCGCGGCCGATGTTGATGTTGCGGTACTCCGCGAACGGGAAGAACGTCGAGAACTCACTGACCTTCTCGGTGATGTTCAGCGCCTCGGCGTCCTCGGTGGTGAACAACGGGTCGACCGGCTTGGCCTCCACCGAGATGCTGCGCGCCTCTCCGGTCTCGGTCAGGGCCGGCAGCAGCGCCGTCGCCATCTCCTCGGGCTGCAGGCCGATGCCCGGCTTGCCCGGGGTGACGACCGGTGCTCCGTTCACGATGTCGACGGAGGCGTCGACCGCCTGCTCGCCGAAACCGGTGGTGGAGCTGGTAAGCGGCTCGGCGAGCGCCACCGGATCCAGGTAGGGCACCATCTCGCCGTCGTCGACCTGCACCACGAGCGCCGGGACGTAGGCGCTGACCGGCAGGTCGATGCGCTGGTCGCCGACCTGCAGGGCCACGGGACCGCTGATCGCCGGCAGGGCGATCTCGTCCAGCGCGGTCTGCAGACCCTCGGCGTCGACGGCCGGCTCGACCGCGGCGGTGGGGACCTCGCCGGGTTCGTCGCTGGTGAGGTAGAGCGACCGGATCAGGTCGGACGTGTCGTCCTTCACCACCACCAGGCCCGGGATGGGCTGACGCGGCTCCGGCTGGCCCTCGGGGAAGGTGATGAGCGCCTCGACCACCTCGACGTTGATGGTCTCGCTGATCGAGTCGACGGCGTCGCCGAGGGCGGACTCGTCGACGTCGAGCACCGGGTCGTGCTCGGCCGACCCGAAGAACAGGCGTGCCATGTCGCGGGGGTCCCAGCTGCGCTGTCCGCCGGCACGGTCGACCGAACCGTCGAGGTCCAGCGCCAGGCCGACGGTCGCCGGGTCGAGCACGAACTGCTGGTCCTGGTGCACCAGCGTGACCGGGTCGTCGACCCGGGGCGCCAGCGCGGCGTCGAGGGTGGCTCGCGCGTCGGCCGGGCTCATGCCACCGACCTCCACGCCGGCGACGGAGGTGTCGGACGGGAGTCGCTCGCCGGTGAGGTACCAGCCACCTAGGTAGAGCCCACCGAGCAGCAGCGCGATCGCGGGCAGCCCGAGCAGCAGCACCCGGCGACCGCGCCGGGACTCGGGCAGAGGCTCCGGCTCCGCCTCGTGCTCCGGCTCCGGCTCGTACGGCGGGGGCGGCTCGGCCTGCTCGTCATCGGTGCTCGGCGGCGGGGGCGGCTCGATCTGCTCGTCGTCGGTGCCCGGCGGCGGGGGCGGCGGGGTGACGGACTCGTCCGGCTCGTTGTGCTCGGTGCTCACCGCTCCCCCTTGTCGTAGGACGTCTCCGACGTCGATGATCGCACGAGACGCGCGTAGTGCGAGCGGTAGTAGACCAAGGGGGCGTCCTCGACGTCCGCCGTCCCGGCCGCCACCACGTCGCCGAGGAGGATCGAGTGGTCGCCTCCGTCGTGCACCGCGCGGGTCCGGCACTCCAGCCAGGCCAGGGCCCCGTCGAGCAGCGGGACCCCGAGCTCGCCCGTCCGGTACGGCACCCCGTCGAACTGCGAGTCCAGCGGTCGACCCTTGCGGGCGAACCGGGCCGAGACCCGCTCGCCGGCCTCGGTGAGGATCGAGATCCCCCACACCCCGGACTCCACCACCGCGTCGTGGAACCGGCTGCTGCGGTCGGAGCACACCAGGACCTGCGGCGGGTCGAGCGACACCGAGGTGAAGGCGCTGGCCGTCATCGCGTGATGGACCCCGCCCGTGACGGTGGTGACCACGGTGACCCCGCTCGCGAAGCGTCCGAGGGCCCCTCGGAACGCCGCGTCGTCGGCCACGGGCATCGCGGAGGTCATCGGTTCAGCCTAGGGACGAACACCACCAGGCACACGAGGACCCCCAGGCCCCCGAGCGAGAACGACCACCCGAGCGCGTCGCCGGCGACCCACTGACCTCCACCGGGCGCGTACCCCTGCACCATCAGCAGGAGGGCCCACCCGATGGCCACCCAGGCGCTGCCCAGACGGACCCAGGCGTCGGCGGCCAGGGCGACCGGAACGATCACGGCGACGGCCAGCACCAGGCCCCACGGCAGCTCGATCCCGGCCGGCGAGGCGACCTGCCGGTGCAGCACCGCACCGAGCGCCGCCACGTAGAACCCGACCAGGACCAGCGCGGACCGGGTCACAACCCGGCGAACAGGTCCTCCTCGAGGCCGGAGTCGCCCACGGGCCCGCGCCGCCCGCGGGCCAGCCGGTAGTGCTCGGCTCCCCACGCGACCGCCGCGAGGTCGACACCCATCGCGAAGAACGCGCCGTCCGGGGTGATCTGGGTGGCGTGGGCGCGCATCGCGTCCAGCTTGGCCGGCACGTGCTCGGGGGCGTCGACCACCGCGTCGAGGTCGGCGTCCTCGATCGCGAAGGGCGGGAGGTGGTCGGGGTCCATGCCCTCGAACGAGGTCGTGTCGCCCGCGTCACGCAGCATGCGGAGTCCGTCACGGAACCGGCTGGCCGACATCGCGGTCCAGTACAGCTTCGAGATCTCCCACGGCTCCCCCAGGTCGGGCCGGTAGGAACGGACGCCCGCGAGGTCGGCGGCGTAGTGGCTGACCCGGTTGGCCTGCACGTGGTCGGGGTGCCCGTAGTTGCCGAACTGGTCGTAGGTGACCAGCACCTGCGGACGGACCTCACGGATGATGGCGACGAGGTGGTCGGCCGCCTCCGTCAGGTCGGCGTGCCAGAACGCGTCGGGGCCGGTCTCGTCGGCGGCGGTCGCGTGACCGCTGGCGTCCCACTGCATGCCGGAGTCGCGGTAGTGACCCGGTCCGCCGAGGACGCGGTGGTCGGTGACGCCGAGGTGGCGCATCGCCTCGGCGAGCTCCCCCGCGCGGTGGGCTCCCAGGGTGTCGTCCCGGTCGGCCGCCAGGTGGGCCAGCTCGGGGACGAGGACCTCTCCCAGGTCGCCCAGCGTGCAGGTCACCAGGGTCACGTGGGCACCCTCGGCGACGTACTTGGCCATCGTGGCCCCGTTGTTGATCGACTCGTCGTCGGGGTGGGCGTGGACCAGCAGCAACCGGCGGTCGGGCGACGTCATGCGCCAAGGCTACCGACACGCCCGCCGCGGCTCGGGCGTCGCGGGCCCGGGGTGATGGAATGACCGCATGACCCTGTCCTACCCGCGACTGGCGGCCCGCACCCTTCGCTTCACCCTGGGGGTGCCGCGTTCGATCACGGTCGCCCCCGACGGCCGGACGGTGCGGTTCGTCCGCACCTCCGACGGGGTCACCCGCACGGGGATCCTGCGGGAGATCGACGTGGCCACCGGCGAGGAGGCCGTGCTGGCCGATCCCTCGGTGCTGCTGGGTGAGAGCGGTGAGCAGCTGTCGGCCGCCGAACGGGTCCGCCGCGAGCGCAGCCGCGAGTCCGCCGCCGGGATCGTGGGCTACGACGTCGATCCCGCCGGCCGGTGGGCCTGCTTCGCGCTGTCCGGCGGCCTGTGGGTCGTCGACCTGCGCACCCGTGCCTCCCGCCGGCTGCCGACGCCTGACGGCGTGGTGGACCCCCGACTCGACCCGACCGGTCGGCGCATCGCCTACGCCGCAGGTCGCTCCCTGCGGGTCATCGCCGTGGACGGCACCGGCGACCAGGCCCTCGCGGAGCCCGAGGGCGCCACCGAGACCTGGGGCCAGGCCGAGTTCATCGCCGCCGAGGAGATGGACCGCATGCGCGGGTTCTGGTGGGCGCCGGACGGCGAGTCCCTGCTGGTCGAGCGGTTCGACGAGGCCCCGGTTCAGGAGTGGCACATCGCCGACCCCGAACACCCCGAACGTCGGCCCGCCACGGTGCGCTACCCGGCCGCCGGCACGCCGAACGCCGCCGTCAGCCTGTGGCACGTCTCCCTCGACGGCGACCGCCGGCAGGTGCAGTGGGACCACGTGGCGTTCGAGTACCTCGCGCGGGTCAGCTGGACCGAGCACGGTGACCCGGTGGTGCAGGTGCTCAGCCGGGACCAGCGCCGGTCCCAGGTCCTGGCGATCGACCCGGCCGACGACTCGACCCGGGTGCTGCGCGACCTCAGCGACGACCACTGGGTCGAGCTGACCGCCGCGCCCCGCTTCGCCCCCGGAGGCCGTCTGGTGTCGTTGGAGGACGTCGACGGCTGGCGCCGCGTGGTCGTCGACGGCGTCGCCGTCTCACCGACCGGGTGGCAGGTGCGCTCGGTCGTCGCGGTGCTCGACGACGCGGTGGTGGCGACGGCGTCGCACGAGCCCACCGAGATCCAGGTGGTCCGGTTCGGGTTCGACGGCACGCTCGAGGAGCTCACCGTCGGGGCGGCCGTCCACGGTGCGGTGGTCGGCGGCGGGACCACCGTCGTGGTCCGGTCCGCCCTGGACCACCCCTCCACGACCGTGACCGCCCACCCGGCGGCCGGCGACGCGGTGCGCATCGGGTCCGTCGCCGAACCGGTGCCGTTCGAGCCGCACGTCCACCTGCTGGCCGCCGGTGACCGGGAGCTGCGCACGGCCGTGGTCTTCCCGCGGGACCACACCCCCGGCACCCCCCTGCCCGTCCTCATGGACCCGTACGGGGGCCCGCACGCCCAGCGGGTCCTCGCGTCCGCCCGGATGTTCACCGAGGCCCAGTGGCTGGCAGATCAAGGGTTCTGCGTCGTCGTCGCCGACGGCCGCGGCACCCCCGGTCGCGGTCATGCTTGGGAGCGCGAGATCGCGGGGGCGTTCGCCGACGTCACCCTCGACGACCAGGTCGACGCCCTGCACGCCGTCGCGGCGGCCTTCCCGGGCGACGTCGACACCTCCCGGGTCGGCATCATGGGCTGGTCGTACGGGGGCTACCTCGCGGCGTTGGCGGTGCTGAAGCGGCCCGACGTCTTCCACGTCGCCGTCGCCGGGGCGCCCGTCACGGAGTGGCGGCTGTACGACACCTGCTACACCGAGCGGTACCTCGGCGACCCGACCGCCCGGCCCGACGTCTACGACGCGAACTCGCTGCTGCCTCTCGCGGCCGACCTGAGTCGTCCGCTGCTGCTCATCCACGGACTGGCCGACGACAACGTCGTCGCGGCCCACACCCTGCGCCTGTCGTCGGCCCTGATGGCCGCCGGCCGGTCGCACACCGTGCTGCCGCTCGCGGGGGTCACCCACATGACCCCGCAGGAGACCGTCGCGGAGAACCTCAAGCTGCTGCAGGTCCGGTTCCTGCACGAGAACCTGCCGCGGGTCGAGGTCAGCCCTCAGGACGCTTGATCCGGCGCGGCTGCGCCGGCAGGTCGAGCGGCTCGGCCGGCAACCGGTCGTCGCCGGGCATCCAGCCGCCGTAGACGTCCACCATCTCGACCACCCGGTCGTCGAACGGATCGACCTCGAGCAGCCATGCCCGGTCGTCGGAGTCGTCCTCGCCGGCGAACGACTCGCGGCGCAGCTCGGTGCGGTAGCCCTCGGCCTGCAGGGCCTTGACGATCTCCTCCGCGTCCTCGGCCTCGTCGAACCAGATCCCGGTCATGGGAGCAGATTATCGCCGCGGGGCGTGGCCTACACTGGTGCCCACGGACCGCTGATCCCGAGCCCCGCGCGACCTCGTCGCGTCCCCTCCGGATCCTTGGAGCCCTCGTGCGTCCTTCTCTCTCCTGTTCGAACCTGACCGTCGTGCACCCCGACGGGACCCCCGCCCTCACCGGGCTCGACCTGGCCGTCGGTCCCGGGCTGCACGGCCTCGTCGGCCGCAACGGCTCCGGCAAGTCGACCCTGCTGCGGGTGCTGGCCGGCGCGCTGTCGCCCACTTCCGGGTCGGTCGCCGTGCAGGGCCGGGTGGGTCATCTGCCGCAGGATCCGGCGACCGACACCGCCGCCACGGTGGCGTCGGTGCTGGGGATCGCGGACACCCTCCGAGCGCTCGCCGCTGTCGAGACCGGGTCGACCGATCCGGCCGACTTCGACACCGTCGGCGACGACTGGGACGTCGCCGAGCGTGCCGCCGCCCACCTGGGCCGGCTCGGACTCGACCACCTCGACCTGGGGCGGCGGGCCGGCGAGGTGTCGGGGGGTGAGCTCGTGCTGCTGACCCTGGCCGGGGTGCTCCTGCAGCGTCCCGACGTCCTGCTGCTCGACGAGCCGACCACCCATCTCGACGGTGCCGCACGCGGCCGCGTGCGCGACCTGGTGCGGACGTGGAGCGGCACGCTGCTGGTCGTCAGCCACGACCGGGAGCTGCTGAACCTCGTCGACGACATCGGCGAGATGCGGGACCACACGGTGCGCTGGTACGGCGGGGGGTTCGACGCCTACGAGGCGGCCGTGGCTGCCGAGTCCGAGGTCGCCGAACGGGCGGTCCGGACGGCCACCACCGACCTGCGACGCCAGCAGCGCGACCTGGCCGACACCCAGGTGGTGCTCGCTCGACGCCGTCGCTACGGCGCCCGTGCCGCCGCCGAGAAGCGGGTGCCGAAGATCGTCGCGGGCCACCTGCGGCGATCCGCCCAGGAGTCGGCGGGCGCCCTGCGCGGCGTGCACGAGGACCGGTTGGACGGCGCTCGGGAACGTCTGGAGGCCGCCGAGGCCCGGCTGAGGACCGACCGCGAGATCACGATCGACCTGCCGGACACCCGGGTGCCGTCACGGCGGGACGTGCTGACCCTCGACCGCGTCCGCCCCGGGTTCGGTGACGCCGTGGTCGACCTCGATCTCCGCGGGCCCGAACGGGTCGCACTGGTGGGTCCCAACGGGATCGGCAAGACGTCGGTGCTGCGGGCGATCACCGGTGAGCTGCCACCCCGAGCGGGGAGCGTGCGGGTGCATGTGCCCTGGCGACACCTCCGCCAGGACGGCCGCCTCCTGGACGACACCCTTTCGGTCGTCGCGAACGTCGCGGCGCAGGCGCCGGCCGCCACCCCGCACGAGATCCGCGAGCGACTGGCCCGCTTCGGGTTCAGGGGCCGGGCCGCAGACCAGCCGGCCGGGACGCTGTCGGGGGGTGAGCGGATCCGGGCCACGTTGGCCTGCCTGCTGCTGGCCCGGCCGGCGCCGCAGCTCCTGCTGCTCGACGAGCCGACCAACCACCTCGACCTGCCGAGCATCGACCGGGTCGTCGAGGCGCTCGACGCCTACCGCGGTGCGCTCGTCGTGGTGAGCCACGACGAGACCTTCCTCAACGACCTACGACTGGATCGACGGATCCGGCTGGGAGGATCCAACGGGTGAGGGCGACACCCCAGAGGGCCGCCAGCACGAACATCACGACGCCGTAGACCGCCGCCGGCACGGAGATCTCCGTGGAGTCGAGCACCTCGACGGCCACGTAGATCGCCAACGTCGCGTTGTGCACCCCGATCTCGAACGAGCTGGCGATCGCCTGCCGCTCGGTGACGCCGGCCCACCGCGGCACGACGTACCCGACGACCAGGCTGACGACGCAGAACAGGCTGGCGGCGATGCCGACGTCGGCGAGGTAGTCGCCGACGTCGTCGCGCTGGTCGACCAGGATGGCGAGCACGAGCACCGCCAGGATCACGGCCGACGCGATGCGGACGGGTCGGTCCATGCGGTCGGCGAAACCGGCGCTGCGGGCCCGCGTCAGCATGCCCAGCACCACCGGGACCAGCACGATGGCGAAGACCTCGACGACCTTGCGGAACTGCAGGCTCACCGTGTCGTCCAGCTCGTAGTAGGCGATGGCGAGGTTCGTGATGACCGGCAGGGTCCCGATGGCGATGATCGAGTTGATCGCCGTGAGCGACACGTTCAGGGCGACGTCGCCGCGGAACAGGTGGCTGTACAGATTGGCCGTGGTGCCGCCCGGCGACGCCGCGAGCAGCAGCAGACCGACCGCGAGCAGAGGTGACAGGTCGAGCGCCAGCACCAGCCCGAAGCACGCTGCCGGCAGGATCAGCAGCTGGCAGCCCAACGCCACGGCGACGGCGCGAGGGTGGCGGCCCACCCGGCGGAAGTCCTCGACGGTCAGCGACAGGCCCAGCCCGTACATGATGATCCCGAGCGCGATCGGCAGTCCGACGGTGCTGAGGGCGGAGTCCATCCGCCCACCCTAGAGGTGTCGTCCGCCACACGGAGGTGCCCCGACGGACCCCGCCCTTGCACTCAGATCGTGATCCATGGTGTCATCGTCAGGTGACGATGACACCTGACCTGACCGCCGCTGCGTGCCTGTTCCACGGGTTCGGCGACCGCTCCCGCCTCGCGATCGTGCGGCACCTCGTGACCAACGAGCACCGGGTGGTCGATCTGGTCGGTCGACTCGGGCTGGCCCAGTCCACCGTGTCGCAGCACCTCGCCTGTCTCGTCGACTGCGGCATCGCGCAGGTTCGGGCCCAGGGTCGCGCCTCGTACTACTCGTTGACCCATCCGGAGGCGACGCTGGCCGTGCTGGCCGCCGCCGAACAGCTGCTCGCCCTCACCGGAGACGCCGTCACCCTGTGTCCGTCCCACGGCGCCGCCGCACAGGAGGCTCCGCGGTGAGGACCGAGGAGCGCGCCCGCCTGGGGAGGCGCGCGAAGCTCTTGGCCGGGGTGTCGGTCGGCTACAACGCGGCCGAGGCCGTGATCGCCGTCGCCGCCGGCCTCGCCGCCGGCTCGGTCGCCCTGGTCGGGTTCGGGCTCGACTCCACCGTCGAGGTGGCCAGCGGACTCATCATCCTGTGGCAGTTCAGCCATCGCGTCCCGGAGTCGCGCGAGAGGATCGCCCTGCGCCTGATGGCGCTCTCGTTCTTCGCCCTGGCCGGGTACGTCTCGGTGGAGTCGGTCCGGTCCCTGGTCTCCCGCGACGAACCCGAGCCGTCGACGGTCGGCATCGTCCTGGCAGCAGTGTCCCTCGTCGTCATGCCGTTCCTCTCCTGGGCGCAGCGCCGCACCGGGCGTGCCCTGGGATCCGACACCGTGGTCGCGGACTCCACCCAGACCTTGCTGTGCACCTACCTCTCGGCCGTCCTGCTGGTCGGACTCGTGCTGAACGCCGCGTGGGGCTGGTCGTGGGCCGACCCCCTCGCCGGGCTCGTCATCGCCGCCGTCGCCGCGCGTGAGGGCCGTGAGGCCTGGCGCGGCGAGAACTGCGCCTGCGGCGACCCCACGTAGCCGACCTCACACGTCGCCGACGCGCGGTGGCGGGCGCGCAGGTCCACAGTGATCTCGTGACGACCTTCAGCCCGCATCCGGCCCCGCTGGCAGGCCCCCGGCTCATGAGGCAGGTGTGGGCCGACCTCACCTTCGTCCACTGGGCCGTCGACCCCGACCGGGTGGCCCATCTGCTGCCGCGCGGCACCGTGCCGGACGAGCTGGGCGGCGCGACGTACGTGGGCCTCATCCCGTTCCGCATGCAGCAGGCCGGGTTCGGACGCGGACCCGCGATCCCCTACCTCGGCGACTTCGCCGAGACGAACGTGCGGCTCTACTCCGTGGACGGTCAGGGACGCCACGGGGTCGTGTTCCGCTCGCTGGAGACCAGCCGACTGGTCGCGGCCGTCGGGGCACGGCTGGCCTTCGCGACCCCGTACACGTGGGCCCGCATGCGGATCGATCGTCGCGACGACGTGGTCGACTACACGACCCGCCGACGCTGGCCCGGGCCGCGAGGAGCCGGCGGTCGCCTCACCGCACGCATCGGCGACCGCATCACCGATCCGTCGGAGCTGGACCTGTTCCTCACCGCACGGTTCGGGCTGCACACCCGCTGGGCCGGGCAGACCCTGTGGATCCCCAACCACCACGAGCCCTGGCCCCTCCGGCAGGCCGACCTGTTGCACCTGGACGACTCCCTGGTCGCGGCCGCCGGCCTGCCCGGGCTGGTCGACGTGGCGCCCGCCTCGGTGCTGCACGCCGACCCGGTCCGCACCGTCTTCGGTCTGCCGCAGCGGGTCCGGACCTGACGTCAGGCGAGCTCGAAGTCGTCGAAGTCGAAGCCGGGCGACACCAGGCAGCTGACCAGTGCGTCCTCGTCCGCAGCAACCGTGCGCTGCCACCACCCGGCCGGGACGAGCACGTGCGGTTCGGTGGCGAGGCTGCACGCGACCGTGGTGACCTCGCCGGGACGCTCACCCTCGCCGCCGAGCTCCAGGGTGACCTCACCGGTCTGCGCGACCCACAGCTCGTCGGACGCAACGCGGTGCCAGTCGGAGCGCTCGCCCGCGGGCAGGAGGAACAGGATGAGCGTGGCGGTGGGACGCACCCGGCCGTCGGGCAACGTCACCGTGACGGGCGACGCCCACGTCTGGCGGTACCACCCGCCCTCGGGGTGGGGGGCCAGGTCGAGTCGTTCCGCGGCGGGCGGCCGGGTCATGCCAGGGCCTCCTCGATGGCGGGGATCCGGGTCCGGAAGTCGGCCACCCGGTCGCGGGTGCGCTGCGGCTCCCCTCTCGAAGCGAGGGCGACCATGCCGGGGTCACCCCGCTCGATGCCCGCGGCGATGCGCTCGGTCGCGGTCGTCATGCGGTCGACCACGGCGTTCAGCACGGTGACCGGCCCCCACTCGCCGTAGGTGTCGGCCACGAGGTCGAGCCGGCGTGCCGCATCGACCGGATCGGTCGCCCGGTACAGCGGGACCGCCGTCCAGCACAGGAAGGCCAGGTCGTCGATCGCCCGGCCGGGACCGGCCAGGTCCCAGTCGATCATCCCGACGAAGTGGCCGCTCTGGATGATCCAGTTGTACGCGCCGGGGTCGGCATGACAGATGATCTGACCCGGCTCCAGCTCCGCCGTGCCGCTGCGCCAGGTGAGCGGTTCGGTGGGCCGGAAGTCCTCGACGACGTCGTGGAACTCCCGCAACCACTGGACCGCCTCGACCAGCACGGAGTCGAGCACCACCTCGTCGTCGACCGGCACCCCGCGGCCCTCGATGTAGCTCAGCACCTCACGGCCGTCGTCGTCGAGACCGTGCACGTGCGGGATGCCGCCCAGGCCCTGGTCGGCCAACCAGCGCAGCAGGCGGTGGACCGCGGGGGTCCACGCGCCGGTCGGGCGGTGGACGGTGCGGCCGACCTTCCAGACACCCCCGGTGCCGCCCGGCAGGTGCTCCGGGGTCTCCTCGGTTCCTCGTGGCACGCTGTTCATCGTGACACACAGCCACGCCGCCGGCCATGGCCACTCGCACGGCCACGGGCCCGTCGACCCCGGCCCTCCACGACCCGCCCTGGCCCGTGCCCTCGGTCTCGTCGTCGGGATCGTCGCCGCCGTCGCGCTGACCGGCATGGCGCTGCTGTGGCCCGATGCGGAGAGCGTGCCGGAGGGCCCGGACCCCTTCGCGAACGAGGGCGTCACGCTGGTCGAGGGCACCGTCACGTCGGTGGAGCCGTTCGACTGCGGCAACACCGGCATCGGGCCCGACAACACGCCGGTGGTGCAGGGCGACTGCGCTGACGTGGTCGCCACCACCGAGGACGGCGAGGAAGCCTCCTTCATCCTGGACCCGAGCCGGTTCGTCGGTGGCGGCATGTCGGTGGGCGACGAGGTCGAGCTGGTCCGGTTCCAGCCCCCCGGACAGGCGCCCAGCTACGAGTTCCGCGACTTCACCCGCGGATTCCCCCTGCTGGCGATGACCATCGCCTTCGCCGTGCTGGTGAGTCTGATCGGCCGGTGGCGCGGGGTGTTCGCCCTGCTGGGCATCGGCGTCACCCTGCTGGCGCTGGTGAAGTTCGTCCTCCCGGCGCTGCTCTCGGGCGAACCACCGCTGGCCGTGGCCGTCGTCGGCTCGACCGTCATCATGATCTCGGTGCTGTATCTGGCCCACGGCATCTCGATCCGCACCACCTCGGCCCTGTTCGGCACGCTCTTCGGCATCGCCTTCACCGCGATCGCGGGCGTCCTCGCCACGGGATGGGCCAACCTCACCGGGGTCGGTTCCGAGGACGACCGCCTGCTCGTGGCCACCGCGCCGGAGATCAACCTCTCGGGCGTCGTGGCCGCCACCATGGTGATCGCCGGGCTCGGCGTGCTGAACGACGTCACCGTCACCCAGGCCAGCGCGGTGTGGGAGCTGCGCGCCCTGCAGCCTTTCGCCCGCCGCGTGGACCTGTTCCGCTCCGCGATGCGCATCGGCCGCGACCACATCGCCTCCAGCGTGTACACGCTGGTGTTCGCCTACGCCGGGTCGGCGATGACGGTGATGCTGCTGATCACCGCCTACCAGCGCGATCTGCTCGACGCCGTCACGACCGAGGAGATCGCCCAGGAGGTCGTGCGCACGTTGATCGGCGCGATCGGTCTGGTGCTCGCCGTGCCGGTCACGACGGCGTTCGCCGTGTGGCTCGCCCCGCCGGGCGAGACCGTCGAGACGTCCGGCGGGTCGGGCAGCCACGCCGCCTGACCGGGGCAGCCGTGACTCAGTACCCCGTCACGCCGTCGACGGCCTCGCGCAGCAGGTCGGCGTGACCGAGGTGGCGGGCGTACTCCTCGACCAGGTGCACCAGGACCCATCGCAGGTTGACGGTCTGACCGTGGTGCCGGCCCGGCAACGGTGCGTCGAGATCGGTGACGCCGCGCACCCGCTCGCGGGAGACCGGCAGCTCGGCGAGGTACCGCTCGAGGTCCGCCAGCGCGGTCTCGGGACGGGCCCCGGCGAAGTCTCCGTCGCGATCGGTCTCGCGGTACAGCGGCGGCAGCTCGAGCCCGGCGACGACGGTGCCGCACCAGAACTGCTCCACGAACGTCAGGTGCCTGACGATGCCGGCCAGCGTCAGGCCCGACGGCGGGACCGACCGGGTGCAGAGCTGCTCGGGCGTGAGTCCGGCGACCTTCAGGGGCACCGAGGCCCGGTAGAAGTCCAGCCAGGACTCCAGGGAGTCCCGGTCCCCGGCCAGCCGCGGCGGACCGATGCGGGGCTCCTCGGGATCGGGCGCCGTGCGGACGTCGCTCATCCCCCTACGCTAGCCGCGTGAGCCCGGAGACTGCCCTGCTGGCTGCGACGGCCGTCCACCTGGGGTTCCAGCTGGTGGTGACGACGGTGGTGTATCCGGCGCTGGCCGCGGTGACCGACGAGTCCTGGGTGACCGCGCACGCCGCCCACTCGAGCCGGATCGCGGTCGTGGTCGCGCCGCTGTACCTGACGCTGGCAGCGGTGGGTCTGTGGGTGCTGCTCGACGCGGACCTCACCGCGGTGATCTGGCTCGCGCTGGCAGGCACGGGCGTGGCGTGCTTCACCACCGCCTTGGTGGCCGCTCCCGCCCACGGGCGGCTGGGTCGGGACGGCCGCGCCGCTGCCCTGATGACAAGCCTGAGGTGGGCGGACGCGGTGCGCACCGTCGGCGCCGCCGTCGCTCTGGTCGCGGCCGCCGTGGCCGTCTGACCGGTCAGGCGCGCGCCTCGGTCAACCGGCGCACCGCTGACGGACCGAAGCCGTGCAGGGCCAGCAGCTCGTCGAGGTCGGCCGGCAGGTCGGCCACGGTCGAGTAGCCGGCGTCGATCAACGCCCCGGTGGCGGGTCGACCGATGCGGACACCGTCGAACACCGGACCCCGGTCCTCCGTCGCTTCACCCACGGGACGCCGCCATCGCCTCGGCCATCCCCCGGGTGGCCAGCTGGTCGGCCAGCTCGTTGTCGGGCACCCCACTGTGGCCCTTGACCCAGAACCACTCGACCTCGTGCTGCTCACAGGCCGCCTTGAGCCGCTTCCACAGGTCGACGTTCTTGACCGGCTGCTTCGCCGAGGTGCGCCAGCCGTTGCGCTCCCAGCCGGCCATCCACTGGGTGATGCCGCCCCGCACGTAGGTGCTGTCGGTGTGCAGGTGCACCAGCA
This sequence comes from Aeromicrobium marinum DSM 15272, assembly GCF_000160775.2. Lineage (NCBI taxonomy): Bacteria > Bacillati > Actinomycetota > Actinomycetes > Propionibacteriales > Nocardioidaceae > Aeromicrobium > Aeromicrobium marinum. The sequence continues at coordinate 446,901 of NZ_CM001024.1, read as the reverse complement.
CCGGCCGGGTCAGCGCCTCCAGCGCCATGATCGGCGCGGTGAGCTCCATCCGGTTGTTGGTCGTGATGCCCGGCTCACCGCCGTACAGCTCGCGGACGTGGCTCCCCTGCCGCAGCACCGCTCCCCAGCCACCCGGGCCGGGATTGGGGGTGCAGCCGCCGTCGGTGTGGATGATCACGGGCTCCTGGGTCACGCTGCCATGGTCCCATCCGACGGTCAGTTCGACTCCCAGGGCCAGCCACGGGCGAGGAACACCTCGCGCACCCGATCACGCTTCGCCTCGAGCGGTCGGGCGAACAGGACCCTGCCCCCTTCGCCGTCGACGACCACCTTCTTGCCGTCGCGGTGGATGCCGAGGACCTGGTCGCGGCGCAGGGTGCGGCGGTCGTCGCCGTGCACCAGGACCAGGGTGTCGTCGTGGACCTCGATCCGGTGCTCGTCCCAGATGGTCACCAGGGCGAGGGCGACACCGGCGAGCAGGCCCACCCCGACCCGCGCTGCGGCGGCCCACGGCTGGTCGAACGACGAGACCCAGTTCCCGACCTCACGGAACGGCACCAGGGGGACGCCGCTCAGCAGGTCCAGCACCCACGGCAGGATCGCGAGGAGGACCGCTCCTCCGGCGCCGAGCAGCACCACGGTCCACCGCCGGTCCTCCCGGGACATGCCCAGCACGTCGTGGTCCTGCGAACTCTCCATGGTCCGGACGCTAGCGGCGTCCCGGGACCGGTCTCATCGCCCGATCGGCCACGGCACCGTCAGCCGAAAGTCACGGGGTCCACCGATCCGGAGTCCCGCCGCCCTAGGCTCGGCGCGTGCCCACCAGGAGCAGAGCCGCGACCCACGCGCGCCGGCGCAAGCGCCGGATGGCGAAGGTCGAGCACGACCTCACCGAGCTGCAGTGGGACGCCCTGGTGGCGACGTGGGCCGGGTGCGCCTACTGCGGGGCGACGGACCGGGCTCTGCAGAAGGACTGCATGCTGCCGATCTCCCGCGGGGGCCGCTACACCGTCACGAACGTCGTCCCGGCGTGCGGCTCCTGCAACGCCAGCAAGTGCAACACCGAGGTGACCACGTGGTTGCGCCGCAAGAAGCTCGACGAGGGCCGGTTCCTGCTCCGCCAGGCCGAGATCCTCGGGCTCGTGCTGCGCTGACGCTCAACCCGGACCGCGCAGGCCGGCCCGGACCTGCGACGGCGTCTGACCGAACCATCGACGGCACGACCGGTTCAAGGAGCTCTGCTCGGCGTAGCCGAGCAGAGCGGCGACCTGGCTGAGGTGCAGGCCCGGCTGGGCCAGGTAGTGGGCTGCCTGGTCCTTCCGGGCGCTCTCGATCAGGTCCTGGCACCGGACGCCCTCGCGGGCGAGCTGGCGCTGAAGGGTCCGCGGGTGCAGGTTCAGCTGATCGGCGATGGAGTCGATCGTGCAGCTGCCGGTCATCAGCAACCGGCGGGCCAGTTCGCTGGTGCGTTCAGCCAGGGTCGCCGTCCCCACGGGGTACCGGGACTCCAGGTACATCACGGCGATGCGCTGCGTCTCCGGGTGGGCGGTGTCGATGGGCCGGGCCGCCAGCTCCGGGCTCACCTCGAAGCCGCACCACGCCTGCCCGAACCTGACGGGGCAGCCGAGCACGCGCTCGTAGGCGGCGTCCGGCGCAGTCTGCTGGTGCGTGAAGGAGACGGCGATCGGACCGCTGCCTCCCAGCAGACGCAGGATCTGGACCACGATCCCCATGCTCACCTCATAGGACTGACGGAGGTCGTCGAGGAACGGTTCGTCGACCTCGTACTCGAAGCGCAGGTGGGGACCCTCGCCGGCAAAGGCCTCCATGCGCAGCGCCGGTGAGTGCGCGTAGAGGTAGCGGGCGATCGCCCCGAGCGCCTCCTGGACGGTCGGATTGTTCCGCGCGATGACCGCCACGGGTCCGAGCATGTCCAGGCCCTGCCACCCCGACAGCCGCAGGCCCAGGTCCGGACAGTCCAGCTCGGCTGCCGTGGTCTCCAGCAGTCGGACGTATCCGCGGACGGACACGAAGCCCTCGGGCTGCGTCTCGACGCCGGGTTCGATCCCGAACCTGCTCCTCAGCGCCGCCGGGTCCCCGCCCAGCTGGGTGACCAGCTCGTCGTAGCCCCACAGCGCGCTGGCACGGAGCAGGCTTCCCACCGTGGACCTCCTGTCGCGAAATGACAAAAGTATGTCGCAGCCTGTCAAGACCAGGGCGGCACCGAGCCCGCAGTGTGGGGGAAGGAACCCTGCACGTGCAGGCCGAGCGAACGTGAGGAAGCCATGAACACCCAGCACTTCGACACCCTGATCATCGGCGCCGGGCTGTCCGGCATCGGTACCGCGTGCCAGATCCAGCAGGCCTTCCCCGAGCGCGAGATCGCCATCCTCGAGCGCCGCGACCGCCTCGGCGGCACCTGGGACCTGTTCCGGTACCCGGGTGTCCGCTCCGACTCCGACATGCTCACCTTCGGCTACAAGTTCCGCCCGTGGCACGACGTCAAGGTCCTGGCCGACGGCGCGTCGATCCGTGACTACATCGCCGACACGGCCGCGGAGTACGGGGTCGACGAGAAGATCCACTACGGCCTCAGGACCACCACCGCGGAGTTCTCCACCGCGGAGGCGCGCTGGACCGTGACGGCCGTGCACGAGGCGTCCGGCGAGGTCCGCACGTTCGCCGCCGACTTCCTCATCAGCTGCACCGGCTACTACGACTACGACGCCGGCCACCTCCCGACGTTCCCGGGCATCGAGGCGTTCACGGGCCGGACGGTCCACCCGCAGCACTGGCCCGAGGACCTCGACCACACCGGCAAGCGAGTCGTGGTCATCGGCAGCGGCGCCACGGCCGTGACCCTCGTCCCCGCGATGGCGGACCGGGCCGAGCACGTGACGATGCTGCAACGGTCACCCTCCTACGTCTTCGCCCTGCCGGCCCTCGACAAGATCTCCCGGGCGCTGTGCCACGTGCTGCCCGACCGGTGGGTCTTCGAGCTCGGCCGCCGGCGCAACATCGCCATCCAGAACTGGATGTACCGGGCGTGCCGGCGGTGGCCCCGACAAACGCGGCGATTCCTGCTGTCCCAGGTGCGACGCAAGGTCGGGCCGTCGGTCGACATGCGCCACTTCACCCCGGAGTACATGCCGTGGGACGAGCGCCTCTGCGCCGTGCCGGACGGCGACCTCTTCGCGGTGCTGGCCGCGGGCGACGCCTCGGTCGTGACCGACCACATCGACACCTTCACCGAGGACGGCATCCTCCTGAGGTCGGGCGCACGGCTGGAGGCGGACATCGTCGTCACGGCCACCGGTCTCAACGTCCAGATGCTCGGCGGCATGGAGCTGTTCGTCGACGGCGACCGTCGCGCGCTGCACGACCACCTCACGTACAAAGGCGTCCTGATCGAGGGCATCCCGAACCTCGCCTGGATCTTCGGCTACACCAACGCGCCCTGGACGTTGAAGTCCGACATCGCCGGGCGGTACCTCTGCCGTCTGTTCGCCCACATGGACGAGCACGGCCTCACGGTCGCCACCCCCCACGACGCCGACGGCTCGGCGCTCGACGAGGGCATGCTCGACATGCTGCGGTCGGGCTACGTGCAACGAGCCAAGGAGACGCTCCCCCGTCAGGGCAGGGGCGAGCCGTGGAAGGTCCTGATGCACTACGGCCGCGACAGCCAGGTCCTCCTGCAGGATCCCGTCGACGACGGCGCCGTGCGGTTCGACGTCGCCCGTGCGGCCGACGAGGTGCCGGTCGCATGACCCGGCGGCAGGACGTCTCCTTCACGAGCCACGGCGTCACCTGTCGCGCCTGGCACTTCACCGCGACGAGTGACGCGCTCAGCACCGCCGACGGCCGCCCGTGCGTCGTGATGGCCCACGGGTTCGGCGGTACGCGTGACACCGGCCTGGCGGGCTACGCCGAGGGGTTCGCGCGGGCCGGCCTGGACGTGCTGCTCTTCGACTACCGGGGCTTCGGCGACTCCGACGGCGCTCCCCGCCAGCACATCTCGTTCCGGCGTCAACGCGCCGACTACCGCGCAGCCGTCGCCGCCGCCCGTGGCATCGACGGTGTCGACGCCGACCGCATCGTGCTCTGGGGCACGTCGTACTCAGGCGGCCACGTCCTCGCCGTGGCGGCGAAGGACCACCGGATCGCGGCGGTCGTCTCCATGACACCGGCCGTCGACGGCTCGGCCGCCCTGCTCGCCATGGTGAGGCACCGCGGTCCGCGCAGCCTCGCCGTCCTGGTGGGACACGGGCTCATCGATGTCGGCCGTCTGCTGACCCGACGCAGCCCACACCATCTCGCGGTCGTCGGGGAGCCGGCGTCGGTGGCCGTCATCACGGCACCGGGCGCGCTCACGGGCTACCTCGCGGTCGCCGGTCCCACGTGGCGCAACGAGGTGTGCGCCCGGACCACCCTCGAGGTCGCGTTCAACCGGCCGGCACGGTTCGCCGCACGCGTGCGATCACCGTTGCTGGTCCAGATCGGCGAGCACGACACGGTCGCCCCGCCCCGTGCGGCGGCCCGGGCCGCAGCAGCGGGGACGTACGCCCGGACCCACACCTACCCGATCGACCACTTCGACGTGTACGACGGCCCCTGGCAGCAACAGGCGCTGTCCGACCAGGTCGCCTTCCTCCTGCAGTCCCCCGGCGTGACGCCTCACGCCCGACAGAAAGTGATGAACCCATGAGCAGCTTCTCCGTGAAGGGCAAGGTCGCCCTGATCACCGGCGGCGCACGCGGCATCGGCTACGAGACCGCGCGCCACCTGCACGAGCGTGGCGCCAGGATCGCCCTGGTCGACCTCGACCCCCAGGACACCAGCGCCTCGGCCGCTCGGCTGGGACCGGACGTCGTCGGGCTGTCCGCCGACGTGACCGACGCGGCCGCCATGGCCGCCGTCGTCGACCGAGTGGTCGAGCGGTTCGGCCGCCTCGACATCGTCGTGGCCAACGCGGGCATCGCTCCGGCACCCAACACGACCCACTCCATGGGCGCGGAGGAGTTCGAGCGGGTGCTGGAGGTCAACGCCCTCGGCGTGTACCGCACGGTGAAGCCCGCCCTGCCCCACATCGTCGCCCACGGCGGTCATGTCGTGGTCGTGGCCTCGGTCTACGCGTTCGTCAACGGTGTCCTGATGGCGCCGTACGCGATGTCGAAGGCTGCGGTCGAGCAGTTCGGTCGGGCGCTGCGCGGCGAGCTGGCGCAGCACGGCGCCTCTGCCAGCGTGGCGTACTTCGGCTTCATCGACACCGCCATGGTCCGCGAGGGGTTCGCCAGCACCATGGCGCAACGCTTCGAGGCCACCTTCCCCGGCTTCCTCCGCAAGCGTCTGCAGCCCGCCGTCGCCGGTCAGGCGATCGCCGACGGCATCGAACGTCGCGCGGCCCGGATCATCGCGCCGCGGCGGTGGAGCGTCTACTCGGTGCTCCGGGGCGTGCTCAACCCCGGTCTCGATCGCCGGACCCGAAGCCACCGCGAGATCCAGGCGGTGCTCCGCGACATCGAGCTGGGGGAAGCGGCCGCGCCCGCCGAGCTGACGGGCCGGACCGCACCGACTACACGTTGAAGCGGAACTCCACCACGTCGCCGTCGGCCATCACGTAGTCCTTGCCCTCCATGCGCACCTTGCCGACGCTCTTGGCGGCCGCCATGGATCCCGCCTCGACCAGGTCGTCGAACGACACGATCTCGGCCTTGATGAAGCCGCGCTCGAAGTCGGTGTGGATGACACCGGCGGCCTGGGGGGCGGTGGCGCCCTTCGGGATGGTCCACGCCCGCGACTCCTTGGGGCCGGCCGTGAGGTACGTCTGCAGGCCCAGGGTGTCGAACCCGACCCGGGCGAGCGCGTCCAGGCCCGGCTCCTCGACCCCCATGTCGGCCAGCATCTCGGCGCGCATCTGCTCGGCGTCCTCGTCGTCGCCCAGCTCGACCAGCTCGGCCTCGGCGCGGGCGTCGAGGAAGATCGCCTCGGCCGGGGCCACCAGGTCGCGCATACGGCCCTTGAGCTCGTCGTCGTTCAGCTCCTCGGCGTCGCAGTTGAACACGTAGATGAACCGCTTGGAGGTCATCAGGTGCAGGTCGCGCAGCAGGGCCAGGTCGAGCCCGGCGTTCAGCACTCCGTCGCCGGCCTCGAGCGCGGCCTTGGCCTTCGTGACCTCGTCGAGCACCGGCACGAGCGACTTGTCCTTGCGGGACTCCTTGTCCAGCCGGGGCAGCGCGTTGTCGACCGTCTGCAGGTCGGCCAGCACCAGCTCGATCGAGATCGTCTCGATGTCGTTGGCCGGGTTGACGTCGCCGTCGACGTGGGTCACGTCCTCGTCGCGGAACACCCGCGTCACCTGGCAGATCGCGTCGGACTCGCGGATGTGCGACAGGAACTTGTTGCCCATCCCCTCGCCCTCGGACGCGCCCCGGACGATGCCGGCGATGTCGACGAACTGCACCGTGGCGGGCAGGATCTTCTCGGACCCGAAGATCTCGGCGAGCGCGGCCAACCGCGAGTCGGGCACCCCCACCACGCCCACGTTCGGCTCGATCGTCGCGAACGGGTAGTTCGCCGCGAGCACGTCGTTCTTGGTCAGGGCGTTGAAGAGCGTCGACTTGCCTGCGTTGGGGAGTCCGACGATGCCGATGGAGAGAGCCACGAGGGACGATCCTACGGTGTGCCCAGCGGCCGCGGCTCAGGCGCTCGTCGCCGCCAACCGGGCGCGCAGCCAGCTCGGGTCGGGATTGACGTGCGCCTCGCCGTCGATGAGCACCGTCGGCACGGTCTCGTCGCCGCCGGTGGCCTCACGGACCCTCGCCGCCGCGGCGTCGTCGGCCCAGATGTCGGCCCACGTGGCCCGGCCGGCCAGGCCGGAGACCGCGAACCTCAGCTTCAGACAGAAGGGACATCCGGGGCGGAAGAGCACCACCACACCGCCCGCACCCTCGACGCGCTGCCACTGGGCGGTGGGAGCCGAGCCCGGGAAGGGCAGCGGCGAGACGAGCAGACCGGCGGTGGCCAGGACAGCGGCCAGCACCGTCGCGGTCGCGGCGTCGCCGGAGGTCAGCCCACTGACGACAGCCGCGATCGCGCCGAGGAGGAACAGGGTGGCGGGCAGGGTGCGTCGCATGCGTCCACGGTAGGACACCGCGTCACCGTGGGACTACGGCCGCCGGAGCCGGAACGCCCGCAGCTCCCGGTCGTACCAGCAGTCACAGAGACCCAGGTCGGCCATGCCGAGGCGTCGGCAGACGGCCTGCGAGCGCAGGTTGTCCGGGTGGGTCACGGCATGGACCTCGGGCAGCCCGGCGGTGAACGCCCGGTCGACCAACGCGGTCGCCGCCTCCGTCGCGTAGCCGTGCCCCCAGGCGTCGGGCAGGACGTGCCACCCGACCTCGTGGTCGCCGCCGTCGCGGCCCCGACTGGGCGGGATCGGCACCACCAGCACCATCCCGACGGGCGCGCGGCCGTCCTCGAGCTCGACCAGGCGGATCGCCGCAGCCGGGTGGTCCCCGGCGCGGGCCCGGTACCCCGCGATGCGGTCGACCGCCTCGTCCCGGCGGGTCAGCGGCCGACCGTCGCCGCTCCACCGCGCCACCTCGAGACGTCCGAACAGGTCGAGGACGAAGTCGGCGTCGGCGGCGGTGAAGTCCCGCAGCAGGAGTCGTTCGGTCTCGATCACCGTCACGGTCCGTTCCTATCAGGTGTCAGACTCGGGACATGACCGTCATCAAGATCAACGCCATCACCGTGCCCGCCGGTTCCGGGGACGAGCTCGCGCACCGGTTCGCGGCCCGTGCCGGGGCCGTCGACGGCGCCGAGGGCTTCGAGGGCTTCGAGCTGCTCAAGCCCACCGACGACCGTGACCAGTGGCTCGTGGTCACCCGCTGGCGCGACGAGGACTCGTTCCAGGCCTGGGTCGCGTCGCCGTCGTTCGCCGAGGGGCACCGCTCGGCCGTCGAGCGTGCCGGCGGCGAGGCGCCCAAGCCGGTGTCGACGCACAGCGAGGTCTGGAACTACGAGATCGCCGGCGGTTCGCCGGGCTGAGCTGCTCCGACCGCAGGGCGTGGTGCCGGGAATCGCTGGCATCCCGGGACTAGGGTCGGACCATGGCCGCCACGGGGATCCTGTCGCCGGCCGCCTGGGCGCGGCGCGACCTCGACGCCCCCCACGCGGCCCGCCTGGCCTGCGTCGCGCTCGGTCTCGTCCTCGTCGCGGACCTGCTCGACGGCCGCCTCGGCTGGATGTACTCGGCCGGGTTCATCGGCGTCAGCCTCGCGGTCGCCCTCGGCGTCCGCCACCGCAGCCTGTTCGCCGCGGGGCTGCTGCCGGCCGGGCTGATGCTGGGATCCCTGGCGGTCGTGGCCGTGGTCGCCGGTGACGCGATCGTCGTGCCGGGACTGGCCGACACCACCGGAGCGCCGGGTCGCTGGCTGGCCGCGGTCATCGACCGCGGCGTGACGCTGATCGCCGGCTCGGCCGCTGCCGTCGCCGTGATCCTCGTGCGCCTGCGCACCGACCCCGAGGCCTGAACCACTTCGCCCGAGGGGCTCAGAGCCGGCCGGCGGCCTTCATGTCGCGGCGGAGCTCGGGGGGCAGCGCGAAGATCAGGCTCTCGTCGGCGGTGCGGATGGCCCGGGCGTCACCGATGCCCCGCTCGGCGAGGTAGCCGAGCACGTCCTGCACCAGGTCGTCGGGCACCGAGGCGCCCGAGGTGACGCCGACGGTCGTGACGCCCTCCAGCCAGGCCTCGTCGATCTCGCTGATGTCGTCGACGCGGTACGAGGCGGCGGCACCGGCCTCCAGGGCGACCTCGACGAGTCGCACCGAGTTGGAGCTGTTGGCCGAGCCCACCACGATCACCAGGTCGGCGTCCTTGGCGATCTCCTTGACCGCCACCTGCCGGTTCTGCGTGGCGTAGCAGATGTCGTCGGACGGCGGGTCCTCCAGCTGGGGGAACTTCTCACGCAACCGGCGCACCGTCTCCATGGTCTCGTCGACGCTGAGCGTGGTCTGCGAGAGCCACGACAGGGCCGTGCCCTCGGGAAACTCCAGGGCGTCGACGTCGTCGGGGTGCTCGACGAGGGTGATGTGCTCGGGTGCCTCGCCGGCTGTTCCCTCGACCTCCTCGTGACCCTCGTGGCCGATCAGCAGGATCTGCTTGCCCTCCTGGGCGAAGCGGCGGGCCTCGTGGTGCACCTTCGTGACGAGCGGGCACGTGGCGTCGATGGTCTTCAGCTCGCGCTCGGCGGCCTCGGCGTGCACCATCGGCGACACCCCGTGGGCGCTGAACACGACCGTGGCACCCTCGGGCACCTCGTCGAGCTCCTCGACGAAGATCGCGCCCCGGGCGGCGAGGTCGTTGACGACGTGCTTGTTGTGCACGATCTGCTTGCGCACGTAGACCGGTGCGCCGTACAGGTCGAGCGCCTTCTCGACGGTGATCACCGCCCGATCGACGCCGGCGCAGTAGCCGCGGGGGTCGGCGAGGAGGACGGAGCCGCCGAGGGGCGGCATCCCGAGGTCGACCGTGGAGGACATGTCCCCATCCTAACGACCGTGTCTGCGCCGCACCCTAGGGTGAACCGCATGGCCCTCGACACCAGCCCGGACGCACCGGCGCCGCTGCGTCAGGTCTCCCAGCTGATCGGCGGCTACATCGGCCGCCTCGGTGCGGTGTGGGTCGAGGCCGAGGTCGCCCAGCTCAACCGGCGGCCCGGCATCTGCTTCCTCGTGCTGCGCGACCTCGAGGCCAAGATCTCCGTCTCCGCCAAGTGCCACGCGTCGGTGCTCGACGCGGCGGCCGCGCCGGTGACGGCCGGCGCACGCGTCGTGGTCCACGCCCGGCCGTCGTTCTACGAGCCCAACGGCAGCCTGGCGCTCGACATCCGCGAGATCCGTCCCGCCGGTGAGGGCGAGCTGCTGGCCCAGCTCGAACGCCGCAAGCAGCTGCTCGCCGCCGAGGGCCTGTTCGACAGCCGGCTGAAGCACCCGCTGCCCCTGCTGCCCGGTGCCGTCGGGCTGATCACCGGCCGCGACTCCGCCGCCGAGCGTGACGTCCTGCAGAACGCCCGGCTGCGGTGGCCGGCCGTGCGGTTCGAGGTCCGGCACGTCCTCGTCCAGGGGGCCGGCTCCGCCCGCGCCGTCATCGCGGCCGTCGCCGAGCTCGACGCCCACCCCGACGTCGACGTCATCGTCATCGCCCGCGGCGGCGGCTCGGTCGAGGACCTCCTGCCGTTCTCCGACGAGGCGCTCGTGCGGGCCGTCGCGGCGTGCCGCACCCCCGTGGTCAGCGCCATCGGCCACGAGCCGGACACGCCGATCCTCGACCTCGTCGCCGACGTCCGGGCCTCCACCCCCACCGACGCCGCCAAGCGCGTGGTCCCCGATGCCCGCGAGGAGGCGGTCGCCGTCGCCGTGCTGCGCGACCGGGCGGCCACCGCCGTGCGGCAGATGATCGCCCAGCAGCAGGCCGGCCTCGACTCGTGCCGCAGCCGCCCGGTGCTGGCGCGCCCCACGACCGTCGTCGACGAGCAGACCGCCGCCGTGCTCACCGCCCGCGATCGTGGGCGCCAGGCCGTCCTGCGCCGGCTCGACCGGGCCGCTGACGAGATCGGCCACCACCTCGCCCGGGTGCGCGGCCTGTCACCGCTGGCCACCCTTCAGCGCGGCTACGCCGTCGCCCAGTCCGACGACGGCACCGTGCTGACCTCGGTGCACGACGTCCCCGAGCAGTTCACCGTCCGACTCGCCGACGGCCAGGTCCTGGCCGCCCGGCAGTCCGTGCAGGAGGAGACCCATGGCTGACGACCCGCAGATCCCCTACGAGGAGGCCCGCGACGAGCTGATCGCCACGGTCAGCCGGCTCGAGACCGGGGGCACCTCGCTGGCGGAGTCGTTGGCGCTGTGGGAGCGCGGCGAGGAGCTCGCCCGCGTCTGCCAGCAGTGGCTCGACGGGGCACGGGCGAGGCTGGCAGCCGTCGACCCGACCTCGGACGATCAGCCGGCCGACAACAGCGCCACGTAGCGCCGCACGTCGCCGATCGGCGCCGTGCCGGTGGTGACGAGGGTCGTCGCCCCATCGGTCTCGTCGACCAGGGTGATCCGGTCGTCCGGACCCGAGCGCAGCTCCCAGACCCGGTCCCCCACCTCGATCGTGCCGTCGGGCTCGCTGCCCTCCGCGAACCGCTCGACCATCTCGTCGGCGGGCAGGGTGGACTGCTCCAGGCCGATGTAGCGCTCCTGGTCGGTCAGCACCCCCAGGTGCCACAGCTGGTCGGGCCCGGGCGAGAACCGCGCCCCGTTGGCCAGCCAGCCGTCCGGCAGCGTGCCCGGCGACAGCAGGGGGTACTCGACCACCTGGCGCGCGCTCTGGGCGATCGGTTCGTAGTCGACGGGCCGCACGGCGGTCTCGGGGGTCCGGGTCAGGGTCAGACCGGCGACCCACAGGGCCAGCACGATGCCGCCCATCACGGCGACCGACCGCAGGATGTCGCCCATCGAGGGGTTGCCGCGCGACGACGGACGGGACGAGCTCACCGCCCCATCGTACTTTCAGGACAGCAGGGCCCGCACGGCGACGATCTCGTCGGCGGCGTACCAGGCGAGGTGCCCGCTGCCGTCGAGGTCGACGTGGAACGCGGCCACCCGGGCCAGCAGCACCGGGTCGTCCTCGGCGTCGACCTCGGCAGCCACCGCGACCTCTCCGTGCTCGGCAGCGACCTCCAGCGCGGCCAGCTCGTCCTCCTCGTCCTCGCTGGCCGGGACGAACTGCTCGGCGAGCACGGGCTCACCCGCCGCCAACCGGTCGAGGGCTGCGGCATCGAGCCCGAGGTAGACCCTCACCGCGAGCTGCCGCGGTCCGGACGCTTGCGACCCCGAGGGGCCTGGCGGCGCGATGTCTCGCAGGTGTCGACCAGCTCGACGAGCGCCTCCTCGATGCACTGCGCCAGGACGTCGACGTCCGGCACGGCGTCACGGTCGGCGACGATGCCGAAGAACACCTGCCCGTGGTACGAGGTGACCCCGATCGACACCGCCCGGTGACCGGTGAGCGGGATGCACGGGTAGACCTCGTGCAGCTCCCGCCCGGCCATGTACACCGGGTCCTGCGGACCGGGGACGTTCGTGATCGTGATGTGGTGGTCGCGACCGGACTCCGCCAACGCCACCCGTGCGCCCACGGCGTGGAAGGTCGAGGTCGCGAAGCCCGGCAGGTTGGCCAGCTCGTTGGCGGCCACCGCCGAGCCGGTCTCGCGGTGGTCCTTCAACGCGTACGAGACCTGGTGCAGGCGGACCACCGGGTTGGACTCACCCACCGGCAGCGACAGCAGGTGCCCCCGCACCTTCGACCCCAGTGAGGTGGGGAGTCCGTCGGAGACGACCGACATCGGCACCATGGCCCGAAAGCTCGTCTTGGGCGTGACCGGCTCCGCGCGGGTCAGCATCCACCCCCGCAGGCCTCCGGCGATCGAGGCCAGGATGACGTCGTTGACCGTGCCGCCGTGGTGCTCGCGCACCCGCCGGAAGTCCTCGAAGGGAGCGGCCAGGGTGGCGAAACGGCGGTGCCGCGACAGCGTGGCGGACAGCACGCCGGACGGCGTCTGCGGACTGCGGCCCATGCGTGGCATCCGGCGCAGCGCGCGACCGGCGTTGATCTCGGCGATCCGCAGCGCCTCGGTGGGACGGGACAGGTTGAGCCCCACCGAACCGCCGACCAGGCGGGTCACGCCCGGCTGGGTGCGGGCGGTCCACTCCTCGTGGGGGATGTCGCGGGCATGGGCGACCTCCTCCAGCAGCACCTGGGCGAGGTCGACCGTCTCCGAGCCGTCGACGAGCGCCTGGTGGGCTTTGAACAGCAGGGCGGTCCGACCGGACTCCAGACCCTCGACGAGGTACAGCTCCCACAGGGGTCGGTCGAGGTCGAGGCGACGGGCCACGAGCCGGCCGACCAGCTCGTTGAGGGACGCACGCGTGCCCGGCTTCGGCAGGGCCGAGCGTCGCACGTGCAGCGTGATGTCGAAGTGCTCGTCGTCGACCCACACCGGGGTGCCGAGCGCCCCGGGGACCCGACGGGCCACCTGGCGGTACCGCGGCACCAGGTCGATGCGCTCGTTGATGACCTGGATCAGCCGGTCGTAGTCCAGCGGCGTGTCACCGCCCTCGACGATGGCGAGGGACGCGATCTGCCGGGGGACGTTGGCGCTGTCCTTGTACAGGAAGGTCGCGTCCAGAGGGCTCAGCCGTTGCATGCGTCTCCTCACACAGGTCGTGGCGAGGGTATCACCGCCCTCTCGGTCAGCAGTGCTGAGACGACGGTCTCGATCCGGGCGACGAACGGCGATCCCGGAGCTGCCGAGCGCGGGGTCGTGCCCCGCATCGCCGCAGCGTCCAGCCCGGTCTGGTCCCACGGGAGGAAGGCGACCGGCTCGACCCCGGCGAGCCGGTCCAGCGTGTCCCTCACCTCGCTCTCGGACCACCCCAGCGACGGACGCATCTGGTTCACCACCACGGTGGGGGTGAGGCGGCCGGCGACCTCGGCCAGCTCGGCCAGGCCGCGCACCAGCCGGGCCAGTCCGACCGGGTCCGCGCGGCCCACCACCACCAGCTCGTCGGCCTCGCCGACCAGGTGCAGGGCCGCCTGGTTGCGTGACCGTGCGGGCCCGGCGTCGCCCGCCTCCAGACAGGCGCCGGTGTCGGCCACGACCACCTCGTGGGTCGCGCGCAACCGCTGGAGGACGATCTCGAGCGCCCCGGTGCGCACGTGCGACCACATGTCGCCGCGCGGCAGCCCGGTGAGCAGCCGCAGGTCGGGTTCGACCTCCAGCAGGTGGTCGTCGATCTCGTCGACCCGGCCGTGGTTGGCCGACCGGCAGGCGGCCATGAGGCCCGACACGTCGTCGGACATGGCAGGGCAAAGACACACCGCCGTTTCAGGCCTTCTCGAACACCGTCACCTTCGCACGAGACACCCCACCGCGGCCACCCACACCGCTCGCCCGGGCAGTCTCGACCTCGACCCGGTCGACCAGATCCCGCAGCGTCGTCCGCAGCACATCGAACGGCAGCCGATCCCACTGATCGACCAGGCGCTGCGCGATCGCGACCTGGTCGACACCCGCCGCCCGGACCGCCCGTGACGCCTCCTCGAGCTGATCCACCAGCACCTGCCGGCGGCCCATCAGCTCATCCCTCGCCTCGGTGTAGGCCTCAGCCGGGACGAGCCCGTCAGCCAGCTGCACCGTCAGTCTCCGCAGTGAGCCCTCCACCCGGACCACAGCGGCCGCGAGACGGGTCTCCTCCCCCTCGGCCGTGACTTGCGCCGCCAACGTCGACGCCGCCCGCTCGGTCGCGTCATCGACCTGCGCCGCGAACGCCGTCACCCACTCGCGGACCTTCTCCTCCACGACCCACATCTGCACCGCCCCACCGGTGCACCCGTGCTCGCGCCCGTACGCCGCGCGCCGCCGGCAGCGGAACTGCGGCCCGAACGTCACCGTGCTCCCTGTCATCGGCCCGCCGCAGCGGCCGCACTTCACCATCCCGGACAGCAGGTAGGGGGACCGCTTGGTCCTCGGCGGGACGGTGAGGCGTTGTGCTCGCCGGTCGGTGTAGGCCTGCCACAGCTCGGTGGTGATGAGCGGTTCGTGGGCGCCCGGGTAGACGTCGCCCTTCCACACGATGCGGCCGGCCGCGAAGCCCTGGTCGAGGAACCTGGTCAGGGTGGTGTCCGACCAGGGGCCCTCCTTCACGGTGCGGAAGCCGCGGTTGTTGAGCGCCTCGGCGATCGTGCGGGGCGACTCCCCCGCTGCGGCCCGTTCGTACGCGGTCACGACGGCGGGCGCCTCGAGCGGGTGCGGCTCGTGGATCCGGGTCTCACGGTTGAGGGTGTACCCGAACCGGCGGTTGCCGTTGGGCACGAGACCGCGCTGCACCCGGGACGCGTGGACCTCCTTCCACACCTCTCCTATGCGGTCGGACTCGAACGCCGCGAACTCCGTCAACACCCCACGGGCGAGGCGCCCGGTCGCAGTGGTGACGTCGACGGCCTCGGTCGCTGACTCGATGCGTCCGCCGGCGACGTCGACCTTGTCCGCGGCGATCGCCCAGTCCCGCCGCGACCGGCTGAGGCGGCTCCACCGCCAGAGGACGATGACGTCGGCCTGGCCGTCCTCGACCATCGCGATCGTCCGCTGCACGGCTGGCCGCTGCCACGTCCGCCCGGACACGCCAGGGTCTGACTCAACGGCGACGACCTGGTACCCGTTCTGGACGGCGTGCTGCCGGCATGCGGCTTCCTGCAGAGCGAGGCTGATCGAGTCGTCACGCGAGACAGACTGACGCAGGTACAGGACCGCGCGAGGTGGGGTCTCAGGTACCGGCCGGAGCGAACTGGCCATGAGGCAGGCTACACGTCGATGCTGAGTCGCTTGGCCGAACGAGCACGTGCACGGTCGGCGCGGAGCCGCTGCAGCCGCTTGACGGTGAGCGGGTCATGCGCGAGAGCCGCCGGCTGGTCCATCAGACGGTTGAGCTCGCTGTAGTAACGCGTCGCGGAGACGCCGAACGTCTCGCGGATGACCTGTTCCTTGGCGCCGGCGTACTGGAACCACTTCTGCTCGAGCGCGAGGATGGCGCGTTCGCGGTCGGTGATGGTGGTGTCAGTCGTTGCGGTGCTCATGTCACTGACGCTAGGGGTGACCGCCGACAGTTCTCAGGGGTGCTGCTGTTCGTCGCGTACCAGCTGGCTGATGAGGCGGCGTTCGGCGATGTGCATGAACCGAGGGTCGACGCGGGCCTCGAACGTGGGGACGTCGAGCCAGAGGTGGTCGGCTGCCTGGATCTTGTCGCCGCCGGCCCAGATGATCGCGTCGGCGACCTTGCGGGGGTCGGGGCAGAGCCACTGGGCGGCGCGGAACCTGATGCGGGCTTCCATGGTTCCGCCGACGCACCCGTCGTGGCCGGCGTCGAGGTGCTCCTGCTCGTGGCGGGCGGCGCACCGGCGTTCGACCTGCAGGGTCTTGGTGGACTGCCAGACCTTGGAGACGCCGTCGGTGCGGGCTCGGATGCCTCGGCCGAGGTCGCGCCAGTAGACGTTCACGTGGGGGTAGGCGTCCCGGTAGGCGCGCCATGGGTGGGGGCCGCCTGCCCAGGGATGCGGTGTGCTCATCGTGGCGGTGACGCTACGGCCGACCGCCGACAGGAAGCGTCAGGCCGAGCGCGGCTCTTCGCGGGTGGGCGGCCAAGACTGCGCCGGGCGAACGTCGTCCAGGTACTGGGTGAAGACCATGGCCCGGAGCCAGTAGAGGGTGCGGCCGGCCTTCATGACGAGCATCGCGGACGCCCACACGGCTATCGCTGGGCCTACCGGTCCTGTTCCAACCAGCAAGAGGGCAACTAGAGGGGCCACTGCGGCGACGAAGGTGATGGCGAAGATCGACACCCAGTTGCGCTGGATCTGGACGCCGAAGGCAATGCGAAGATCGACCACTCGTTGGGCGGAGGACTGATAGGTCAGCGTGCACACGAAGGCGGCCGCCGCAAGCACCAGAGCCGAGACAGTGGCAAGACCCACCAAGAACTCCGGGACGTTGCTGACCTCGAGGTCGCGCATAAGCAGAGCCCACGTCCCCACGGCGAGGATCGCGGGTAGGTGGTCCAGTCCCGGGTGCTCGACGACGAGGTCTCGGAGTCCGTACTCACGCGTCGCCATGCTGCTCACCCTCTCAGGATCTCATCCACCCGAGTCTGCATGTCCACACTGACGCTTTTCAGACCGTCCAGCAAGGCCGAGTACCGCCGGCTCTCCGTGGCTTCGCGCTCCAACTCGATAGACGACGCGAGCTTGCCGGCCACCAGGTCAATGACCTCGTTGCTGTCGTCGTCGAACACGGCCTTGGCCGTCACCGATCGCTTCTTGCCCGAAAGACGTGGCAAGTCGTTCAGCACGAGATCCTTGAGCCCCGCCAAACTCCCCGAGTGGCGGTAGCCCGGCGCAATGCGGATGTTGACGTCGATGATCAGCTCAGCGCCGAGAGAGCTGGCTGTGTTGTCGAAGGTCGTGGCCAAGCCCCTGCGCTGAGGGTCAGGATCGTCGAGGAGGCTCAACGTCTCGTATCGCGCTTGCAGTGCCTGGACACCCTTCGCTCGGCGGAGGTCATCCAGCTGAGGCGGCGTCATGATCGGCTCGACGAACCAGTGGGCGCCACGACCGACGCTGACGTGTCGCTGCAAGAAGAGTTCCGCCGCAGACTTCGCTCGCGGCGAGTTGGCACCGCCCCGAACAACCGCGATGGCGTTGTGGCGAGGCAGCATCGCCATCACGGTCGTGTGCGCGAACTCGGGGCCGTCCTCCTCCCCGGAGACGTCGTCCATGATGTCCCTGATCGACTCGCTCTTTGCGTCGATCGTGGTCATGAAGTCCTTGTTGAGGACGCGGTGCGCACCAACTAGCACGAGATCTCCGTCGACTATGAGGTCGTACACATCGTCGTCGTGGGTCCGCTCCCTCAACGGGAGCGTCGCGGCAGCCCGCAGAGCGTCAGACCAGTCGAGCCCGGCCGCGCGCTTCGCTGCTTTGTCCAGAACTCGTGCCTGCCAGAAGCTCACCGGTAGTGGCTTGTCGACCATCGTCAGCGCCCCTCGTTGTCGTCGCCGTGCTCAGCGTCGAACTGCTTGGTGTACTCGGTGTCCTCGTCGGTCGCGTCGGCCGCGAGCTCCGCCGGCGGCTCAGGGCCCTCGATCGACGTCTCGGCTTCGGCGGCCGCGCGCCGTCGAGCCAATTCGTCGGGCTCGAGCTCGCGGGCGCTGTTGACCTGCCCTCTGGCGGTGAAGGTGATGGAAGCGGTGCCGCGCCGTTCGAGGTACTCGTCCACCATCGCGTCGAGCCGCAACTGCTTCTGCCGCTCTTCCTCGATCCGTCTCCACGCCAAGGTGTCGACAGGGAACGGGTTCTCAGCATCCACCACCGTCGCACCTGACTCCGCCTCGTTCTGCCGGCTGATGAACTCCAAGATCTCCAACTCATCGGCTCGGCGTCGTTCCGCGGCCCACTCCTGGTCGCTCACTACTCGCCTGGACATCCGCTGGGAAATCTCGTCCAACAGCTCGTGGTCGGTTGCATCCTTAAGCTCGTGCACGATCGTCGGGAGGGCCTCGGTGGGCAAACCCATGGCGCGGGCGACGACCTGCCAGACGGTCGCCGGCGGAACACGGAACGCCTTCGCGATCCCCTCGACCGTGGCTTGCTCGGGTGGGCGAGGAAGCACATCGCGCTGGTCCTTGAGCAGCTTGCTCACAAGCGCACGGGACATCCCAGACTCACGGACAAGGTCGGCCTGTCGCCACGTGCGGTCGTCAAGGCCCTGCTGGAGAAAATCGCGAAACGCGTGAGGCATGCTGAACACCTATCGCGGCCACTCCCCCGTGAGGAAGCCACCAGTAGCAGCGCTGTCAACTGAACAGCGACAAGTCTGCCTGAATCTGTGTCTACAAGACAGCGCCACGCCACACGCCTGTCATTCCAGTGACCACCAGAAATACAAGCCTGTAACTCGTTTACTACTTGTCAACTCTGATGAAGTCCGATACGGTTTCACTGTTGACAACAAGCCAACCCAGGAGCAACGATGAAGCACACGACCCGGCGACGCCGAGCGAAAGGCAGATGGATGAAGCTCCGCAGCACCAAGTTGCTGATCGACTACATGGAGGCCGGCGACTTCAGCCAGGCCCGACTCGGTCGACACGCGGAATGCTCGCGGCAGTTCATCAGCATGATGGTCCGCGGCGAGCGCACCACGTGCACACCTGCTGTTGCGCAGCGCATCGAGGAGGCGCTGCGCGTCCTCCCCGGGACTCTTTTCGTGCCGTCGATGTCAACTCTGATGACGCGCCATGACTCGTCTGATGCGGTGTCGGCATGAAGGTCGACCGCACCAACGCCACTCACTGGGTCTACCGGTGCTTCGACCAGGACGGCCGACTCATCTACGTCGGCTCGACCGCGAACCTGCCCAACCGGCTCGCCCAGCACCGCTCCACCTCCTGGTGGGCGCCGACCGTCACCAAGGTCCGAGCCCACGTCTACCCGACCGGAATCACCGCCCGCGAGGTCGAGCGCCGCGCCATCCGCGACGAGGTTCCCCGCTGGAACAAGTCCGGCAAGTGGGCAGGCCGCCACCTCTGGACCGAGCAGGACTGGTTCGACTGGTTCACCGTCCTCATCCGTGACAGCGAGACGCCGAACGGCGCGTACCTGCCGAAGGGTCTCGTCACCGCTGTCGCCGACTACCGGGCGCTCTTCGGAACGCCGGTCCCGGCTCTGATCGAGCAGCGCATCGAAACCCTGCAGCGGCTCGCCCGTGAACGGGCCGCCGAACTCGACCTCGTTGGCGTTCGCCGGCGGCGCGAGATCCAGCGACAGGACGAGCTCTCCGCTCGTCGCGGCCGCAAGGCGGTGTCGGCATGAGCACCGCGGACGCCAAGCGGCCCGGCAACGGCATCCCGTCCCAGGAGCGCATCGACGCCGCCGGCCGGACCCTCGCCTACGGGCTCGCCGCCCGCGACCGGATGACCCCGCGTGAGGCAGCCGAGGCCGCCCACCACGCGACCAACCCGTACACCGTCGACGAGCTCGAGGACCTCATCCGCGCCGACCGCGGCCTCCCGCCGCTCGACCGGGCCAGATCCGCCTGAGACCACCGGCGCCGCGGACGCTCCCTCGCCCCGGCACCGGAGCCCGGCCGACTCCCACGGTCGGGCACGGGGCCCCACAGAGAAACGGGGCCCCACCCAACTTCAGAGCACCACCCAGACACGACCGGGGCCCGGCTCCCCAACCACGAGAAAACCGGGCCCACGACTTGAAAGGCAGTCTACCGATGTTCCTCATCGCCACCCCCGATCTCCGCCGTGCCGCGGCCATGTCCGACGGCACCGGCAAGCACCGCGAGGACCACTGGTGCCCGTTCTGCGACCTGGTCACCCGCGAGCTGCAACTCGACGTCGCGAAGATCACCGGCGAGGACCCGTCCCCCAAACACCGCCGCGACACCGCCCTCGACGTCCACGCGGCCGAGGCGATCAACCTCGCGAACGGCTCCGACCGATGACCCGCCGCATGGCCGCCGTCGGCGGCATCGTCGTCGGCCTGGCGTGGGTCAACTTCGTCCTCGCTGTGCTCGTGGGGCTGCTGCTCGCGCAGGCGGTCCTCCGGATCGAGCGGGTGCACGCATGAGCGCCGCGCAGGAAGACCTCGATCGCTACGACGAGCCCGGGGAGGGCCGACGCCGGGTGACGCGGGTGACCAGATCACGTGGCGGCCGTTCGGTCTATCGCCGCTGCGCCGAGTGCAGCTTCTGGACGCGCGACTCGCGCAGGAAGGCCGACACAGCGCTGCAGCAGCACCGCGAAGCGAAGCACGGAGGGAAGTCATGAACACCATGGCGTACGCCTTCGCGGCCTACTACACGCAGCCGACCCCCGTCGACGTCCCCAACCACCACGAGCCGGTCGACTGCCCAGAGGGCAGCGCCTGCACCGAGCGGGTGGACTGCACCGTCTGCGGGGTGACGCTCTGCGTCGAGGACTCCGACGAGTTCACGACCTGCGGCGACGGCTGGTCCTCGGAGTATCACCACCTCGACTGCGCCGACGTCTGCCCGACGTGCACCGGCATCCGCCGCACCGAAGGCGAGATCTGACATGGACACCGTGCTGTCAGTGGCGCTGCTCATCGCCCAGATCGCGGTCGTCGTCGGCGCCATCACCCTCGTCGTCGGACTCTTCTGGGCCTGGGTCCTGTGGCTGCTCAAGGTCGGCGACAAGTTCGCCCGGCCGCGACACCTCCCCACGGTCACCGGCGAGCACGAGCTGCGCACCCATTCCGAGCAGTGGGTCGAGCGCCGCATGAAGAGTGCCGTGCTCCCCAGGGACGAGGCCGCATGAACATCGCCGAGTCCAACGCCTGGTGCCACGTCCTGCGGTCCCTGGAGACCGCCGCCTCCGAAACCGACCGCGAGCGGGGCACCCGCTCCGCCCAGTTCCTCACCGAGCGCGCCAACGCCGCGCTGCACGCCGGGCCCCGGCCCCCACAGATTGCGTCCCTCATCACGGACGTGCACGTCGCTGTCGACCTCGCCACCGAACAGGGCGTCGCCGTACAGCTCCCACCCATCCCCGTCACCACTGCACAGACCACAGGAGAGTTCCTATGACCACCCAGCCCCTCGCCGCCGACGCCGTCCTCAACCTCGACGCCGACACCGACGCCCGCCTCGCCCAGCTCCACGCCGCGTACCCCGCCGCCAAGGCCGCCGCCGACGCCGCAGCCGCCCAGCTCAAGGTCATCACAGACGGGATCAAGGCCGAGCTCGCCGCCCGTGCCGCCGACCACCTGAAGATCCAGCTCAACGGTCCCCACGCCCCGTCCCTGCGCCTCTCCCACTCCGAGCGCTGGACCGTCGACGCCAAGAAGCTCAAGGCCGAGGCCCCCGAGACCTACGTCCGATACGCCAAGAAGTCCGAGTCCTGGTCCCTCACCGTCGTCAAGGGCGGCGGTGAGGACCAGTGACCGCCGTCCGCGATACTCATCGTCAGCACGGCACCCGCGTCAAGTACGTCGTGGATCGTTGCCGCTGCTCTCCTTGCAGGGCGGCGAACTCGGTCGCGGAAGCCGAGCGTTCCCGCCAGCAGGCGTACGGCCGTTGGCAGCCGTACATCGACGCGGACCCCGCGCGTCGGCACGTTCTCCGTCTTGGCCGTCAGGGCATGGGGTGGAAGCGCGTCGCACGTTCCGCGGGGCTCTCCCCCTCGACCGTGTGGAAGCTGATCTACGGCGACCCGTCCCGAGGTCAGGTCCCGTCGAAGCGTGTCCGGCCGGCGACGGCTGAGAAGTTGCTGGCGGTCGAGCTCGACCTCGCCGCCGGCGCGATCGTGCCGTCGATCGGCACAGCACGCCGGATCCAGGCTCTCGTGGCGATCGGCTGGTCTCAGTCGAAGATCGCTGCTCAGATCGGCATGAACCGAAGCAACTTCGGACCTCTGGCCCACGGGCGCCGCGACGTCACCGCGGGCACTGCGGCCGCTGTCCGGAAGATCTACGACGAGCTGTCGATGACGCCGGCCCCCGTCTCCCTCGTTCACGAACGGTCGTCTGTGTCCCGCAGCCTCAGGTTTGCGGCAGTCGCCGGCTGGGTCACCCCGCTGGCCTGGGACGACGACACCATCGACGACCCGGCCGCCGTCCCTCAGGTCGGGGCCCCCGCGCGCCGTGACCTGGTCGAGGACTACGACTGGCTCGTCGAGAACGGCGAATCCCGCTGGTCGGCGCTGCAGATCCTTGGTGTCACCCAGTCCGCGATCGACCACGCTCGTCGCCGACAGACGGCCGCGGCATGAGCACGCCCATCTCCCCCACCGAGTTCATGTCGGCCGCGCCGAAGTCGGTCAGCGGGTCGAGTCCGTGGGCCGCCCGCTACGCCATCGAACTGCGCCGGGTGTTCCTCGACCACGCTGCCCGCGCCCCCCGGACGCTGCAGCAGCACCTCGGCCCCAGCGAGCTCGGTGTGGAGTGCGACCGGCAGGTCGTCGGGAAGATGGCCGCGCTGCCCACCACCAACCACGTGGCCGACCCGTGGCCCTCGATCCGCGGCACCGCGCTGCACGCCTGGGCCGCCGACGCGTTCACCGAGGACAACGAGCGCCGCGGCCTCCTGAGGTGGGTCGCCGAGAACCCGGTCGTGCCGCACCCCGACCACCCCGGCACCTCCGACCTCTACGACGCGGTCGAGCAGTCCGTCGACGACCACAAGTTCCTCGGCGAGTCCTCCATGGCCAAGATCCGCAAAGGCTGGCCCCGCAAGTACCTGGTGCAGCTGCTGCTCTACGGCCTCGGCTACCTCAACCTCGGCCTGCCGGTGCGCCGCGTCGTCGTGGCCGCCTACCCCGCCACCGCGGCCAGCCTCGACGGGCTCTACGTCCGCGACCACGAGTTCACCTCCGACGGCTACACGCTGCTGCCCGAGAACGTCGACCTGCTGGAACTGGTGTTCCGCCAGACGGCCGAGCGCCGCGCCCTCGCGGACCAGGTCCTCGCCGGCGATCTCCGGATCGACGCCGTCAACGCCTCGCCGGACAACGACGAGTGCTTCTTCTGCCCCTTCTACCGACCTCAGTCGGCCAAGGATTCCGGCCCGGGATGTCCCGGGACGGCCGCCGCCAGCACCCCCAACGGGTGACGGCGGCTCACCACCAACACACCCATCGCACAGAACACGGAGCATGACCATGAACTACCCCGCACCGCAGTACCCCTACCCGCCCCAGCAGCCCGCAGCCCCGCAGGCCCAGCCGCAGTACCCGGGCTACCCGCAGGCTCCCGGCTACCCGCCCCAGGCCCAGTACCCGCCGCAGCAGTACGCGCCTCCGCAGGCACCGGCCCAGCCGACCGTCCCGCTCGCACAGGGGACGATCGACGACTTCTACAACCAGCCGGCGACGGGGGGAGGTCCGTCGATCAGCTGGAAGGACAAGCCGCTCGGCACGACCTACGCGGGCTTCGTGGCGCGGGACGTCACCAGGGCCGACATCCAGCAGCAGGTCAACTTCCAGACCAAGCAGCCCGAGTTCTACCGCGACGGACGCCCGAAGTTCGTCATGAAGGTCCCGCTCAAGGTCCAGGCGTCCGCCGAGTTCCCCGAGGGCGAGGCCGTGTACTACGTGCGCGGTCAGGCCCGCGACGAGCTCGTCCGCGCCATGGCCGAGGCCGGGGTCGAAGGCGCACCACAGGGCGGGGCGACGATCGTCGTCACGCTCGTGCAGCGCAAGCCCAGCGGTCAGGGCATGAACCCGTCCAACGTCGTCCAGATCCAGTACACCCCGCCCGGCGGCGCCCAGGCACCCGCCATGCCCCAGGCGTCAGCACCGCAGCAGGCGCCCCAGCCGGTCCAGCAGCACGCGGCACCGCAGGTCCCCCAGCAGTTCGTGCCGCAGCCCGCGGCACAGCAGCCGGTCCAGCAGGCCGCACCGCAGCAGACGGTGGAGTCGGCCCAGCCGCAGCCGCCGTCGGACCTCAGCGGTGAGCAGCAGGCTCTGCTCGCCCGCCTCACCGGCGGTCAGCAGCCCGGAGCCCAGCCGCAGTGACAACCATCCACGCGGAACTGACCGCCGGCGGGGAGAGCATCGTGCTCCTCGCCGGCGGTACGGCCGCGCCTGCCGACATGGCCGCGGCCGCGCGACTTCTCGCGACGCTCACGCCCCTGTTCACCAAGTCGAACCCGCCCGGAGCGCTCGTCGTGCCGGCGACGTGGCCCGCCGTGGTGCAACTGTCGGCAGCGTTCGGCGCCGCGTGGGTACCCGGGCCCCGCCTCCAGGCGTGGATCCTCGACCAGGCCGCCGCCCGCCAGCAGCCGGCCGAGATGCGCTATACCCCGCCCCAGGGCCTCGTACCGTTCCACTGGCAGGCAGACGGAGCGGCCATGGTCGCCGCCACCGGGCAGGCACTCTTCACCGACGAGCCGGGCACCGGCAAGACCATCACCGCGATCCTCGGCCTCGTCGAGCACGGACGGATGTCCGGCTTCCCTGACGACGGCGGACCCGTGATCGTGGTCTGCCCCGCCTCCGTCGTCGACCCGTGGGTCGAGGCCTGGCGCACCTGGGCGCCTCACGTCCGCACCGTCGCGTGGCGCGGTGCCCCCAAGGCCCGTCACACCCTCGCCGGCACCGCCGACGTCTACGTCGTCAGCTACGACACCGCCCGCGCCGACGTCCCGCCCGTCGCCAAGGCCAGCCCCCTGCGCAAGCTCGGCGCCGCACACCTGGTCATCGACGAGTGCCACCTGATCAAGAACCCCCGCACCGAGCGGTCGAAGTCCGTGCACCGCCTCGCGAGCATCGCCGCGAAGAAGGGCGGCGCCGTCGTCGCGCTGTCCGGCACCCCGATCACCCACAACCCGGGCGACCTGTGGTCCGCGCTGGCCTGCCTCATGCCCGACGCCTGGCCGAGCAAAGAGCGCTGGGTCGCCCGCTACTGCCAGAGCCTCTCGGCCGACTACGGCGAAGAGATCCTCGGCCTGCTGCCCTACCGCGAGGCCGAGTTCCGGCTCACCCTCCTCGGTCAGCACCGCCGCGTGGCCAAGGCCGACGTGCTCACGGAGCTGCCGCCGAAGGTCTACAGCGTCCGCACCGTCGACATGCCGCCGAAGTGGCGCAAGGTCTACGACGACTTCGAGGCCGAGATGCTCGCCGAACTGCCCGACGGCACCGAGCTGCAGGTCATGGACGTGATGTCGAAGTTCGGCCACCTGTCCCGTCTCGCCAGCGCCGCGGCTGACGTCGAGGTCACCTACGGCCCCGACGTCGACCAGGTCACCGGCCTGGAGAAGCGGCACGTCAGTCTCACGCTGAAGGACCCGTCGTGGAAGGTCGACGCACTGCTGGAGGTCCTCGACGAGCGGCCCGGCCAGCCCGTCGTGGTGTTCGCGCCCTCACGCCAGCTGGTCACCCTCGCCGGCGAGGCCGCGGCCAAGGCCGGCCTGCGCGTCGGCTACATCGTCGGCGGCCAGACCATGACCGAGCGCACCGCCACCGTCACCGCCTTCCAGGGCGGCGAGCTCGACGTCGTGTGCGTCACCACCGGCGCCGGCGGCGTGGGCCTGACCCTCACGGCGGCCAAGACCGTGGTGTTCCTGCAGCGGCCCTGGTCCCTGGTCGAGTCGATCCAGGCCGAGGACCGCTGCCACCGCATCGGCAGCGAGCAGCACGACTGCATCGAGATCGTCGACATCGTCGCCCGCAACACCATCGACACCCGAGTCCGCGCAGTCCTGCGAGAGCGTGCCGGCCAGCTCGCCGACCTCGTCCAGGACCCCCGGATCGTCTCCCAGCTGCTCGGCGGCGCCGACCTCAAGGCGGCGTCATGACCGAGATCTACACCTGCCCCCTGTGCGGCTGCCCGATCCAGCGCCTCCACGGCGGCACCCTCGCCGACGGCGTCGCCGCCCACACCCAGACCGTGCACCCCGACCAACCCACCCCCCGAGCCTGAGGAGCGCCCATGACCCGCACCCCCACCTTCGACGGCACCTGCCGAAAGTCCGTGCCCGTGCCGTACGACAAGCACAACCCCGACCACACTGACCAGCCCAGCCGCTGGGACCCCAAGCTCAAGGCCGAGGTCATCTGGACGCGCTGCGACTTCGAGACCGGCGACCGCAAGCAGTTCGAGGAGCACCAGCGCAAGGTCCACGGCGCACGCTTCCTGCGCCCGTCATGGGCTCCCTCAGCACGGTGGCGAGCACCGAAGCTGACCGAGGAGGGCATCGCGTTCCGCCCCACCGGCATGGAGGTCGGCGCCGAGATCACCTGGTCGCAAGACGTTCCCACCGGACAGACGCAGCGCGTGGCGGGGTTCAACCACGTGACGAAGCAGGACGAGTACCGGGACGTCCCGGTGACGCGCCGGGCCGAGCGCACCGGCCAGGTCTGGAGCCCGGGCCCCGCTCCCCGATCGGCGTGGGTGATCCCCGAGGATCTGTTGCCCGGTGAGATGGCGGTGCTCCTGCGCCGGCACAGCGCCGACTCCGAGATCTACGTGGACGCGACTCTCACCAACAGCCGCCGCGACGAGGCGGTGGCGTGAGCTCGCAGCTGCGGGCGATCGGCATCGACCCGGGACCCGTGCCCGGGTTCGTCGAGCTGCGCTGGGCAGGCGGCCGGCTCCTGCAGCGTCAGATCACCGTCGCCCAGTGCTCAGCCGAGATCGCCCGCCCCGTGCTGTTCGCCATGCTCGAGGAGGTCAGCCTCGACGCCTGGCCGACACTCGTGCAGATCGAGCAGTTCGTCGTGGGCTCCCGGTCCGGCCGGTCATCCACCGCAGCCGCCGGCGCGACGACCCGCGACCTGGTCGGCGAGCTGCGAGCTGAAGCCCTGCACTACGGCGCCACGACCGTGCTGCGCAGCGCTGCGGCGGTGAAGCCCTGGGCCACCGACGCCCGCATGGAGGCCGCCGGCCTCACGGCCAAGGTCCGCGGCATGCGGCACGCCCGCGACGCCGGACGCCACGCCCTCTTCACCGCGGTCCACGACGGCCGCATCCCCGACCCGCTGAGCAAGGAGTTCCGCCGATGACCACGTTCACCGCCCGCTACGGCGGCAACTGCGGGGCCTGCGACACCCGGATCAAGCCCGGCGACGAGGTCGCCTACTCGGCCACCGACGAGCTCGTGCACGTGCAGTGCCCGGACGTCGAGCAGCGGCCGGCTCGTGGTTCCTGCTCGTCGTGCTTCATCGAGCTGCCCGTCACGGGTGTCTGCGGGGAGTGCTCATGAACGAGATCCCGGTCGTCGAGGCGGTCGAGCACGACGACCACTATTACGTGATCGGCGAGCAGGTCCGTGTCGGTAGGAGCCGCACGGTCTGGCAGATCACGAGCTTCTTCGGCCCCGAGTTCTCGCACGCCGCACTCCAGCGCCCCGACCTGCCCACCAGCAACAGCAGCGCCCACGTCAGCCGACTGGTCCCGGTGGTCTGACCCGTGCCCGCCGTCCGCACCGGAACCCGCCTGGAGGCGCTGCAACGACTGCAGCGTCGGACCAAGCACGAGATCGACAGCGCCCGGAGGCGGGACGACAGGTACGAGCTGAAGCGCCTGGCCGATCTCGCCGCGCGCATCGACGACGAGATCCGTCTGGCCTCTGCCGGCCGGCCTCGTTCCAAGCGCGTCGAGAAGGTCCTGCCCCGCATGCACGACCTCTGCGTCACCGCCCGCGAGGTGAAGGTCTGGGCCGTCGAGGCCGGCCTGATCCCCGCCGTGGTCCGCGGCCGGGTCTCCGGCGCGCTGGTCGAGGCGTACGCCGCCGCACATTCCACCCACGAGCACCAGGAGCTGAACCACCTGTGAACGACCAGACGCCCCCGATCTACGCCGAGCACGTCGCCGACTACGTGCAGGCCGGCTGGCCGTGCGTGCTGCCGGTGCCGCCCCGGGACAAGTTCCCCCCGCCGACCGGCTTCACCGGCGCGGACGGCAAGGACACCGACGTCGCCCAGGTCGTGGAGTTCGCCGGCAGCCACCCCCACCACTCCATCGCCCTGCGCATGCCCGACGGCGTCATCGGCATCGACGTCGACCAGTACGTGAAGAAGGGCAAGCAGAAGCACGGCGCCGATACCCTCGCCGCACTCGTCGAGAAGCTCGGCCCCCTGCCGCCCACCTGGAGCTCCACGGCCCGCGGCGACGAGCACGGCCCGGGCCCCTCACGGGTCCTGCTCTTCCAGGTCCCCGCCCAGCGGTACATCACCAACCTCACCGCCGCCGGCACCGGGGACATCGAGATCATCCAGCGGCACCACCGCTACATCGTGGTCGCGCCGAGCATCAACCCCGAGACCGGCACCCAGTACCAGTGGTACGACGAGACCGACCAGCCAAGCGACAAGGTCCCCAACCCGCTGCAGCTGGCCGAGCTGCCCGCAGCGTGGCTGGCCCACCTGCTCGAGGGCGCCACCAGCGCCGGCCCGTCCGCGGCCGACCCCGCCAGCGGCGAGGCCCTGCTCGAGCAGCTGCTCGACGACTGGCGCCCCGAGTGCGCCGACATCTACGGCGCGCGGCTCAACGCCCTGGACACCCTGGCCACCGCCGACGCCGGCAGCCGCCACGACACCATGACCGCCCGCGTGCACCACCTGGTGCAGCTCGCCGCCCAGGGCCACCCCGGAGTCGCCTGGGCGATCACCGAGCTGCGCGTCATCTGGGACAACCTCACCGCCGGCGAGCTGCGCGGCAACGAGTTCGACCGGATGCTGCTCACCAGCGCCCGCAAGGCCGTGACCGTCGTCGGCACCGTGCAGAACCCCCGCGACCCCTGCGTCTACGACCTCGCGTTCATGGTCTCCGGGGCCGCCCCCGACGACGCGACCGGCGAGCCCGGCACCGCGGTGGCCCCCGAGCGCCGCTGGTCCATCCGCGAGGTCATCGGGGCGCACGCCTTCGACCCTCCGGCCGAGCTCGACCAGCCTCTCGCGCAGGCCGTGCTGGAACGCACCTACCCGGTCGTCCGGTACGCCCACGACACCGGTGGCTGGCTGCTGCGCCTGCCCGACCGGTGGACCCTGGCCGGAGATCTCTCCCAGTGGTCGGTCGCCCAGGTCGCCGGCCTCCTGCCGATCGGCAACCCCGAGGCCGAGAAGGGCTCGGACGAACACGCCCGGTCGCGTCGACGTGCCCGGTTCAACACCCAGGCCGGAGCGAAGGCGATCGCGTCCAAGATGGCCGCCCTGGTCGCCGCCGGCACCCACCCCTGCGCCATCGACCTCGGCGGCCTGGACTCCGCGCCCGACATCCTCTGGGCCGGCGGCGTGCCGTGGGACCTGAAGTCCTGCCTGCCCGACGCCCCTGTCCAGTCGTGGGTCGCGGCCATGGACCCGGCCACCCCGCACCTGCACACCGCCGCGGTCCTGCCCGAGCGACGCGACACCCCGCTGTGGGACGCCTTCCTCGCCGCGGTGTGGCCCGACCCCGAGGTCCGGGCCTGGGCCGTGCGGGTCTTGTCGATCGCGCTGACCGGCTACCCGGACCGCGCCCTGCCGATCCTCATCGGCGACACCGGACGCGGCAAGACCCAGGTCGTCAGCCTGCTGATGAGCGTCCTCGGCTCCTACGCGCACGCCGCAGACCCCCGACTGATGGGCGCCGAGGGGGCCAAGGCCCACGCCAGCATCGTGTTCGCCCTCAAGGGCCGCCGGCTCTCGTTCATCGACGAGGGCCCCCGCGAGGGCCGCTGGGCCCAGGAGCGGCTGAAGCAGCTCACCGGCGGCGGCGAACTGACCGCCAACCAGATGAACCAGAACCCGATCACCTTCCGGCCGACCCACACCCTGGTGCTGACCACCAACGACGAGCCTGCCCTGACCGACCCGGCCATCCGGGCCCGGGCCCGGCTCCTGCCGTGCGACGGCGACCCCGAGGCCGTGCGGATCGCTCGCGCCGCGATCGGCCACACCAACAGCGCCGCCTGGCGCGAGGAGGCCCCCGGTGTACTGGCGTCGATGATGGCCGAAGCCGGCTCCTGGCTGGCCGAACCCACCACC
This sequence comes from Aeromicrobium marinum DSM 15272, assembly GCF_000160775.2. Classification (NCBI taxonomy): domain Bacteria; kingdom Bacillati; phylum Actinomycetota; class Actinomycetes; order Propionibacteriales; family Nocardioidaceae; genus Aeromicrobium; species Aeromicrobium marinum. Next base: position 416,805 of record NZ_CM001024.1, on the reverse strand, counting down.
GCTCACGTCAGCGCCGCACCGATCCACCTGCGGGACATGGCCGAGAAGGTCGGAGCCGAGCAAGACCCCGTCCGGGTCTGGCTCGAGGAGGAGACCGAGCCGTGGGAGGCCGGCACCCCCAGCCGCGAGCTGTACCAGGCGTTCTGGTCCTCCTGCCGACGCAGCGGCATCAGGGCCGACGTCATCCCGACCGAACAGCGCTGGGGCCGGGCGCTCTCACGATTCGAAGTGCCGATCCAGCACACGAAGCAGGGAAAACGGCGCCCACTGAGGGTCCGCACGCCAGGGTTCATGCCCGAGGCCGCCAAGTCTGCTCCGACGACCGCGAGCCCGGTTCCGCAGCCGGGTGACGGATACGCCCCCTCTGGTGACGGATTGGTGACGGATGTTCCCGCGTATCCGTCACCCACGTTTTCGCAGGTCAACCCCGATGAGATCCGTCTGAGTGACGGAAGTGACGGATTGACAGACCCCCTTACGCACATGCGCACGCGCACATGCGCACACGGCGGCGAGGTCCAGTCGACCTCATATCCGACACCCGATCCGTCGGACCCCTGCGATTCCAGCGAATCTGCTGTCGCGAATCCGTCACCGCCCAAGCCGAAGCGCGCGAAGACCGCGGAGGCCGTGGCGAAGGCGGCAGCGGTGAAGGCCGAGAAGCTGGCCGCGGCGATCTCCGAAGCCGGCGGACCGATCATCCAGCTGCCGGCGCTGGTGACCCAGGACGGTGCCGTGGTGGCGATCCGCCTGACCGACGCCGACGCGCTCCTGGGCACCATCACCGTCACGCCGGCCGCACTCACCGTCGACGTGGAGACCACGGGCTACCCGCTGGGCCACCGCGACTACGCGCTGCGGACCATCCAGCTCGGCAACGACGCGTTCGCGATCGACTTCGACGCCGCCGACCCCGAGCAGGCCCAGGTGGCCGGCCGGCACGTCGGAGCCGCGGCCATGCTGCACGCGCACTCGGCGACCGCCGACCTGATCCCCCTGGCCCATGCCGGGCTGATCGACCTCGACGACGCCTGGTCTCGGATGCACGACACCGTGATCCCGGCCAAGCTTGCCGACCCCGCTTCCACCGGCAGCGACCCCGGCCTGAAGAAGCTCGCCGGCGCCGTGCTCGGCGACGCCGCGGTCTCCACCGCAGCCGAGGAGGGACGCAAGGCACTGTTCAAGGCCGGCAAGTGGCTTACCGAGGTCAAGAGCACCACCCCGATCAGCCGATCCGGCTGGGCCCAGGTCAACCCCGCCTGCGAGACGATGATCCGCTACGCCGCCAGCGACGTCATCGACGACGCCGCGCTCGCGCTGCGCCTGCCCCCGCTGCCCCCGGAGCTGCTGGAGCGTGAACGCCTCGCCCAGCGCATGACCGCCCGCGTGGCCGACCGAGGACTGCGGCTCGACGCCGACCTGGTCGAGCGGCTGCACGCGGAGCAGACCGCCGCGCTGACCGCTGCGTCCGAGCACATCCGTGCCTTCGGTGTCGACAACCCCGGCAGTGACCAGCAGGTGGCCGCGGCCCTCGAGCGACTGGGCGCCCCACTGCCGCGGACCAAGACCGGCCGGCCGAGCGTGGCCAAGGGCGTGCTCGACCCGCTGAAGAACGTCGACGGCGAGATCGGCGACCTCGTGCGGGCACGGCTGGACTACCAGACCGCCGAGAACCGGCTCGGCCTGTTCCTCGAGCCCTACCGTCAGCTCGTCACCAACGGCGACGGCCGGGCCCGCCCGACGATCTACACCCTGGCCGCGGACACCGGGCGCATGTCCTGCGTCAGGCCCAACCTGCAGCAGGTCCCCCGCGAGGGCGGCTTCCGTGCCTGCATCACCGCCGATCCGGGGCACGTGCTGATCTCGGCCGACTTCTCTGGCGTCGAGCTCCGTGTGGCTGCGGCCCTCAGCCAGGACCAGAACCTGATGGCGATCGTCGCCGACCCCGACCGCGATATCCACCGCGAGATCGCGCAGCTCGTGTGGGGCCCCGACGCAGGCAAACCCGAGCGGTACCAGGCCAAGCGCAAGGTGTTCGGCCGGCTCTACGGATCCGGGCTCAACGGGCTGATCACGTCGGATCCACCGGTCAGCGAGCCGATCGCGAAGGCGATCATCGAGGCGATGGACCTGATGACCCCGGGTCTGTCCTCCTGGTCACGGATGGTGGCCGACGGCGTCGATGCCGGCCGCACCGAGTTCCAGGCCTACTCCGGCCGGACGATCTACATGCCGACCGACCGCGGCTACGCCGGCCCCAACTACTGCATCCAGGGCACCGCCCGCGAGCTGCTGATCGACGCACTCGTGCGCTGGTCGGGCACCCGCTGGGGCAACGCCGTGCTGCTGCCGGTGCACGACGAGCTCGTGGTCCACGTCCCCGAGGACGAGGCCGAGGAGGCCACCGCCGCACTGACCGCTGCCATGGCCACCGAGCTGCACGGCGTCCAGATCATCGCCGAAGCCAGCGAGCCGACCTTCGCCTGGGCAGACAGCGCATGACGAACCAGGAGACGACTATGCCGGACAACATCCGACGCTGCCGCAACTGCGGGTGCACTGACGACGAGGCCTGCTGGCCCTTCCGGTGCTGGTGGGTCGATGACGACCTCTGCAGCGGGTGTGACGACGGGCGGGGCCGCGACGATGAGTGACCCCAAGGCGTGCTCTCAGTGCGGCCAACCCCATGTCTTGCGGGGTACAGAGAAGCCATCGTGTGCCGGCCACCGGAAGTCCGACGGTGGACCCTGTGGCCAGCCACCGCGCAAGGGCCAGCGAGTGTGCCGAAAGCACGGCGGCAACACCCCTCAGGCGCTGGCCGCCGCCGAACGTCGTACGCAGGCCGAGGCTGCCCAGCGCGAGCTCGGACGCGCGCTCGCCGAGGCCTACGGGACGAGCGTGCCGACCGTCGACCCGGCGGACGCGATGCTGCAGGCGGTCTCGTGGAAGCACGCCGAGGTCACCGTGCTGCGCACCAAGGTCGCCGGCATGGCCATGGACGACCCGAAGTCCCTGGTCTGGGGCGTGACCCGTCAGCACACCGGCGAGGGCTACGGCACCACCCGCGAGTCCGGCGAGAACATCTGGCTGCAGATGCTGCACAAGTCCGAGGAGCAGTTGGTCCGGTTCTCGGCGGCCGCGCGGTCCGCCGGCTGCGATGAGGCGCGGATCCTCGCGGCCGAGCGCTACGGCACGCAGATCGCGTCGATGCTGCAGGCCTTCGCCGCGGCCCAGCTCGCCGCCGTCAGCCGGCTGCTCGCCGATCACGAAGAAGCCGTGGCGCTGTTGGCCGACGCGTGGTCCCAGATCGTGCGGGAGACCGCTCCCGTCGTCCTGCGTGCCATCGACGCAGGAACCGCACCCACCACCGAAGGAGCACACCCGTGACCACCCCCACCACCCTGGCCGGCATCGTCGAAGCCCTCGACGACGTCGACTTCACCCAGCTCACCCACGAACCCGCACAACCCCGCACCGTCATCCAGTTGCCGAACAGGACTGCGTTCGAGGCAGCGTGCACCGCCCTCGACCTGGAACCGCGGGAGTCGCCGTCGACCGTGCTGGGTCGGCGTGAGTTCTACGCCACCGCCGGCCCGCTGAACAGCACGCCGCTGCTGCTGACCGCGGCGTCGCTTTCGTCCGACGCGGACTGGGAGGACCCGGCATGAGGCGCCTCCGTCTGAGCGGAACCGGCTGCCCGTTCCCGGTCAAGACACGAGGCGGCGTCATCCGATGCGTGGTCAGTGCCGACGCCTGCAAGCAGCACCGGGACGTGCCGCGGGCCGTGAGGTACCTCGCGGACGTCGCCTGGTGGGTTCGCCCGTGGTGGCCGAACGAGATCGGTCACGCCCAGGACAACGCCGGGCGGGCACGGATGGGCCTCAAGCCCGATCGGGTCGACGCCGCCATGGTGCGGCTTCAGGGGCTGACCCGGCGATGACCGCGCCGATCGAGCAGCTGACCGACTTGGTCGTAGACCACACCCCCGGCGACCGCGACCTCGCCGCCCGGATCGCGACCGCGGTCATCGCCGCCGGCTGGCAACCCCTCCCGCCCATGTCGCTGCCGTTCGACATCCGCGCCACAGTCGACGACGGGGTCGTCCACCTCGACCTCGACGGTCAGACCCTGGCGAAGACGAAGCCGGCTGTTCACGCAGCGCTGCTGGCCTGGTTGGGCGCCCACGACATCGGCGCGACCGAGATCCCATCCCTCGCGCGCATCACGGTCAACACCGCGGACGGAACCATCACATTCCCGATGATCACCCAGGTCGACGGGGAGCTGGTCGTCGTCAACGGCGAACTGCACCGCACGCTGACGACTCGCCGGCCGTCGAAGGTCCAGCCGTTCCCGACCGAACTGCAGGAACTGGTCGAGTGCACCCACCCGGACGCGTTCGACGTGCGCCTGCTCTGCGAAGACGCCACGACCTCGCGCTGCCCTGACTGCGGTCACACCTGGACCACCGCCGAGCCGATCGACACCGAGGGAGACGACCTTGCCTGAAGTCAGCTGCTACTTCGCCGGCCAAGACGAGCCGCGACGCCTTCACCGCGAGCACGACGACGAGTGCCCGGACGACTCGGCCTGCCGAGGCTGTGCCGCGTGCCCCGAGGACCACTGCGTCGTCTGCACGGTGGCCCACAGCGACGACCAGCACCCCCTGACGTGCGCGGCGTGCGTCGCGGCTTTCCGCGAGGACCTCGACCAGGTGGTGCGGCTCTCAGGCGGCCTGCTGGCTCACGCCGTGCTGGGCAGCGGCGGGCGTCTCGCGCGGTCACCGATCCCCGGCGGCGAGGCGATGGTCCTGATGGGGCCTGGAACCCAACCGCATGGACGAGCTTGGTATGCCGAGCAGCCCCAGGGCAAGCGAGACCACAGTCACCGCGACGACGAGCGTGAGACCGACAGCGCCACCCTCGGTCTCACGCTCGCGCAGATCGAGGACGACTGGCGCGAGGTCCTGCAGATCCCCGCAGCCGACAATGAATTGCACAGCGTCGGGAGCGCGGCGGCGTTCCTCGACCAGCACCTCAGCCGGATGGCGCAGATTGAGGCCGGCGACTTCCCGTCCAATGCGAGTGACGTCGCAACCCTGCGTCACACGCTCGAGGACGTGCTCGGTGACGGCGCGCGGGACGAGCCCGGGGCCCCGTGCGTGCACTGCGGCTTCTCGCTGGTTCGCAAGTCCGCCAAGCCGAAGCTGTGCCGGCATCGACGGCTGCGCGATGAGGTGGCCCAGATGTCAGGCGAGCCTCGGTTCTCGCTGCTGGATCTGCTCCGTGCGTACCCCGCTCTCGCCTTCGAGCACGAGGCGTGTGGCGACCAGGGCGGCAGCCGCGATCGGTGGGAGTGCCTGCGTTGTCGCCGTCGTTACAGCGAAGATCAGTACCGGTTCGCGGTCGGGGTCACCTACCTGGGCCACTCCCCGGCGCTCACCGCGGCCGAGCTGGAACGCAAGATCGGCACCCCGGCGACCCAGATCCGAGTCTGGGGCTCACGCGGGCTGGTGGCCAAGCGCGGCCGGGATGAGCACGGGGTCTGGCGCTACGACGTCGCCGAGGTGGAGTCGCGTGTGCGGCAGCTGGAGGAGGAGCAGCGAGCCGGGCAGGAGGCTGCCCGGCTCGCCGCCGCCACCCGCAACACACCGAAGCGGGGTGTTGCGTGACCGCGCTGCACTGTGTTGAAATCTCAGTGCCTACGATCGCGCCCGAAAACTGCTGGTCACCTCAGCTGCTTGGGCACGCGCTGCTCGTTCTTCTTCACGATGTCGTAGGCCTGAGCCAGCTGGAGCACGGCTTCGGCGGTGCCGACCTGCTTCACCCGGTCCGCGATCTCGTCGATGATCGCCTGCCGCGCCTCGTCCTGAGTGGCCATGGTGGATTCCTTTCGTCGATGACGGGTCCGTCGAAGCGGACGCTAGCCGTCACCACCGACAGCGCTGCCGCCGTTCACCTCCGAGGGAGGCCAGCGTGACCCCCTGGGAAGCGGCCGCCCGCAACTTCGAGGACGACGGCAGCCACTGGACGACCCCCGGCAAGATGGCCGCCAGTCTCGACCCCTCGACCCGGCAGACGCCCGCCCTGGACCTGATCGACGCCGCCCTGGTCGACGTCGCCGAAGACCGCTGCGAGCGCCTGATCCTGTCGATGCCGCCCCAGGAGGGCAAGAGCCAGCGGACCTCACGCCGCTTCCCGCTGTGGATGCTTCACCGCAACCCGAAGCTGCGCGTCGCGATCATCTCCTTCGAGCTGAGGATCGCCGCTCGGTGGGGCCGGGCCATCCGCGAGGACGTAGTCGCGAACCCGAAGCTCGGTCTCACCGTGGACCGCACCTCCCGCGCGAAGCACGACTGGGAGCTGCTCGGCCCCGGCGGGTCGGTCTACTGCGCCGGAATCGACGGAGCCCTCACCGGGCGTCCCGTCGACCTGCTGATCATCGACGACCCGTACAAGAACGCAGCCCAGGCGGAGTCCGAGGCGTGGCGCGACACCGTCCGAGACTTCTGGACCGAGGTCGCGCTCCCCCGACTGGCCCCCGGCGCTCCAGTGGTGCTCATCCAGACGCGCTGGCGAGAAGACGACATGGCCGGGTGGTTGGCTGACGAGTTCGCCGACCAGTGGCGGGTGCTCAACATCCCCGCCCAGGCTGACCACCGCCCAGAGCGGGGCGAGGTCGACGTGCTCGGCCGCGAGCCCGGCGAGTTCATGGAGTCGGCGCGAGACAGAACCCGAGCCGACTGGACCAAGAAGAAGCGCGAGGTCGGCTCCCGGTCCTGGAACGCCCTGTACCAGGGCCGGCCGTCCCCCGCCGCCGGCGACATCTTCCACCGCACCTCCTGGAAGAAGTTCACCGAGCCGCTGCACCTCGAGCGTGCCGACGGGTCGCGCATCGTGACCGAGTACGACGACCTGCTGCAGTCGTGGGACCTGACGTTCAAGGACACCAAGAACGCCGACTACGTGGTCGGCCAGGTGTGGATGCGGCGCGGGGCGAACGCGTACCTGCTCGACCAGGTCCGCGGCCGAATGGACTTCCCAGCCACCTGCGGCGCGATGAAGGCCATGCACCGGCGCTGGCCCCAAGCCCTGCTGAAGGTCGTGGAGGACAAGGCCAACGGCCCGGCCGTCATCGCGGCGCTGCGCTCGACGGTGCCCGGCATCGTCCCCGAGGAACCCCAAGGCTCGAAGGTGGCCAGGGCCTCCGCGGTGTCCCCGCTGGTCGAGGCCGGCAACGTCTGGCTGCCGGAGTTCGAGGCATGGGCGGACGACCTGATCGAGGAGGCCGCCGGCTTCCCGAACGCCGCCCACGACGACATGGTCGATGCGATGAGCCAGGGCCTGAATCGTCTGATCCTGCAGCCGCTGCTCAGCGGTGATGACCTCGGTGACGTGATCACCGACGAGGACATCGACCCCGAGCTCGCCGGCTATTCCATCTCCCCATATTGACCACGGAAGGCGGCCCGCATGCCCGACACCGCCGTCCTCACCGAGACCGCTCCGGCCCAGACGCTGCAGTACCTGTCCGAGCAACTCGACCAGGCGTCGAACCAGATCGAGATCCTCGAGGAGTCCCTCGCGGACATCGAGTTGGCCCGCGAGGACCACGGCTGGAAGCGGATCGGGTTCTGGGGCGAGATGGAGTTCACCCGCGAGGGCCTCCGGAACTCCGCTCAGCTGTGCCGCATCATGGCGATCGCCAACCCGATCCTGAAGCGTGGTCTGTCGCTGCGGTTCGCGTACATCTGGGGCTCCGGCGTCCAGATCAGCGCTCGCGCCACTGGCCCGACCGACGAGAACCAGGCACAGCAGGACGTCAACGGCTTCCTGCAGGGCTGGCTCGACGACCCCGAGACCCTGCGGGTGCTGTACGGAGCCCAGGCCCGCGAGCGCAACGAGCGGACCCTCGGCACCGACGGGAACCTGTTCGTCGCCCTCTTCACCAACCAGGTCACCGGTTGGGTGCGGCCCCGGTTGATCCCGTTCGACGAGATCGCCCGCGTGGTCACCAACCCGGATGACCGGCTGGACCGGTGGTTCTTTCTGCGCGAGTGGACCCAGCTGGTGACCGAGGACGGCACCGCACCGGGCACGACCCGTGTGCGCCGGGTGACTCGTCGTCAGCTGTACCCGTCGATCGACTACCGACCGACCAGCAAGCCGACCACCATCCAGGGCATCCCGGTCGCGTGGGACTCCCCGATCGCCGAGCTCGACGTCAACGGCCTCGACACGTGGGACTTCGGCATCGGCGACGCGTTCGCGTCCCTGCCCTGGGCGAAGGGCTACACCGACTTCCTCACCGACTGGGCTCGCCTCATGAAGGCGCTGTCCCGGTACGCGTTCAAGGGCTCCGCACCGAGCCGAGGCGCTGCGCAGAAGGCCGCGGCCGCGCAGCGCTCCAGCCAGCTCGACCCCACCCTCCCGGGGCCGCGGCGAGCCGGCGTGAACCAGTCCGAGGCTGGCGCGACCGTCCACCTGGGACCCGGTCAGGACTTCACCGCGATCCCCAAGACCGGTGCGACGATCGACGCCGAGTCGGGCAAGCCGATCGCGGCCATGGTCGCCGCGGGGCTCGACATCCCCGTCACGATGCTGCTCACCGACCCGGGCATCACCGGGACGCGTGCGACCGCCGAGACGCTGGACAAGCCGACCGAGCTCATGGCCAACGCGCGCCGTGACGTGTGGTCGGCGTTCCTGCGCCGGATCTGCAACTACGTCATCGACTCCGCAGCGAAGGCCCCGTCCGGTCCGCTGAAGCGCAAGGCGACCACGCGGGACCGGTTCACCGGACGTGAGACCGTCATCCTCGCCGGCAACACGGACCGGACGATCGAGATCGCCTGGCCCGACATCTCCGAGACCCCGCTCAAGGACCTCGTGGAGTCGATCGTGTCGGCCGACAGCACCCGCCGGGTTCCGCCGCTCGTCACCCTCAAGCTGCTGCTGCAGGCGCTGCACGTGGACGACGTGGACGACATCCTGGCCGACGTCACCGACGAGCAGGGCAACTTCATCGACCCGAACCTCAACGCCGGGCAGGCGATGATCGACGCACTGCGTAGGGGCGAGAGTGTTCCGCCGTTCGACCGGCCGCCCGCGGCTGACGCTGCCTGATGTCCGTCACCCGCGAGACCCTGCAGCTGGTCGGTCAGATCCGCATCCAGATCGCCGAGAGCGTCAACTCCGCCACCGACGACCTGGTGCGGTCTTGGGCGAAGGCCTGGACGATCGTCGCCGGCGACTGGCAGGCCGCCGTCAACGAGCTCGAGGCGCTCCGCGTCGACGGTGCGTGGCCGACGGCCAGTCAGGTGATGCGCGCCGAGCGGGCGCAGGAGGCGCTCGAGGCAACGTTCGAGGGCCTGCAGGGGCTGACGGACAACGCCGGCGTGCGGATCATGTCGTCGGTGTCGGACGTCGTCTCGGCGGCGACCGGGCAGATCGACGTGATCGGCTCCCAGTTGCCGCGCGGCGCGGGCGCTGAGCTGCGGGGCACGCTCGTCCGAGCCGACACCGGCCAGATCCGGGCGATCGTCGAGCGCACGCAGGTGCGGGTCACGAAGACGCTGCTGCCGCTAGCGGGCGACTCCTACGACATCATTCGCACCGAGCTGATCCGCGGCGTCGCCTTCGGCCGCAACCCGCGCGTCACGGCCCGTGAGATGGTCCGCGACTTGGAGATCGGGTTCAACCGATCACTGACCCGGGCTCTCGTCGTGGCGCAGACGGAGACGCTGGACGCCCACCGCGCCGCGGCGGCCGCCCACGAGCGCGCCAACGAGGACGTGCTGACCGGTTGGGACTGGCTCGCGACGCTGGACTCCGACACCTGCCCGTCGTGCTGGGCGCAACACGGCACACGCCACGCGATCACCGAGCCCGGGCCCAACGACCACCAGAACGGCCGGTGCGCACGACTCCCGGTGACGAAGTCGTGGCGCGACCTGGGGTTCGACATCGACGAACCGCCGTCGCTGATGCCCGACTCCGAAGCGCGGTTCGGCCGGCTCTCGAAGGCCGACCAGCTGAAGGTCATGGGGCCGACCCGGCTGGAGCTGCTGAAATCCGGCGACGTCGCGTGGTCGGACCTGTCGACGCTGCGGAACAACCCCGGGTGGCGCGACTCTCAGGTCGTCACGCCCGTGCGGGACCTGGCGTCTTCCGCATCGTGACCGCGTCACACCGCAGGCACTTGTAGTCCTCGTGGGCGCCGTCCATCGCGATCGTCACACCCGCCAACTTCCAGGCGTGCTCCAGGCACTCGTCGGGCGCTGAGCCCTCGTTCCGGTCGTCCTGACCCATCCGAACACCCTACGACCTCACGAGGAGATCGACCATGCACAAGCAGATCATGGAGTCGACGGCTCTCGCCGCGACGCCCATCTCCGGCAAGCCGGGCGAGCTGATGATCACCCTCATCACCCCCGGCCAGGGTTCGTCCGGCACCTACTCCGTGGAGTGCCTGGAGGCAGCCGGCGCCGACGAGGTGTTCCCCGCCGGCACCCACATGTACCTGGACCACCCGAGCGAGAGCGACCAGTACGAACGCCCCGAACGGTCCGTCAAGGACCTCGGTGCCGTGCTCACGGGCCCCGCAGTGTGGAACGCCGAGGCGTCGGCCCTGCAGGCGCCCGCCCGCCCGTTCAGCCAGCATCGCGAACTGCTCTCGGAGATGCAGCAGTACATCGGCGTGTCCATCCGGGCCGCCGCCGAGGTCAACGAGGCCGGCAGCGACCGGGAGATCCTCAAGATCCTGCCCAGCCCGGCGAACAGCGTCGACTTCGTCACCCGCGCCGGCCGCGGGGGGACGTTCCAGGTGCTCGAGTCCGCACGGCCCGGCCGCGTCAACGCTCGAGCCCGCCGCCACGGTGTCAGCGAGGCGAGCGTCAACGACCGCCGCGAGGCCCTGTCCGTGCTGATCCGCGAGGAGTACGCCACCGACGGCGACGACCGCGTGTGGGCGTGGCTGCGGGACTTCGACGAGACCACGGCCTGGTTCGAGATCGAGAACGGCGACGACGCCGGGATCTACGCCCAGACCTACGACTCCGGCAGCGACGGCCTGCCGAGCGCCCTCACGGGCGAGCGCACCGAGGTGCGTGTCGTCACCCAGTACGTCCCTGCCAACCCGGCTGGGAACACCGAAGAGTCCGCAGGAGGACACATGGCAAAGATCCAGATCGAGGAGTCGGCTCACACCGAGCTGCTCGAGAAGGCCGGCCGGGTGACCGCGCTCGAAGCTGAGCGTGACACGGCCATCAAGGAGCGGGACGCCGCGAAGACCGAGCTCTCCGAGAGCAAGGCCGCGTCCGCCCGCAGCAAGGCCGCCGACGCGGTCATCTCCACCGTCGCGAAGGAACACGAGGTCTCGTTCTCCAACCTCGAGATCACCGGCCTGAAGGCCGACCTCCCGGTCAAGGAGGGCGAGCTCGACGACGAGGCGTTCACCAAGGCCGTCGAGGCCGCCGCGGCCGAGGTCCTCGAGGCCCGCGGGACCGGACGCGTCACCGACCTCGGTGGCGGTCAGCGGTCGACCGGCGTGTCGGAGTCCGACTTCGACAACATCTTCAACCCGAAGGGAGCCTGACATGAAGAACCTCGCGTTCCGGCCGGGCAACGAACTGTCCCTGCCCGTCCCGTCGGGCACCGTGTCCGGTGAGCCTGTCAAGGTCGGCGCCTTCTGCGGCGTCGCCGCGACCAGCCGGGGTGAGGGTGTCGGCAACATCGCCACCCACGCCTCGGTCGACATCACCGGTGCGGTGTTCCAGATCGACGTGGACGGCGCCATCACCGGCGTCGGCCAGCCGATCTACATCATCACAGCGACCCGTGCCCTCACGGTCACGGCGACCGACAACGAGCTCTGGGGCCACTCCGCGTGTGCCGCCGACGGCTCGTTCACCACCAAGTCCAGCGGCGTCGGTCCGGCGCTCGTCAAGCCCCTGACGGTCTGAGGAGGCCATCGTGACCACCACCCTTCTGCGTCCCGACACGTTCGAGCTGGGCGCCGACATGACCATGCTCGGCGAGGGACCTGTCGCCCGTCGAGCCCGCTCGCGCGCCAACCCCGGCATGCGTGCTGCCATGGTCGACGCCCACCGCGTGTACGAGGCGGCGAAGTCGGGCAACCGGCTCGCGCTCATGCAGCTCAACGAGGCGATCACCACGTCGGACCTGTTCAAGTCCGCGCTCGGTGAGGTCCTCGACCGTGAGCTGATCGCCCAGTACGACGACGTCCCCACCCAGTGGACGAAGTACTCGGCGCGCACCACGGTCAAGGACTTCAAGCCCAAGCGCCTGGTGGAGCTGACGCGCAACCGTCACGCCCTGCCGAAGGTGCCCGAGAAGACGAACTACCCGGTCGCGTCGACGTCGGTCGACGAGCGGACGGTCAAGGTCGAGAAGTTCGGCGAGCAGTTCGGGTACACCTTCGAGGCCCGGATCAACGACGACATCGGCGAGCTCGAGGTCGTCCCCAACGGCTGGGCCACGCAGGCCCGGTACACCGAGGACGACGTCACGCTCACCCAGCTGGCCAACCCGGTCACCGGTGCACCGAACACGACGTTCTTCAGCGTCGGGAACGGCAACATCGGCACGGGGATCCTCAACGAGGCGAACCTGCAGGCGGCCATCACCCTGGTCACCACGAAGCGGGACTCCGACGGCCGCATCCTGCGGCCCGGACCCCTGCAGCTCGTGGTCGGCCCGGCGCTGCAGTTCACCGCCGAGCGGGTCCTGAACGCCGAGGAGATCCGGGTCACCGTCGGTGGCACCACGACCGTGGAGCGCAACCCGTTCCGCGGCAAGGTCACCCTCGACGTGCTGGAGAACCTGCCGGGCGTCGCCTGGTTCGTCATCCCGCTGGCCACCGCGCCCCGGCCGGCGTTCTACACCGCGTTCCTCCGTGGGTTCGAGACCCCGGACATGCGGTACAAGAACGACCAGGGCAAGCGCCCCGGCGGCGGGGACATCTCGGTCGACGAGGGGTCGTTCGACAACGACACCATCTGGTACCGCGGACGTCACATCGTCGGAGCCGCCCACGGCGACCCGATGTTCACGTTCGCCTCCGACGGAGAGGCGGAGTGACGTGAAGCTCTACACCGAGAAGGACTTCGTCGACGTCGTCGACGAGGTCACCGACGAGGCTGCCGGTTCGGTCCCGAAGGGCTGGCTGGGCAAGGAGTTCGGCACCGGTCTGAAGAAGGCCGGCAAGGGCAAGGCCACGCCGCCGGCCGATCCGGACCCGGTCGTGGTGCCCGAGGGTGCCCCGGAGGAGGCCTGGACTGTCCCGCAGATCGACGCGTGGGCGGAGCGTGAGGGTTTCGACTTCGGCGACGCGAAGAACAAGGGCGAGAAGCTCGCCGCGATCACCGCGGCGACCGACAGCTGATCGGCTGACGCTCCTCTTCGGTCCCGCCCACACTCTCTCGGGGTGTGGGCGGGGTCGTGGTGGCACGTCAACTCCGCCGAAGCCGGACTGTTCGTACGACTGGTCCACAGGGATGCGCGGGGAAGGTCTGTCCGGGGGTGCCGTGGCGGGTAACGCCAGGCTGCCGGCGCCTCACTTTCCACCCCTGCCAGGGATTCTCCTGCGTGCCACCACCCACCCCTGAGCCGCGAGGAGGCCGTCATGGTGTTCACCTACAACATCAAGGACCTGAACTCGGTCGGCCAGGTGCGCCTCCTGCTGAACGACGTCGACGAGCACGCGCCTGTGTTCCAGGACGAGGAGATCGCGGCGTTCCTGCTCATGGAGGGCGAGCAGGTGAAGCTCGCGGCCGCGCAGGCGATCGACGTGAACGCGTCGAACGAGCTGTTGGCGTCCAAGGTGCTGCGGACGCAGGACCTGCAGGTCGACGGGGCGAAGGTGGCCGACGCGATGCGGGCCCACGCGAAGGCGCTCAGGCAGCAGCACTTCGACGCGCTGGAGGGTGACGGGTACTTCGAGGTTGTGGAGTACGACCAGTACCCGTGGCCGGAGCTGACCTGATGCCTCGCCCGACTCGCGCCTACGGGCGCCCCGGCACCCGGGTTCTGCCGGAGAACTGGGAGCGGGACCATGCCCCTGTCGTCGCGAAGACCCGCACAGCGATGATCGAGATCCGGCCCCCGGCCGCGCTCCCGACCTTCACCCCCGGTGAGGGGTACGGCGACCCGGCCAGCCTGGACCCGATCTACACCGGATCGGCGCGCATCCAGGCCCTCGACGCCGACGCCCGCCGCCGGCTCGTCGGCGAGCAGGACCAGGGCACGTCGGCCTACCTGGTGGCGATCGACATCGACGCCGCGGCCATCCCGGACAACTCGACCATCCGCGTCACCGCGTCCAACGACCCGTGGATGACCACCGACCGGACCCTCATCGTCCGCAACGCCGACCTCGGGTCGCTGCGCTTCGAACGCGACCTCTACGCCGTCGACGACCTCGACCGACCGACCACGGGAGGCTGACATGGCGTCGTTCGAGTTCGACGGCCTTCAGGTGATCGCGTCGGACATGAAGAACGCCGGCAAGAAGGCCAAGCGGCTCGTCCCGCTGATCGTGGCGAAGACGACGTTCGACATCGAGGCCGACGCGAAGATCATCGTCGCGGTCGACACCGGCAACCTGATGGGCTCGATCGGGTCGGACATCGACCCCGACGGCCTCGGTTCCACGATCGGGCCGACGGCGGACTACGGCCGGTTCATCGAGAAGGGCACGGACGTGATGCCCGCGCAGCCGTTCATGGCGCCGGCGTTCGACCGCCGTGCGCCCGGGTTCGTCCAGGCCATCGAGCAGATGCCGAAGCTCTGACATGCCGACCATCCCCCGCGACCACTTCGACACCCAGATCCTGACCCGGCTGCGGACGCTGACCGGCGTCGAGGTGTTCGACGTGATCGTCCCCGTGACGCCGCCGTCAGAGCCGAACGCGCCCGGTGTGGTCAAGCCGTACGCCGTCTACCAGCCGTCCGGTGGCGGCCCGTCCACGATGCTCACCCTCGCGGACTGCGACGACTCCCTGGTGCTCCGGCCGATGGTCAAGTGCGTCGCAGGCTGGCGCCACAAGCTGATGCCGCTCGTCGACGACGTGCAGGACCTGCTGCAGCGCTGGCGACCCGCCGCCCCCGAAGGGCTCGACGTGTCCGTGTCGACGTTGAAGTTCCCGCTCGGGTTCACCGCCGGCACAGCGACGGTCGAGCGCGGCGAGACCCCGGGCCGCCTGTTCCTGACGCTCTGGTTCGAGTTCACCGTCTCCACCTGATCCACCAACCACCACCCCTTCACCGTCCAGGAGGACGCCATGGCATTCGTCGACGCCTACGACACCAAGACCGGGAAGAAGCTCCCGTACCTGGTGCCCGAGCACCACATCGACCACCCCGTCCTGGGCAAGCGCATCGCCCGCATCCCGTCGAAGAACAAGACGGTCACCGAACCGGCCCAGCCGGCCGAGGGCGCCCAGATCACCGAGCCGAAGCGGCCCGGCCGCGGCACCAGCCGCACCACCAACACCGACACGCCGGCCGCCGGCGACAAGGAGTGAACAGACATGCCGAAGCAGCTCTCTGACGAGCGGATCGCCGTCGTCGTCCTCGACGGTCCGCCCGCCGACCCCGCAGCGATCACCGATGCCGAGTTCGACGCCGGCCTGCGCCTCGAGTGCCGGATCATGGCCGGCGAGTACCGGCTGACCCCGGTCGGCTCGGACACCGTCAACCAGTCCGAGATGTGCGAGGGCGGCAACGCGACCGTCTACGGCCGCTCGAACTACGAGGGCATGATGACCGTGTTCCGGTACCTCGACGGCGACGGCCTCGCCGACGAGACCAACGACGTCGCCTGGGACGCCACGAAGCTCAAGGGCACCCTGCTGCATATCGTCGAGCGGGAGGGCCCCGAGCACGACGCCGCCGGCGCGGTCGGCCAGGGCTACTCGTACTTCGAGGTCCTCACCGACAACCCGCAGGCCCCGTCGGAGCGCACCGGGTTCATCCGCCGGGTGATCCCCCTGGGCGTGCAGCGCGCCGTCCTGGACAAGCTCCTGGTCGCCGGCGCCTGAGCCCCCCTGACTCTGCCCGGCGCGCCACACGGGAGCGCGCCGGGCAGGGAACTCCCGTGATCCCGTGACCCCGTGGAAGGAACCCGCATGACCACCACCCCCAGCATCCGTGACGAGTTCGCGTCGTCGTTCGACGACTGGATCGCCGGCGCGACCGTGTCGAAGCGGTCCGTCGTGATCTACGGCAAGGCGGGCCTGTACGCCACCTACCAGCAGCTCGAGCGTGACCTCGCGATCGCCACGGCGGTTGAGTCGCCGGGTGAGTCGATGGGCGGGTCCGAGGCGTCCCGGATCCGCAAGGACCTGCAGGCGGTCTACGACGAGTGGATGGAGTCGAAGTCCACGTGGGTCGTCCGGGCAGTGTCGGACGCCGACTGGGATGCGGTGCGCGCCGGCGACGAGTCGGAGGACCTGGCCCCGTTGGTGGAGCCGGAGAAGATGGAGAAGCCGGTCGAGCCGGTGCTGCCGGAGAAGCCGACCGAGGCGCAGAAGAAGTCCCACACGGTGGCGGTCCGGAAGTACGCCAAGGCGTTGGCCGCGTACGAGGCGAAGGTGCCGGCCTACCGCGAGGAGATCGCGGCGTACCTGGACGAGCTGAACCTGCGGCTGATCCGCCGGGTCGTGGTGTCGGTGACGATCGGCAGCGGCGCCACCCGGACCGCCGACGGCGATGTCCCGGTGGTCACGATCGCGCAGCTGCGGGCGTTGCGGGCGCAGATCGGTGAGAAGCAGTTCACGGGTCTGTTGAACGCCGCCCAGCAGGCGACCAGTGAGGAGCCGGTGATTCCGGCCCCTTTCTCGCCGAGCACCTCGGAGGACGACCCGACCTGATCGTGGCCCTGCAGGCTGCCAGGGCGTGGGGTGAGCGGCCGACGGTGTTCTTGGGGCATGCGGAGGCTGCGGGGCCGTGGAGTGAGCGGGATCGGGAGCTGTCGAAGTCGTTGCTGCTGTACGAGCGGTCGCTGTGTGACGGGTGCGGGAATGACGCCGCACAGGCGCAGGACCCGGACCGTGAGGGCTGGTATCTGGTGCAGCCGGTGGTGTGTGCGGGGTGTCGGGCGAAGGAGTTGGAGGCGAAGCAGTCTCCGCCTGAGCCGGGGGTGAGGTTCCGGGTGGTGCCGGATCCGGCGTACGTCAAGCGCTCCTAGCGCTGCACGACGTTGACGGTGATGTCGTCGGGTCGGACATTGTTCTCCGAGTCGAAGAGCACATCGCACTCGTAGCTGCTGCGAACCATCGCTCCCATGGGGTTCTGAGCGTCAACTTCGCCCTTCACCTTGACCACGAAGGCACCAACAGCGCTCGAAGAGACGAAGTCCGCAGTCGAGGGCGCCTTCAACCTGTCGAGCACAGCGTTCTGGCATGCCGCGATGGCATCCGTCTTCTTGCGATCCGAAGCGCTCTCCTGAGGCTCCTCATCGCTCTCGCTGCCGCACGCGGACAGCGCGAGAAGAGCGATAACGGCCGCAACTGAGGTCCTCATCCAAGCCATTCAACTACAGACGGGAGACGGACCGTGACCGAACGCGACGTCTCCGTCAGGCTCCGCGCCGAGATCGGCCAGTACGAGCGCGACATGGAGCGCGCCGGGAAGGCCGCGGAGAACCTCGGCAAGGCCGGCCAGCGCGCCGCAGAGATGCTCGAGAAGGCGCAGAAGCGTCAGGCCGAAGCCGCCGCCTCGCTGCGCCTGGCCGAGCTGCGCCTCGAGGAGATCCGCGCCAAGGGCACTGCGTCGACGTCACAACTGGTCTCAGCGGAGCAGAGGGTCTCCAAGGCCCGTCAGGACTCCGCGGCTGCTGCTCTCGGCGTCGCCCAGGCCGAGGGCCGGGTCGAGGACGCCGCGGATCGTTCCTCGACCGCTATGGGCCGGCTGACGGCGTCGGTCGAGGACAACCAGGTCGCGTGGCAGCGCGCCGGTGTCGGCCTGGTCGCGGCCGGCACTGCGATCACCGGACTCGGCATTGCGGCGCTCAAGACCGGCATCGCGTACAACACGCTGCAGCAGACCTCCCGGGCCGCGCTGACCTCTCTCCTGGGGTCGTCGTCGGCCGCCGCCGATCAGATGGACCGGCTCGACGATTTCGCCCGCACGTCGCCGTTCGCGAAGTCGACGTTCATCACCGCGCAGCAGCAGATGCTGGCTTTCGGCATCGAAGCGCGCAAGGTCGTCCCCTACCTCGATGCGATCCAGAACGCCGTGGCCGCGGCCGGCGGCTCGAACGACGACATCGCCGGGATCGTCGCGACGATGTCGAAGATCCAGTCCTCGTCCAAGGTGACAGCTGAAGACCTGAACGAGTTCGGCAACCGCGGCGTCAACGCGGCCGAGCTCATCGGTTCCCAGATGGGCAAGACCGGCGCGCAGATCCGCGACGACATCTCCTCTGGCGCCCTCGACGCGACAGCTGCGCTCGACGCCCTGGCCGCCGGCATGTCCGAGCGGTTCGACGGAGCTGCGGACAACGTGAAGAACACCTTCGCCGGCGCCATGGACCGGGTCAAGGCAGCGTGGCGCGACCTGTCGTCCGCGCTCGCTGAGCCGTTCGTCGGCACCGAGGGCGGAGGCATCTTCACCGGCCTGCTCAACGAGTCTGCCGACCTGATGCGCGCCTTCCAGGACCTGCCGGGCCCCGTACAGGGGACCGTAGCTGTGCTCACCGGGCTCGCCGGTGTCGGCTCGCTTGCAGCGGGTGGTTTCATCCTGATGCTGCCGCGGATCATCGAGACCCGCGAGGCGCTGAAGGAGCTGGGACCCTCGGGTCAGCGTGCGGTCGGCATCCTCGGCCGAGTCGGCAAGGCTGCCGGTGTCGCCGGGGCGGCGTTCGCAGCCTGGCAGATTGCCGATTCGATCATCCCCGACTCGGCGATCGCAGGACTCGAAGACTTCGAGTCCGCTCTGCTGGACATCGCTGATGGCTCCAGCATCGCCGGCCAGTCGCTCGAGGAGCTGTTCAAGAGCGAGGCGTTCGGCAACCCGCTCGCTGGCACCGGTGACGAGATCCGTGGTCTCGACGATGCGATCCAGAGCCTTGACCGCAGCGCCGGTGACTGGATCGCCAAGGCGTCGAACCTGTTCCTGTACGACGACAAGGCCGACCTCGCGAGGCAGTCGTTCGAGCGGGTCGATGAGGCGCTGGCCGGGATGGTCGGGTCGGGCAACCTCGGTCAGGCCGCTGCTGGCTTCGACCTCATCGCTGAGCGGATGCGGGAGCAGGGCTTCTCCGCGGAGCGGATCGAGGAAGTCCTCCCTGGCTACACCGCGGCGCTCAAGGACGTGGACAACCAGTCTCGGACCACTAGTGAGAGCGCACGGGCTGTCACCCAGTCACTGGAGGAGCAGGTCGACGCGTGGATCGCCGCCGCAGATGCTGCGCTGGCCGCCAGCAACGCCGAGATCGCTGCAGTCGAGGCTCAGCTCGCGGCCAACGAGGCCATCTCTGATGGCGCGCAGGTCGTCCGCGAACAGTCAGGTGCTGTCGATCTCAACGCAGAGTCGTCGCGCAACGCAGTCAGTGCGCTCAACGACCTGGCTGGGGCAAACCTGGCGAATGTGCAGGCGATGGACGACGCGGGGGCGTCATCGGCCGAGCTCGATTCGGCCCTTGCAACACAGCGCGAATCGTTCATCAACACCGCGATTCAGATGGGCTACACCGCTGATGAGGCGGCCGCCTTGGCTGACCAGCTGGGGCAGATCCCGCGCTCCGTTGAGACGACGGCCAACCTCACGAAGGCGAACAACTGGAACTTCGTCCTGGGTTCGATCAAGGCGGACATCGCGAACGCTAGCCGCACCGGGCTCATGGGTCTCGCGGTGTCCGCTGCGACAGGTATCCGGGAGTCGAACGGTGGAGTGCTCGACTTCGCGAAGGACGAGTTCTACGCCAACGGCGGCATGCGCGAGAACCACGTCGCGCAGATCGCCCCCGCTGGCGCCAACCGCCACTGGGCTGAGCCGGAGACCGGCGGCGAGGCGTACATCCCCCTGTCGCCGGCGAAGTGGGCCCGATCGCGCGAGATCTGGGTCGAGACCGGCAAGCGCCTCGGCATGGGCGACAACAGCAACGCCTGGGACCAGTCCTTCCAGTCGGCCGCCGCGGCCTACGCCCCACGCCCCACCGCCACAGCAGCCACCGGCACCCCGATGCCCCCGGCTCCGACTGTCGCAGGAGGGAACACCGTGCAGGTTGACGTCACCACGATGCCCGGCCAGGACCCCCACGAGCTCGGGAACAAGGTCGGCCAGAGCGTCCTGTGGGCGATGTCGTCATGACCGAGTGCCTGCACGCGACCGTCGAGGACTTCGAGCTACGCACCAAGCTCGACTCCGGTGTCATCCGCAAGGTCACGGCCGTGTCCGGGTGGGACGAGGGCGCGAGCCTCGAGACCACCAGCCCGGGCCGCCCCGAACGGCACGGCACCTTCGAGACCCCGGCGTACATGCGCGGACTGGAGCCGGTCATCGAAGGCGCCGTCACCTGCCCCGACCACGCGACAGCCGTCGAAGAGCAGCAGCTGTTCGGGCGGATCCTCGCAGGCGGCGCGTACGGCACCCTGACCCTGCAGCACGCGGGCACCGAGCTGCTGTCCGCCCGCGTGCGTAGAGCCGCGCGGGTCGCGATCATCCCGACCTCGGACCGGACGTTCTCGTACAGGCTGCAGCTGTTCTCCCCCGACCCCTACCGGTATGGGCCGGAGCAGTCGGCGTCGACCGGTTTCGCGATGCCGCCCGCGGGCGCCGGACTCAGGTTCCCGATGTTCGGTCACCCGTCGGGACAGATCGACTTCGGGGCACCGCCGGTGGCGGCGTCGATCCTGCTGGAGAACGCCGGCCCGCAGACCGCGTGGCCGACGTTCGAGGTGGTGGGGCCCGTGGACGGGTTCCGGATCCTGGATGTGACGACCGGGTCGGCGACCGACTTCACCGGATCCCTGGTGGAGGGCGCGTCGGTCCTCATCCACACCGCTACCGGGCGCGCGACTCGCGGTGACGGAGCCGACGTGACGACCGGGCTGCGGATGCCGGTCATCCCCACGATCCCCCCGTACAGCCAGCGGGAGTTCCTGTTCGAGCCGCTTTCGGCTGCCACTGATGCGGTGCTCACCGGCCGCGTCTACCCGACCTACTTCTAGGGAGACCGCACATGTCGATGAACCAGGGATTCCCGGCGGCTGAGGGCCCCAGCTTCGGTGCGCTCGCGTCCGACGTCCGCCGTGACATCTCCGGCCTCCTGTCGCTGAACAGCGGCGACTCCGCGGACGTGCGGCTCGGGGTGTTCCGCGACTCCGATGTCGCGATCGTGTCCGGCACCTCGGCCACCTCACCGCCGACGTACAGCGTCCGGGCTCTGGTCGCGGTCGTCGAGGGGCCTGTGCTCGTCGCGACGACTGGCACGACCATCGTGGAGTCGACAGCGCCTCCCGGGTCGAACCCCCGCATCGACGTGATCTGGATCCGGCAGCGTCGGATCTCCGGCGACGGCGGATCGGAGACTGACCCGATCGCCGAGCTGGGCGTCACCCAGGGTTCGCCGAACCCGGTCCCTGCTGTGCCGGCGATCCCCGCGGGAGCCTTGGCGCTCGCGCAGTCCCTGGTGCAGCCTGCGGACGCTGCGACGAACGCCGCCGACATCACCCAGACGCACCGGTGGACGGTCGCGAGGGGCGCGCCGATCCCTGTCCGCACTCTCGCGGAGCGCGCCACGATCACCCCCGTGGTCGGGACCCGGGTGCTCCGCTTGGACACGGGCGGGATCCAGCGGTACGACCCCGCGAGCGTGTGGGTCGACGACGGTGCAGGCCCCGTTGTATCGGCGTTCCGGTCGTTGGCGCTGGACCCGGCACCAACGGCGGTCGGGACCTACGAGGTCCCATTCACCGGTGTTGACGAGGACCCGGCCGGCATGTGGAGCGCTGGCAACCCCGGACGCCTGACGGCGAAGGTCGCCGGCGTCTATCGCCTGAGCGCCACCGGCGGCTGGAACAGTCCCACGACTGTGACCGGGGCGCAGATCTCCGTCAACGGCACCCCCGTGCGGCTTGGCATCACCACCGGCACTGCTCAGCAGACAGCTCAGGTGGAGGTCCATCGCCGTCTCAACGTGGGCGACTTCGCGACGATGCAGATGTACAACGAGCGCAGCGGCGGCAACACGATCCTGACAGTCGCCGATCGTCGACCCCTCATGACGGCGCAGTGGATCGCACCGTGACCTCCCCCAGGTATCGCTGCTACCACGGCGACCTGGTCACCGGCGGGCCCCTGACCGAGGTCGACCTCGTCGCGATGACCTGGACCGCACCCTGCACAGGCGCTGGCACGATCCGCGGCAGCTTCCCTCTGTCGTCGGGTGAGTGGCCGACCAATCACGCCGACTCGACGGTCGGGAAGCGGTGCCTGGTCGTGACCTACGACGACGGCAACGGCAACGAGGTCGCGATCGAGGGCGGGCCCATCTGGCGCACCTCCTACGACTACTCGACGGCAACCCTGACGATCGCGGCCTTCGGCCTGTGGACGTACTTCGACCACCGCAAGCTCCTCGCCCGGGTCCTGTCCTCGCTGGTCGAGGAGAGCCGGACGCTGACGTTCGCGGGGAGCCTCGCCCAGATCGCCGTCGACATCGTGACAGAGGTCGTCGCCGCGTTCCCCCAGTCGGTCCCGGTGATTCTCCCCGACCGCGACAGCCTCGGCACCGGACCGCACGAGCGGAACTACCCCGCGCACGAGCTCGGCAACGCCGGCGAGCGACTGAAGCAGCTGACCGAGGTCATCGACGGCCCGGAGATCCAGTTCGCCCCGACGCTGGTGGACGTGTCGGGCAAGAAGTTCGTCCGCTGGATCATGCGGACGGGCACTGAAGCGACCCAGTCGATGGTCACCCAGAACGGGCCGGACCATGTGCTCGACGTGAGGCCGGTCCGCGCCGGCGTGCACAACATCGAGGTCGAGACCGACGGGACGATGCTCGCGGATCGCACGTTCGCGGCCGGACGGGGCGCCGGGGAGGGACGGCCGGTGGAGCTGGCGGTGTCCGACTTCCTGGTCTCGCGCGGGTGGCCGGCACTGGATGCTGAGGCAAGGTCGACCGACACCGTGTCTGAACGGTCGACCCTGCAGTCGCACGCGGCCGGCCGCCAGCAGGTCGGGTCCAGGCCGCTGCGGACCACCACCGTGCACTGGGAGCGTGACGGGGCCCCCGACATCGCCTCGGTGCGACCCGGCGACTGGTGCGCGCTGACCGTGCAGGACGACTGGCACATCCCCGACGGGGAGACCCGCCAGCGGATCGTGCAGATGTCCGGCGGGAACGGCGCCAACGCCGCGTTCGTGTCCTATGCGATGCAGGAAGGTGCCCTCTGATGGCTGGCGGATTCGTCGTCCCGAAGACCGGCGAGGCCGGAGTCGCAGAGACGATCGTCGAGGTGCAACGGCAGCAGGCGAACACCCGCAGCGCCAACGACTTCGAGTCCGCGGTGATCGGTGCCGGCGGCATCACCGTGAAGGACGGCGGCGGTGTCGTCCTGCTGGACTCCGAGGGCCGCCCGGTCACGCAGATCCGCGAGGGGTCGATCGTCGCTGACGACCCTGACACCGGTGCGGCGCTGATGTACTTCGGCGGCTCGCTGTTCATGTGGGACGACCGCGCCGGCAACCCCGAAGGGTTCGGCCAGATCTACACCGACCCGGGAGCCGGGTCCCGCCTGGTCCGGATCTTCCCCCCGCACGATCCGGCAGCGTCCGGGCTGGAGAACTCGCTCACCCTGCAGGGCACCGGTGACGCGGCGGCCGGGAACGCGTGGATGTACTCCGACGGGCAGATCACCCTGCGCGTGCAGAACGCCGGCGGGACCCGGGTCGGAACGCTGAGTCTGGCGGCCGCGCGTGTCGACATCGACGCGAACCACCTCGGCCTCTACTCGCTGCCCACGACGTCGTCGGGCGCGAACCTTCATCTCGGCACGGTCGGCGGGCAGTTCACCGTCGCCCTGGTCACGTCGTCGGAGCGGTACAAGCAGGACATCGCTGACGCCGAGATCGACCCTGACGCGGTCCTGCGGTGGGTGCCGCGGACGTGGCGCGACAAGCACGACGTCGCTGCGGTCGGTGACGACGCTGCCGAGCATGTCGGGTTCATCGCAGAGGAGATCCACGCCGAGACCCCGGAGTTCGTGAACCTCGACGACGAGGGCCGCCCCGACTCCCTGAAGTACGACCGCATGGTCGCCGGGCTCCACGCCGTGGTCAAGGCGCAGGCCGAGCTGCTCGATGAGCTCAAGGCGCGAGTCGCATCTCTGGAGGCGCAGCAGTGACCCGCGCAGCACGAGTCCTCCGCGACGTGTGCCTGATCGCGGTCGGCATCCTCGCGTTCGTCGAGACACCGGCGTCGATCGAGTACGCCGGCATCCACGGGCCGCTGTCGGCGTTCTGGGCCGTGATGATCGGCGGCGGAGCCGCGGCTTCGCTGTACGGGGTGACGACCAGCAGGCTCGGCCCAGAGGTGTGGGGCTGCTCCTTCGTCGGAGCCGGGTTCGCCGTCTGGGCTGTGTCCGCGCTGATCCAACCGGCCGCCGACATCACCAGCGTGATCGTCGCGCTGGTGTTCCTCTCCGGTACCGCAGGTCAGGTCTACAGGGTGGGGATGATCACCGAGGGCCGGGTGCTCCGTGACTGAGACAGGACTCGCATTGATCGTCGCCGCCATCACCGCTGCCTCCGGACTCGCCGCGTGGCGTCGCCCCCGCAAGCCGAAGGGTGAGCGGGAGAACGACTTCATCGACCAGTTGCAGGAGGAGCGGTCGAAGGACCGGGAGCGGTTGGATCGGCTCGAGCGCCGCGCTGACGCCGCCGCGCAGCGTGAGCGGATCCGCGACGACTACATCATGACGCTCCGCCAGCACATCGCCGACGGGAAGCCGCCCCCGCCACCTCCGTTCCCGCCCGGCCTGTACGGCGACGGCTCCCTGTAGTCCCTGCTTCATTCCGTCCGGATCAAGCCCCCAACTTCATCGGAGCCCATCATGCTGACTGACCTCGCCGCCGCCTGCAGGAAGTCCGGCCTCCGGGTCGTGGAGTCCCCCGGGTGGAAGACCCGCGGCCGCCCCGCCAGCACGGGCCAGTTCACACCGATGGGCGTCCTGAACCACCACACCGCCACCGGTCGCGGCACCAGCGACCAGGCGACCACGAGCCTGCTCATCAACGGCCACAAGGACCTGCCCGGCCCGCTGTCGCAGCTCGGCTTCAGCCGGGACCGCACGGTCCACGTGATCGCGGCCGGGCGGTGCAACCACGCCGGCCCCTCGCGCGCCTTCGCCGGTGTCCCTGGCGGCGACGGGAACCGGTGGTGGCTGGGGATCGAGGTCTTCAACTCCGGCTACGAGGGCTGGCCGGACGACGTCATGGACGGGCTGCACGCGCTGAACGCCGCGCTGCTGGACCACTACGGGTGGCCCCGTTCCCGTGTCGCCGCGCACGGGGAGATCAGCACCTCCGGGAAGTGGGACCCCGGCGTGAACGGCCGCCTGATCGACATGAACGCCTTCCGCGCCGCCGTGGCCGGAGTGACCCAAGGAGACGACGACATGCAGAACACCGAAGAGCAGTACGAGATCTTCAGGCACTTCCTGGCCCGGGCGCTGCGGTACGACGTCCGACCGCTCGGCGCCGGCGCGGACTGGAAGCTCGGCCCGACCCTGTGGGAGCGTCTCGCGCAGCTCGAGGGGAACCTGGGCGACCAGATCACCGGTATCGAGGGCGCCGACGTCGAGGAGATCGCCCAGCAGGTCGTGGAGTCGCTCGACGACGACCTGGCGGAGAAGGTCCTGGCGCTCCTGTCGGACCGGATCGGGGGGAAGGCATGAGCACGATCTTCTCGCGGACCTTCGCCCGTGACGCCCTCGAGCGGGCCCTCGCCACCTTCGCCGAGGTCCTCCCCGCCTCGTGGGTCGTCGGCCAGACCGGCGTGCTGGACGTCGACTGGACCGGGTCCCTGTCGATCGCCGGACTCGCGGCCCTCGCGTCCATCTGCAAGTCGGTCGTGGCCACGCGCGTCGGCGACGACACCGCACGCCTCGGCAGCGCCTGATGTTCACCACCACCCCGAACCTCGTCCTCCTGACGCTGTTCTGCGGAGGGGTCGTCGGCGCCGCTCTGGCGGGTGCGGTGCTCGCGGCCGGCTGCGAGCTCATCGACCGCGAGAAGGAGACCCGCCGTGGCTGACTGCCGAGTGACGATGGACGCGCTCTGGGGCGCAGACACCCCCATCACGGGGACCGCACGGATCGCCCGCCTCACCGAAGGCATCTCCGACGAGGGCCTGGTGCTCCCGATCGCCCAACCCGTCCCCCTGCGCGACGGGGCAACGACGTGGGACGGCGAGCAGGGCGTCGGCTACGTCATCAAGGTCCCCGGCTATGACGACCGGTACGTCACCCTCCCGGCCGCGGCCACGGTGAACCTGTCCGAGCTCGAGCCCACGGTCCCCATCCCCGCCGGACCCGTCCCGCTCGGTGACACCGTCGTCGCCACCGCACTGGCCACACAGGGCAGCGAGTCCAGCAGCGTCCTGGCCGGTGCTGTCGAACCGACCACCCGCGACACCCGCACCGTTGCCTACGCCCGCGAGAGCCGGCGTCTGACCGTCGCCGCCTCACCGGCGACCATCAACGTCGACGTCGCCCCCAGCGGCACCTACAACCGGGTCTACAACCGCGGCACCGGCGCAACCGCTCCCGCGACCTGGCCGGTCGACAACGGCTGGTCCTCCGTCCGCGTCGCGTCCACGAACTACGAGGTCGGCAATGGCCCCGGCATCGAACCGACCCTGGTCCGGCGCCGGTTCATGGCCGACCGTGACCGGTTCGTGCTCGAGGTCGTCCCCACAGCGATCGGCAGCGCCCTGCAGGTCTACATCGACGGCGTCCCCCAGACCGCCACCCCGACGCTCTTCGCGTCGACGGCCAACCAGTTCGTCGAGATCATCCAGGCCGGCGCCGGCGGCGCGACCGTCCCCCGCGAGATCGAGGTCGTCGGCGACTTCTACCTACGCAACCTCTACACCGTGAAGCCCGGGAAGCTGTGGAAGCCCGGACCACCGGTCGGCACCAAGATGCTCGTCCTCGGCGACTCCTACGCCCAACCGTCGGTGATGAACACGCCCACCGGGTCACTGCCCCGCAAGCTGCTCGGCGCGTACCAGGGATTGGCCCCGCTGCTCGGCCTCCCGGAGATCCTCGTCGACGGCCGCGGCGGAACCGGCTACCTGCGCACCAACACCTCGCCCGCCTACGCGAACTACCGCGACCGGCTGCCCGACCTGCTGGACGACTACGACCCTGACGTCCTGGTGATCCACGGAGGCGGCGGCAACGACCTGTTCGGCGGGTTCACCACCGCGCAGATCATCACCCAGGCCGTCGCCACGTTCACCGAGGCCAGGCAGGCGAAGCCGAACGCGAAGCTCGTGTTCGTCGAAGGGTTCGCACCTCCCGGGTTCACCGCGGCGACCTACAACCCCGCCTACGTCGCCATCCGTCAGGGCGTGCAGGCCGCCTGCGAGGCCGTCGGCGTCTACTACGTCGACGTGGCCACGACGTCGCCGTGGATCAACGGCGCCGGCAACACCGGTGCGGTCAACGCCGACGCCGAGAACGCCAACATCTACGTCGGCGACGACACCCTGCACCTCACCGCCGCCGGCCACGCCTACATCCGCGAGCGCCTCGCCATCGCCCTGCAGCGGATCCTCCGCGACAACGGCCCCCTGCTGAACACCCTCATCTGACCCGCCACACCACCAAGGAGCACCACCATGGGAACCTTCACCCCCGCCGCCCGCGAGACCGCCAGCCTCGAGGTCACCGGCCTCGGACTGCACATCAGCCTGCACACCGCCGACCCCGGCACGACCGGCGCCAGCGAGGCCACCGGCGGCAGCCCGGCCTACGCCCGGCAGCCGACCACCTGGACCGGTGGAGCCTCGGACGGCTCCGTCGCAGGCTCCGAGGTCACCTTCGACGCTGCGGCCGGCACGTACTCCCACTTCGGCATCTGGTCGGCGTCGACCGCCGGCACGTTCATCGGCGGCGGGGCGCTGTCCTCGCCCGCCACCCTCGGCGCCCAGGGCCAGGTGAAGGTCACCCCCACGGTGACGGTCAACAACTGACCCGTCCCCTCCCGCTACGACCCGTGAGGGGCACCCATGACCGTTGAGACGTTCACCAGCTCGACGACATGGACGTGCCCCGCGGGAGTGTTCTCGGTGTCGGTCGAGGGCATCGGTGGTGGTGGCGGAGGTCTGACGTCGACCTTCGGCACCAACCGCGGCGGTGGCGGTGGTGGCGCAGCGGCCACTAAGGTCGTCGCCACGACACCGGGCGTCGACTACACGATCACGGTCGGCGCTGCGGTCGGTCAGGGGACAGACGGCAACCCGACGATCTTCGGTGCGTCGCTGTTCGTGGCCGCGGCGGGCAAGGCCGGGCAGTCCGCAGCTGGCGGCGCTGGCGGTCTCGCGGGGGACTGTGTCGCCGACTCCGCGGTGTCCGGCTCGGACGGCACCCGCGCACCTGGCACGTTCGGTCGTGGCGGCGCAGCGGCGTCGATCGGGTCGCTGACCGGTGGCGGCACACAGGAGACGTCGGGCACCGCCGGAAACGTCCCTGGTGGCGGAGGATCATCGGGCGGCACGGCCGGGCAGACGGGTGGCAATGGCGCTCGTGGTGTCATTCGCCTGGAGTACACGGCCCTAGTCATTGAGACCCGCAGTGGTACCGCCACGCTGAGCGTCGCCGCCACCGGCACCGGAGTTGCCACCGGTGGCACCTTTACGCGCACCGGCTCGGCATCGCTGGCCTTGGTCGCATCTGGCACCGGTACGGCCTTCGGCGGCGTGTGGGAACGCAACGGCTCCGCCACGCTCACCCTGTCCGCGACGTCGACGTCCGTCGAGGTCGAACGCGCCACTGGTACGGCCTCACTGAGTTTGAACGCCAGCTGCCAGTCCGTCGAGGTCGAGAAGTCCGCGGCGACCGCGACGCTCTCACTGGCCGCGTCCGCGGCGTCCACAGCTGTCGAGGTCCGCACCGGCACCGCATCGATGGTCGTCGTTGCCTCCGGAACCGGTATCGCCGACGGGGGCGTGCTGGAGCGCACGGGCACCGCGACGGCATCCGTGGTCGGAGCAGCAACGGCTGATGTTGAGGGCGGCGCAGTCACCCGCACTGGGCTCGCGACGCTGGCGCTCAGCGGCGCAGCTGACGCGACACCGGACGGCGGGGAAGTCACACGCGCCGGCACCGCGACCCTCAGCCTCGACGGCACCGCAATGGCTCAGGTCGTTGGCGGAGAGGTCTCCCGGGCCGGCACAGCCACGCTCACGCTCACGGCCACTGCTGTCGCCACAGTCACCTTCGCCCGCACCGGCACTGCCGCCAGCGCGATCGTCGGCTCGGCCGTCGCCAACCCCTTCGGCGGCATCCACCCGCGCACCGGGACCGCCACCGTCACCCTTGCGGCAGGTAGCGCCGACTACGCCATCGAGATCCGTACCGCCACGGGTGCGCTCACCCTGGCAGCCACGGCCGCCTCTTCGGTCGTCGAGCGTCGGACCGCCGTCGCCACCATGACGCTCACCGGCGTGGGCCTGATCGTCCGCGACCAGCGGAACATCCGCGTCGTCTCCGCCGAGGCCCGCGAAAGGACTGTCGGTTTCGCCGGCGGCCGCCGCACGACCACCATGACCCCGCGCACGCGGACCGTCACCTTCGAAGGAGACCGACAGTGAGACTCCACCGCGCTGGCGCCGAGTTCTACGCCTACAAGATCACCACCACACCCCCGGTCGCCCCCACCGACTGGGAGCTGTCGATCGACGGCGGCACCACCTGGGCAGACGCGCAGGCTGACGGCGACTACTCCGTCTGGCTGATCGCCGGCCCCGACTACCCCGGCCCCGGCGACAACGGCGGAGCCGAGCCGGCGTTCACCGCCACGGACAACACTGACGTGCTCGTCCGCCTGATCGACTCCCCCGAGACCGTCATCTGGGACGCACCTCAGATCACCATCTGGTCCTGACCCACCCGAACCACCCGATCGCCCCTCATCGCCCTCGCGGCGGTGGGGGGCGTTCTTGTCGTCCCCGGGTGGCACCATCCGGTCATGCCCGACCGTGACCGGATCCTCGCAGCGAAGATCGGCGGCACCGCCCGCCGCCTCGCCACCACCGGAGTGCCCCAGGCTGATGCCGTCACGCAGCTGCGTGCGCTAGCCGGCGACCGGACCGACCTGCTCGCCTCCGAGCTCGGGGCCATCCTCGGCGGATACCTCGCGAGGCCGATCTACGCCGAAGCCCTCGCAACCGCGCACCTCCTCGCCGTAGCCATCGGCGTCCCCGAGACCGGACCGATGACCGAGGCGTTCGACCGCGCGCGAGACGCCGCAACCCGAGGCGGGTACAGCCACAGACCGGGCACGTGACCAGCCGAACTGGACGACGCCCCAGCTGTGGAACCTGCGGCTCCGGCCAGGGCGTCTACACCATCGGGGGATGGGTTCCGCCAGCCTAGGACGATCGAGAAGCGCTGGCTAGACCTCGACGAGAACCGACCGGTGTCTTTGCCCCCGGTCGTCGTCGAGCACCGCGAACTGCTGCCCGATCGAGCCGCCGTAGGTGTCGGCGTCGACCAGCGCCGTGCCGAGGCCGCGTGCCGCCGTGGCCGCCGCGACCGACAGGGCCACCGTGCTGCGACCGGGCGAGCCGCCCGGGCCCCAGACGGCCACGAGGGTCCCGTGCTGCCGGGCGGGGACGGCGGCCGGCGGCGTCAGCAGGTCGACCGCGTCGATCCGGCCGGGCTCGACCACCACGGTGACGCCGCGCCGGGCGGCGGCCCCGTCGTGGTCCCCCACCGCGGCCACCCGCACGCCCACCGACTCCAGCTGATGGACCGCGTCCGCATCGAGACCGGGCAGCGCCGCGTCGACCAGCGCCACCCCCACGGCGCCGCTGCGGGCGACGGCGATCAGCTCGGCCACGTCGACACAGCGGCGGACCAGTCGCAGCCCGGGGGCCCGGCCGATCTCGGCGAGCACGTCCGGCTCCCACGCCGCCCCGCCGGCGGCCACCGCGAGGTCCGTCACGGCACGCCGACGACGGTGACGTGACCGGAGGCGAGTCGCGCCACCTGGCCGCCGTCGACGCCCGCGTCACCGGCGTCGACCACGACGGTGCGACTGAGCTCGGTCCCCACCGAGGACGACGGCTCACCGGCCTGCAGCACCCGGACGCCGTCGAGCACCAGCACCGCCGGTTCCACGGAGTCGTCACCGGGGCCGGGGCCGACCCAGACGTCGACCAGCTGTCCCCGCGCCAGGCCCGGGGGAAACGCTCCGACCGTGACGTTCAGGGGGACCTCCCGCGTCGTCCGGTCCCCGCCGACCTGCACCGCGGCACGGTCGAGCAGGTCACCGGCCCGTCCGTCCCGCGTCCACCGCAAGGAGCCCAGCGCGGCCGGCAGGTCGTCGTCGACGGCGAGATAGCCCTCGGCGGTGGAGTCCGACCAGCGGACCGAGGTCGCCACGAGGTCGGCCCGCTGCACGGGGTCGCCCGCCGTCACCGCGTCGGCCAGCATCCAGTACTGCACGGTGTCGTCGGACGTGGCGACCCAGCGCGCACCCACGGTCGTCGTGGTGAGCAGCACCAGCACCCCGGCCAGCAGGCGCGGATCTCGCCAGCGCCTCAGTTGCAACCGCCGTGCCGGACGCGCGCCGGCCGTCCTGGTGCCCTCGTCCGTGGTGCTCATCCGCCCGCTACCCCAGGCCCCCGCCAGGTGATCATGCGCCATGTCTACCGAGTCCGGGCCGTCCCGTCCAGACCCGGTGACGTTCTCCACAGCAGCGGGCGCACTCCGACGGACTGACACTGGACCGTGCGAAACTGGGACACATGCCTGCTGCCAGTCCTCGGTTCCTGACCTTGGCCGATGTCGCCGAGGTCCTGAACGTGACGGTGCGACAGGTGTACTCCCTCGTGCGGTCCGGTGACCTCCGCGGGATCCAGATCGGCGGTCGCGGGCAGTGGCGGATCGAGCAGGTCGAGCTCGAGGACTACATCCAGCGGCAGTACGACCGCACCGGGCCGTCGGCGGACGACCGGGAGCCGTCCCGCGACGACGACGTCTTCACCGACTCCTGATCGCCGCCACGGCCGCGAACGGCACCACGACGGGTCGCCCGCCGCCGGCGTCCAGGCGGACGAAGTCCCGGCCGACGACGTCGACCCGGCCGTCGAGCACCGCACCGTCGGTCCGGTGGACCCGCACCTCGGCGTCGTCGACCGCCAGCGCCCGCATGACGTGACCCCATCCGAGCCGCCCGGTCACCGGTCCGATCTCGGCCGGCCGCCGCGACCCGTCCGTGACCAGGCCGCGGACGGCCCCCAGGTCGACCACGAGGGTGTGGGTCCCGACATCGAGGCGCACCAGGGTCGGCGTCGCCAGCCGGACGACGCCCTCGACCCGGCCGAGGCCGGCGACGTCGAGCACGACGGCACCGTCGAGCAGATCGTTCCAGCCGGTTCCTGACCATTCACCGTCGAGGAGCTCGGACACCAGGACGTCCCGCTCGTCGAGGTCCTCCCCCTCCGCCCGCGCCTCCAGGTCGGCGAACAACCGGTCCCATCGCATGGGACGAGGCTACGCCTGGGGATGACCCCTTGACCGGCGGGCCAGGATGCACTTCACTGCTCGTCAACGACATCAGATGTCATCAAACGTCGTCAAATGCATCGATCGGGGGATCATGGCGCTCACCACTGCCGGTCGCGTGGTCGTGGGGTGTGCCCTCGCCGGCATCACCGTCTCGGGGCCGGCTGCCCCGGCTGCGATCGACGCCCTCAGCGGTCGCGACCTGCCCGGCCTGGTCGGTGGCCTCGTCACTCTCCTGCACCTCGGCCTGTCCGCATGGGTGCTGGCCGTGCTCGTCGTCGTCGCCACCGGACACGGGATCGTCCACGGCCGAGCCGGCACGAGACGCCGGCGCATGGTCCCGCGACTGGCCTTCCATCTCGTGGTGGTCGGAGCGGTCGGCGCCGGTGCGGTGCTGCCCGCCGCAGCCGAACAGTCCGGCCGCGGGCAGCTCGACGGCCTCATGCTTCCCGACCGGCCGTCCGTGGTGGCACCCGCCACGCTGCCCGCCGAGAGCCTCCCGACCGCTCCGACCGTGACGGTCGCGCCCGGCGACACGCTCTGGGCCATCGCTGCCGCCCGGCTGGCACCCGGGGCGCCTCCCGACCGGATCGCCGCGGCCGTCGTGGTCTGGCACGCCGCCAACCACGCCGTGATCGGCGACGACCCCGACCTCATCCACCCCGGCCACCGGCTGACCGTCCCCCAGGAGCTCCTGCCATGAGATCAGCCACCGCACTGGCCGTCGTGCCCCACCGGCGCTTCGACCACGCAGGCGACGACCACCAGATCCCGTTGCCGTTCCCGGCCGTGCGACCGGTCCTGCCGGTCCCGATCGAGCGCGGCGAGGACGCGGCCGCCAAGCCGCTGCGCGAGCGGTCGGCCCGGTTCCTGCAGGCGCTGGTCGAGGTGCTGACCGGCGACCGCCCGGCGCGCCAGCTCGCCGCCTGGATGTCGCCCGACGTCTACCAGGCCCTGCAGGCCCGCCTGACCGTGCACGCCCGGAGCCCCCGCCGGCCCGGCACCGCCTCGGGCGCCCGCATCGTCTCGGTCCACGTCTCGATGGTCGACGACCAGATCGCCGAGATCGCCGGCCGCATGGTCCACCGGGGCCGGTCCCGCGCGATCGCGGTCCGGCTCGAGCTGGTCACCGACCACCGCGGGGGTCGGCAGTGGCGCTGCACCGCACTCTGCTGGGCGTAGGGGCTGGGGTCAGCGGTTGCGCTTGCGCGACTGACGCTGGGCCTTGGCCTTCTGCCGGGACTTCGACTTGGCATTGAGCTGTCGCTGCCGGTCCTTGGCCTCGGTGTCCTCCGCGGACGCCGCATCGGTGCGGACCTCGGCCTCGCCGGACTCGCTCGGGGCGGAGTAGGCGAGCTTGCGCTGCTTCTCCTCCTCGATGCCCTTCGCGGAGATCTGTGTCGGCGCCTCGGCGTCGGCGCCCTCGGCCGGCTGCTGCACCTGGACCTCGACGTTGAACAGGAACCCGACGGACTCCTCCTGGATGCCCTCCATCATGGTGGAGAACAGGTCGAAGCCCTCCCGCTGGTACTCGACCAGTGGATCGCGCTGGCTGTAGGCCCGCAGACCGATGCCCTCGCGCAGGTAGTCCATCTCGTACAGGTGCTCGCGCCACTTGCGGTCCAGCACGCTGAGCACGACCTTGCGCTCGAGCTCCCGGGTGACCGTCGACCCGAGGTCGGCCTCGCGGCGACCGTAGGCGGCCCAGGCGTCGTCGGTGAGCGAGGTCGTCAGGGACTCCCGCGTCAACCCGCTCCGTCCGCCGGCCGCGGCCTCCAGCTCCTCGGCCGTGACACCGACGGGGTAGAGGGTGCCCAACGCGGTCCACAGCTGATCGAGGTCCCACTGCTCCGGGACCCCGTCGGTGGCGCCGGCGACGTACGCCGTCACGACCTGGGCGATCATCGTGCGCACCCACTCCTGGAGGTCCTCACCCTCCAGCACGCGGCGACGCTCGGTGTAGATGACCTCGCGCTGCCGGCTCATGACGTCGTCGTACTTGAGGATGTTCTTGCGCGACTCGAAGTTCTGCGTCTCGACCTGGCCCTGCGCCGACGCGATGGCCCCGGTGACGCGCTTGTTCTCGATCGGGACGTCGTCCGGGATGTTGAGGCGCTGCAGCACGAAGTTGACCCAGTCCGCCTTGAACAGGCGCATCAGGTCGTCCTCGAGCGAGAGGTAGAAGCGCGTCTCGCCGGGATCACCCTGACGACCCGAACGGCCGCGCAGCTGGTTGTCGATGCGGCGTGACTCGTGCCGCTCCGTGCCGATGACGGCCAGACCGCCGAGGGCGGTGACCTCGTCGTGCTCGGCCTTGACCTGGGCGGTCGCAGCAGCAACGGCCTCCGACCATGCTGCCTCGTAGGCGTCGGCGTCCTCGACCGGGTCGAGCCCCTTCTTGCGCAGGGCGGCGTCGGCGAGGAACTCCACGTTGCCACCGAGCATGATGTCGGTGCCTCGGCCGGCCATGTTGGTGGCCACCGTGACGGCTCCCTTGTGACCGGCCATCGCGACGATCGCCGCCTCGCGCTCGTGCTGCTTGGCGTTGAGCACCTCGTGCGCGACCCCCCGCTGGCGCAGCAGCGTGCTGAGCCGCTCGCTCTTGGCGACGCTGGTGGTGCCCACCAGGATCGGCTGCCCCGCGGCGTGCCGGTCGAGGATGTCCTGGGCCACGGCCTCGAACTTGGCGTCCTCGGTGCGGTAGACCAGGTCCGGCTGGTCGACGCGCGCCACCGGCTTGTTGGTGCGCACCGGGACCACGCCCAGCCCGTAGATCTTGTCGAACTCGCTGGCCTCGGTCATCGCCGTGCCGGTCATGCCCGAGAGCTTCTCGTACAGACGGAAGTAGTTCTGCAGGGTGATGGTGGCCAGCGTCTGGTACTCCTCGCGGATGCGGACGCCCTCCTTGGCCTCGATCGCCTGGTGCAGGCCCTCGTTGTAGCGCCGACCCTCCAGGATGCGGCCGGTGTGCTCGTCGACGATGATCACGTTGCCGTCGATGACGACGTAGTCCTTGTCCTTGCGGAACAGCTCCTTGGCCTTGATGGCGTTGTTGAGGAAGCCGATCAGCGGCGTGTTGACCGAGTCGTACAGGTTGTCGATGCCCAAGGCGTCCTCGACCTTGTCGATGCCCTCCTCGGTGACGCTGATGGTGCGCTTCTTCTCGTCGACCTCGTAGTCGACGTCGATCGTCATCCGGCCGATGATGCGGGAGAACTCCCCGTACCACTTGACCTCCTCCTGGGTGGGCCCGGAGATGATCAGCGGGGTGCGGGCCTCGTCGATGAGGATCGAGTCGACCTCGTCGACGACCGCGAAGAAGTGGCCCCGCTGCACGCACGACGCGAGCTCGGACGCCATGTTGTCGCGCAGGTAGTCGAAGCCCAGCTCGTTGTTGGTCGCGTAGGTGATGTCGCAGGCGTAGGCCGCGCGGCGCGCCTCGGGCGTCATGCTCGGCATGATGGTGCCGATCGAGAGGCCCAGGAAGCGGTGCACGCGTCCCATCCACTCGCCCTGGTACTTGGCCAGGTAGTCGTTGACCGTGACCACATGGACGCCGCGTCCGGCCAGCGCGTTGAGGTAGACCGGCAGCGTCGAGACCAGGGTCTTGCCCTCACCGGTCTTCATCTCCGCGATGTTGCCCAGGTGCAGCGCGGCGCCGCCGATGATCTGCACGTCGAAGTGCCGCTGGCCGAGCACCCGGTCGGCCGCCTCGCGGACCGTCGCGAACGCCTCGGGCATGAGGTCGTCGAGCGACTCCCCGGCCTCCAGCCGCTCCCGGAACTCCGCGGTCATGCCCTGCAGCTCCTCGTCGGTCATGGCGCGGAACTCGTCCTCGAGGGCGTTGACCTGGGCCGCGATGGCCTCGAGCTGGCGGAGGATCTTGCCCTCACCGGCCCGCAGGACCTTGTCGATGATCTTGGGCACGACGATGCACTTCCTGACGGTGGGCGTGACGATCCGGCCCGTGGCCGGGATCTGGCGATCAGTCTAGGTGACCGCTCCAGCGTCGCGGCACCTCGGCGGCCAGCGCGGTGGCGAGGTCGCCGTGGTCCGCCACCGCGACGTCCTCGAGGCCGAGCCACCCGGCCATCAGCCACAGCTCGGCGGCCAGCTCGGCCGCGGTGTGCGGCGGAGCCGACGGCTCCCCGAACGCACCGTGCACCCGCAGGACACCGGCGGCGCGGTCGGCCGCGAGGTCGACCCGGGCCACCAACCGGTCCCCGAGGAGGAACGGCAGCACGTAGTAGCCGTGGACCCGGCGCTCGCGCGGCACGTAGATCTCGAGCCGGTACCGGAAGTCGAACAGCCGCTCGGTGCGGGTCCGCTCGAACACCAGCGGGTCGAAGGGGCTGAGCAGGGCCCGGGCGCGGACGGCCCGTGGCAGCACCGCATCACGGTGCAGCCAGGCCGGTCGGTCCCACCCCTGCACGGTCGCCGGGACCAGGACGCCCTCGTCGGCGAGGTCCTCGACGGCGGCCGCGGTCGGTCCGGGGCGGAGCCGGAAGTAGTCGGCCAGGCACTGGCGCGTGGCAACGCCGTGGGCCGACGCCGCGTGCTCGACGAGCACGCGGTAGCACTGGTCCGGGGACAGCGCGGGGGCCGCGAGCACCTCAGCCGGCAGCACGCGCTCGGTGAGGTCGTAGAGCCGCTCGAACTGCGGCGTCCGGCCGGCCGACGTGACCTGGCCGGTGTAGAAGAGGTACTCCAGGGCGTGCTTGGCGTCCGACCAGTTCCAGCCCCAGTGGTCACGATCGGTCGGCGCCTCGTGCTCGACCTGCCGCGCGGTGACGGGGCCCGCGGCCCGCACGTCGGCCAGCACGCGGCGGACGAGGTCGGGCTGCTCGGCGCCGACGCGGGCGATCCCGCCCCACATCCGGTCGGGCTGCTCGCGCCGGAACGCGAACGCCGGCCACAGCCGCACGTCCAGCAGCGCCGCCTCGTGCGCCCAGTACTCCACCAGTCGCCGGGGGGCCCGCCCGTAGGCCCGGTGCAGCAGGTCCGGGTCGTAGGGTCCGGCCCGTGAGTACAGGGGCAGGTGGTGGGCCCGGGCCAGCACGTTGACGGAGTCGATCTGGAACAGCCCCAGCCTGCCCACGACGGCCGCCAGATGACGCGCTGTCACGGGACCAGGCGGCCGGGGGCGGGTGAATCCCTGCGCGGCCAGCGCCACCCGCCGGGCCTGGGTCCGCGTCAGCCGCCGCACCGGGGTGGGCACCGGAGGAACCGGGTCAGACGTCGTCGACGAGACGACTGCGCACGGCGTACATGGCGGCCTCCATGCGGGACTTCATCTGCAGCTTCTCGAGGATGTTGCGGATGTGGTTCTTGACCGTGTTCTCGCTGATGAACAGCTCACCGGCGATCTCGCGGTTGCTGAACCCCTTCGCCACGTGCCGCAGCACCTGCAGCTCGCGGGCGGTGAGACTGGCGGCCGGCGCCGGGGTGCGGGAGATCTGCACGAACTCGTCGAGCAGCTTGGTGGCCATGGTGGGGCTGATGAGGGACTGACCCGACGCGACCAGACGGACCGCCTCGCCCACCTGGTCGTAGGTGGAGCCGTCCTTCAGCAGGTAGCCGGAGGCACCGCCCTTGATCGACTCGTAGAGGTCGGACTCCTCGTCGCTGGCGGTCAGCATGATGATGCCGGTCGTCGGCGAGACCGCCTTGATCGCGGCGCACACCTCGACCCCGCTGCGCTCGGGCATCCGCACGTCCAGCAGCACCACGTCGGGCGGGTTCTCGGCGACCTGCTCGAGGGCCTCGTCGCCGCTGCCGACCTCGACGAGGTCGAGATCGGGGTCGGCGCTCAGCACCATGCTGACCCCGCGGCGGAACAGCTCTTGGTCGTCGACGAGCAGCACCCGGATCCGCGCTGCGCCTGACGTCACCACGCGATCATGTCACAGTCGCGGACTGCCGGCTGGCCTCGTGTCCCCCCGGACACCAGGTCAGTCCTGCACGTCGAGGTGGATGACGCCGTAGTCGAATCCCTTGCGGCGGTACACGACGCTGGGCATCATCGAGTCCTTCTCCATGAACAGGTAGAAGTCGTGCCCGACCAGCTCCATCTCGTAGAGAGCCTGGTCGAGGGTCATCGAATGGGTCTGGTGCGTCTTCTCGCGCACCACCAACGGGCCGTCGCCCTGCACGTCGAGCGGTCCGACCTTGCGCGAGAGGCCGGCATCGTCGTCGGCCGGGGCCTCCTCGACCTCGGGGACGACCGCCGTGGCCTGCGCGAGCGACATCGGGGCGTGCTGGCCGTGGTGGATGCGCTGCCGGTCCGCGGCCTTGCGCAGACGGGACTCCAGCTTGTCGACGACGGCGTCGAGGGCGGAGTGCTGGTCGGTGGAGCAGGCCTCGGCCCGCACGACCGGACCACGGGAACGGACGGTGAGCTCGATCCGCGCGGCGGTGTCGTGCTGACGAGGGTTCTTCTCGTGCGTGACCTCGACCTCGATGCGGTTGATGCGGTGACGTGCGTCGTACTTCTCGATCCGCTGCAGCTTGTCCTCGACGTGGCTCCTGAACCGCTCCGAGATCTCACTGTTCCGACCCTTGACGACAATTTCCATGACCAGTCCTCCTGCAGTTGGGTGGATGAGAATGCGTGCACGTCGTACCGACGACCGTAGACCGACGGGGGGGCAAAGAGAAGGGCTTGGTGCAAGTTCGCCGGTCAGCGCGGGGGCGGGGTCTGCGCGACGACGGCAACCCCCCCGGACCGGGCGGCCCGCGGCGGCCAGCGCTCGCACGGCCTCGGACGCCGTGGCGCCGGTCGTCACGATGTCGTCGACCACGACCAGGTCGTGGTCGGCCGGGATGCGGCGGGGCAGCGCGACGAACGCTCCTCGCACGTTGGCCTGCCGGTCGCTCGCACCGAGACCTCGCTGGTCGAGGGTGTGCCGACGCCGGCGCAGGCACGGGGCGGCCACGACCTCGACCCCGGTGCGTCGCAGCTCGGTGGCTGCGAGCCGGGTGAGGTCGAGCACGAGGTCCCCGCCACGGCGCCGCACGTGGGCCGGGTCCGTCGGCACCGGCACCAGCGCCAGTGGCCGGCCGGGGTCGACGTGCAGACAGGCGGCGGACGCGAGGGCCGCCGCCCAGGGCCGGAG
Source organism: Aeromicrobium marinum DSM 15272 (assembly GCF_000160775.2). NCBI lineage: Bacteria > Bacillati > Actinomycetota > Actinomycetes > Propionibacteriales > Nocardioidaceae > Aeromicrobium > Aeromicrobium marinum. The sequence goes on along the minus strand of NZ_CM001024.1, from coordinate 376,923 downwards.
CAGGGCGAACCGTCCCTGTTCCTTCCACCCGACCAGCAGGCGCGCGACCACCTCGGTGTTGACCAGCGCAGCGGTCACCGGTGGTCCCGTCACCAGCGCGACCGGCGCCGGGTCGACCGGACCGGGGGTCGGTCGCGCCCGCACGGCGCACGGGCGGCACCAGGTGAGCGCCGGACGGTCGCACCCCGGGCAGGTCGCCCCGAGCACCAGGTCGGCGAGGTCGACCACGATCCTCCGCCCGACTCCCACCGGACCAGCGTCGCCGTCGCCGGGCCCCGCCGCCTGCTGCGACCGGGCGGCTGGGGGCTGCCGCCACCCTGTGGACGACCGCTCAGCGGCCGCTGCCCAGCGCGGTCACGTCGAGCAGGCCGAGCAAACGCCACGACCCACCGGCCCTCAGGTGCCACAGCCGGTCGCGGTCGTCGGTGACGTACCACGAGGGCGCGCTGCCGACGTCGATCGCGAGCCGGCGTGCCCCGACGTCCGGGAGCCGTGGGACCGCTCCGAACGCCCCTCCGACCGCCGGGGAGCCGTCGATCCTGGAGGTGAACACCTGTCGGCCGGCGGAGCTGTCGGCGAGGAAGGCCAAACTCGACGCGCCGGTCCACACCACGGCCGCCGGGGCGGCGGCGTCCGGAGCGACGACCCGTCCCGGCCCGATGCCGGTGACGCCGGATCGCTGGTCGCGCTGCACCAGACCCACCAGGACCTGCGGGGACTCCCCCGCGGTCGTGACCGCGTACCTCCGCGCCCCGGGGTCGAGGGCGAACGAGGTGACGGTTCCGAGCGGCGCGACCTGCACGTCGCGGACGGCCTCCGCCGTCACGAGCCGGATGCGCAGCGCACCGCCCGGCCGGTCGGCGACCCACAGCACCCCCGTGGGGTCCCACACCAGCGAGACCACGTCCTCGGCCGGCACCACGACCTCCGGATCGCCGGCGAAGGCGACGCCGATGTCGCCGCCGGCCGACACCGCGATGGCGTCCTCGGACACCGCCACCACCGTGGCGCCGCCCGCGTCGTCGCCCCGGGGTCCGGGGACGGGCTCCGCCGCGTCGTCGACCAGCCGCACGACCCGGCCGTCGACCACCGCGCCGGGGCGGCCGCGCGGTTCCGGCGGGTCGAAACGCAGCCAGGCGCCCAGGTCCTGGACGGAGCCCCCGCCGACGGCCAGCGGGCCGGTGGCGGTGATGATCCGCACCCCCTCGACCTCCGGCACCTGGGCCAGGGTCCGGACGACCTGCGCCGACCAGCGGTTGCGGATGCCGGCGTCGAGGGACGACCCGTCGACGTCGAACTCGACCTCGGCGACGCCCTCGGCATCGACCGTCACCGACGGCTGCCAGGCCTCCGGGTCGGGCAGGTAGGTCCTGAGCTCGCCGGCGAGGGCGGTGGGCGGACCGGCGGTGAGCGAGGCCATCAGTCCGGTGGCCAGCTGCTCCCCGACGGCCACGTGGACGGGGTCGGCCACCAGCTGGGCCCCGCGCGCGTCGAAGAAGAAGGAGTCGAAGACGCGGAAGTACGAGGCGAAGTAGGCGGCCGTCACCATCCGGCCGACCGGCGGGTTGGCGATGCGCCACTCCCCGTCGACCGGCTCGAGCACGAAGGTCTCCGTGACGTCCCGGTCGGTGCCGCGGTAGTGCCCGGTCTCGTCGAGCACGGCGTCCTCGCGGACCTCGACCTCGACGGCCACCGGGCGGCCGTCGTCGACCGTGACGGCAGGGACCGACGGAGGGCCCACCTCCGGCGCACGATAGATGCGGACCCCGGCGGACGACTGCCAGGCGTCGGCCGCGTCGGGGGTCAGGTATGCCGAGGCGGTCGCGGTCGACACGGGGTAGGCCAGCATGGCGTCGAGGAACCCCCGCACGACCTCCTGCGGCTCGGCGCCGGGCACCGGCGGGGCCGGGGCGTACCGCACGACCGCGTCGACCCGCGGCTCGTCGGGGCCGACCTGCTGGATCGGACCGCTGGTCGGCAGTCCGGCGCAGGCGCCGGCCGCCAGGAGCGCCACGAGGGCGAGCAACCGCCTCATCGTCCCTGCCCTCCGACGACCGGGGCGAGCTCCGACACCAGGGCGGGACGATCGGCCGACCCGCCCGCCTTGGGCAGGGTCAGGATGAACTCGGTGCCCTGCCCCGGTCGTGCCCACACGTGCAGGGTGCCACCGTGCAGGGTCGCGTCCTCGCGCGAGATCGGCAGGCCGAGGCCGGTGCCGCCGTGGGCGCGGGCGGGGTCGGCCCGCCAGAACCGGTCGAACACGCGAGCGGCCTCCTCGGCGCTGAGGCCGACCCCGAAGTCACGGATGCCCACCGACACGCACTCGTCGTTCTGGGCGACCCGCACCAGCAGCTCGTCGGAGCCGCTGTAGGTGGCGGCGTTGGCCGCCAGGTTCCGCAGGATCCGGTCGACCCGCCGCACGTCCGCGGCGACGACCGCCGGCGTGTGGACGCCCTCGAACCTCACCGAGATCGCCTTGCGTTGCACGATCGGGTGGTGCTCGACCAGGGCCGCCTCGTGCGCCACGTCGACGTCGTCGAGCTCCAGCTGGGCGGCGCCGGCGTCGAAGCGGGACAGGTCCAGCAGGTCCGACAGGAGGGTCTCGAACCGGTCCAGCTCACCCATCAACAGCTCGGCCGCCCGGGCTGTGCCCGGATCGAACCGCGACCGCGCCTCGAACAGCACCTCGCCGGCCATCTGGACGGTCGTCAGCGGCGTGCGCAGCTCGTGCGACACGTCGGACACGAACCGCTGCTGCAGGCGCGACAGGTTCTCCAGGCGCCGGATCTGGGTCTGCAGGCTCGACGCCATCTGGTTGAGCGAGGTGGACAGGCGGGCGATGTCGTCCTCGCCCCGGACGTGCATCCGCTCCTCGAGGTTGCCCGCCGCGAACCGCTCGGCGATCCGGCGGGCCAGTCGGACCGGGTCGAGCACCTGACGCGACACCAGCCCGGCGACGCCGCCGACCAGCAGCACCATGACGACGCCGCCCACCCCGAGGGCGTTGCGCACCAGGGCCAGGGTCGACTGCTGCTGCTCGAGGCTGAACACGTAGTACATGGCGTACTGGTCGCCGGTGGCCGGCGCCAGCAAGCGACTGCCGACCACGACCGACGGGGTGGTGCGGTCGGCCGCGGTGAGCTCGGAGTACCGCCAGTACACGCCCTCACCGCCGCGCACCGACCGGGCGAGGTCCTGGGGGACGGAGCCGGGCGAGACGGCTCCGGAGGACAGCACCGGAGCCGCCGACGCCCCCTCCGACAACGGGCCCTCGACGACGACCTGGCCCTGCTGGGGTGCGTCGCCGCGTACGGTGACCGAGCCGACCATCTGGGCGATGGTCTGCGAGGCGGCGCCCGGTTCGGTGTCCAGCGCCGCGTCGAGCTGCTCCTGGGCGCGGTCGAAACCGGTGCGGGCCTCCGCCACGGCGCTGACCCGCCGGTCCTCGGCCAGCCCCTCGGCGACGCTGCCCAGAAGGGCCCATCCGGTGAGGCCGATGGCCAGGGCGCTGAGCACCACGGTGCTGGCCACGACGCGCAGCTGGACCGACCGGCGCCAGGCGCCGACCAGTGCTCCCGCACCCCGCCGCACGGCGACCCGACCGGAGCCGCGGATCTTCACGGGGTCACGACTGGAGGGTCACGTCGGGGCGATCGCCTGGTACCCGACGCCGCGGACGGTGCGGATGACGCTGGGGTTGTCGGCATCGTCCTCGATCTTGGACCGCAGGCGGGTCATGTGGACGTTGACCAGCTTGGTGTCCCCCGGATGGTGGTAGCCCCACACCTTCTGCAGCAGGACCTCGCGGGTGAAGACCTGCTCCGGGGTGGCCAGCAGGCACGCGAGCAGGTCGAACTCCAGCGGCGTGAGCTCCAACGGCTCACCCTTGCGGGTCACGGTGTGCCCCACGGGGTCGAGCACGATGTCGCCGAACACCAGCGGTTCGCCCAGCTGGTCCGTCCGGCGCAGCCGGGCCTTGATGCGGGCGACCAGCTCGACGTTCTTGAACGGCTTGGTGAGGTAGTCGTCGGCACCGGCATCCAGACCGGCGACGACGTCCGGCGTGTCGGACTTCGCGGTCAGCATGATGATCGGGACCGACGAGGTGGCGCGGATCTGGCGACACACGCTCATGCCGTCCATGCCCGGGAGCATGAGGTCCAGCAGCACCAGGTCGGGCCGGAACGACTCGAACGCGGTCATGACCTTGTCGCCGGACCGGCACACCGCCGCGGTCAGCCCCTCCGCCTCCAGGACGATCGACAGCATCTCGGCGAGGGACGCGTCGTCGTCGACGACGAGCACCCGATCGCGCTTGGATCGTCGATAGCTCATGGAGTTCGGAGGGGCCGCCGTCGGACTCAGTAGCGGTAGAGGTCCGACTTGTACGGGCCGGCGACGTCGACGCCGAGGTACTCGGCCTGCTCCTTGGTGAGCTCGGTCAGCTCGACGCCGAGGGCCCCGAGGTGCAGGCGGGCGACCTCCTCGTCGAGGTGCTTGGGCAGCACGTGGACACCCAGCTCGTACTGGCTGGCCTTGGTGAACAGCTCGATCTGCGCGAGGACCTGGTTGGTGAAGGACGTCGACATGACGAACGACGGGTGACCCGTCGCGTTGCCCAGGTTGAGCAGGCGGCCCTCCGACAGCACGATGATCTTCTTGCCGTCGGGGAAGATCCACTGGTGGACCTGCGGCTTGATCTCGTCCTTGACGATGCCGGGGATCCGGGCCAGGCCGGCCATGTTGATCTCGTTGTCGAAGTGGCCGATGTTGCCCACGATGGCCTGGTGCTTCATCTTCTCGAAGTGGTCGACCGTGATGATGTCGAAGTTGCCGGTCGTGGTGATGAAGATGTCGGCGGTGTCGATGACCGACTCCAGGCGCTTGACCTCGTAGCCGTCCATGACCGCCTGCAGGGCGCAGATCGGGTCGATCTCGGTGACGATGACGCGCGCACCCTGGCCGCGGAGCGACTCGGCGGAGCCCTTGCCCACGTCGCCGTAGCCGCAGACGACCGCGACCTTGCCGCCGATCATGACGTCGGTGGCGCGATTGAGGCCGTCGATCAGCGAGTGGCGGCAGCCGTACTTGTTGTCGAACTTGCTCTTGGTGACCGAGTCGTTGACGTTGATCGCGGGGAAGAGCAGCGAGCCCTCCTTGAAGCGGTCGTACAGGCGCAGGACGCCGGTGGTGGTCTCCTCGGAGACGCCGCGGATGTCCTTCGCGAGGGTCGTCCAGTACTGCGGCTTCTCGGCGACCGAGCGGGCCAGCACCCGCAGCACCTCCTTGAACTCCTCGTTGTCGGTGGAGTCCTGCGGCGGGACGACGCCGGTCTTCTCGTACTCGACGCCGAGGTGCAGGAGCATCGTGATGTCGCCGCCGTCGTCGAGCAGCACGTTGGGGCCGCAGGCGGCGCCCTGGTCGTCGGTGAAGGCGAAGACCTTCTCGGCCTCGTCCCAGTACTCGGCGAGGGTCTCGCCCTTCCACGCGAAGACCGGGGTGCCCTTCGGGTCGGCGGCGGTGCCGTCACGGCCGACGACGACCGCGGCGGCCGCGTGGTCCTGGGTGGAGAAGATGTTGCAGGTCGCCCAGCGCACGTCGGCACCGAGCTCCACGAGGGTCTCGATCAGCACCGCGGTCTGGATCGTCATGTGCAGCGATCCGGCGATTCGGGCGCCGGCGAGCGGCTGCTGGGCGCCGAAGCGCTCGCGCATCATCATGAGGCCGGGCATCTCGTGCTCGGCGAGTTCGATTTCCTTGCGGCCGTACTCGGCGAGGGAGAGGTCAGCGACGTTGTAATCCATGCGCACCATCGTAACGGCGCACAGCGACGTCAGCGCGCCGGCCGGCCGAAAACTCGCCGCACGTGACGCGATCGTCAGAGCGTGCGTGCCTCGTCGACCAGCATGACCGGCACCCCGCCCCGCACGGCGTACGCCAGACCGCAGGCCTGGCAGACCAGCTCGGAGGCCTCCTCGTCGACGAACAGCGTGTCGCGGCACTGCGGACACACGAGGATCTCGAGGAGGGCCGGATCGAGGAACATGTCGTCAGCCTAGCGCCGCACGAGCGCCAGCACGTCGTCGCGGACCGAGGCCATGACGGCCTCGTCGTCACCCTCGACGTTCAGCCGGAGCAGCGGCTCGGTGTTGGAGGCGCGCACGTTGAACCACCACGTCGGGGCCGTGACGGTGAGCCCGTCGAGGCGGTCCTGGTCGTGCGCGGCGTAGGCCTCGGCGATCCGCTCCGTCACGACGGCCGCGTCGTCGACGGTGCTGTTGATCTCGCCGGACGCGGCGTACCGCGAGAACTGGTCCATCAGCTCCGACACCGGTCCCGACTGCTCGGCCAGGGCGCCCATGACGTGCAGCGCCGCGAGCATGCCGGAGTCGGCCAGGTAGAAGTCCCGGAAGTAGAAGTGACCCGAGTGCTCGCCGCCGAACACCGCGTCGGTCCGGGCCATCTCGGCCTTGATGAGCGAGTGACCGACGGGGGTCCGGACGGCCGTCCCCCCGTGCTCGGCGATGATCTCGGGGACGGCGCGCGAGCAGATGACGTTGTGGAGGATCGTGGCACCCGGCATCTGTACCAGGTGGCGCGAGGCGATCAGGGCGGTGATCGCCGACGGGGTCACCAGCTCGGCGCGCTCGTCGACCACGAAGCACCGGTCGGCGTCGCCGTCGAAGGCCAGCCCGAGGTCGGCCCCGTGCTCGCGGACGGCGGCCTGCAGGTCCACGAGCGTCGAGGAGTCGAGCGGGTTGGCGTCGTGGTTCGGAAAGGTGCCGTCGAGCTCGAAGTACAGGGGAACGACCTCCACGTCGATGCGGTCGAGCACCGCCCGGGCGGTGTGTCCGGCCATGCCGTTGCCGGCGTCGACCACGACCCGGAGGCGGCGACCGGCGACCGGGGCGAGCCCGACCAGCTGGTCGGCGTACGCCTGGAGGAAGTCGAGGCGCTCGGGCTCGGGTGCGGTGGTGAGGTCGACGGGGTCGTCGAGCAGTCCGCCCGCGACCTCGGCCATCGCTGCCAGCCCGGTCTCCAGGCCGATGGGACGGGCGCCCGCCCGGCACAGCTTCAGCCCGTTGTACCCGGCCGGGTTGTGGCTCGCGGTGATCATGACCCCCGGCAGGTCGAGCTGCCCGGACGCGGCGTAGAGCATGTCGGTGGAGGCCAGTCCGATCGACACGACCGACCCGCCGCGCGACGCGACCCCGGCGGCGAACGCGGCGGCGAACCCCGGGGACGTGTCCCGCATGTCGTGGCCCACCACGGCGCGGCCGCGGCCGTCACTGATGCCCACCTCGTCGGCGAACGCCGCGCCGAGCGCTGCGACGATCCCGTCGTCGAGCTGCTCAGGGGTCCGTCCGCGGACGTCGTAGGCCTTGGTCACGGCGGCGAGCCGAGGATGCATGGGGTTCCGTTCGTCGGGTGGGATCAGGCGTCTGCAGGAGGCTCGACCAGGCGAAGACCGGAGGGCGGCGCCGGGGTCGGGGGGCGGCGCCCGGCCTCCCGCACGGCATCGGCCAGGGCGGCCAGGTCGTCGTGCGAGGGCGCGGTGCCGGCCGGGTCGGGAGCCAGGCGGATGACGTTCCAGCCCTGCGGGACGGAGAGTCGGCCGGCATGGTCGGCGCACAGGTCGTAGGTGTGGGGCTCGGCCGAGGTGGCGAGGGGACCGAGCACGGCCACCTGGTCGGCGTAGACATAGGTCAGCGTCGAGACGGCGGACTGGGGGCACGCCGCGCGCGTGCAACGTCGAAGACCCACGCGGCGACATTACCCGGCCGGCCGGGCCCTGCGGACTAGGCTCGCGGCATGCCCGACCCGGACCGGCCGTCACCCCAGCGGCACCGCCGCTTCGTCGGGCCGGTCCTGCAGACGGTGGTGACCGGACCCCGTCCGGGCCGGATGCGTGACCGCCGGGGTCGCGGACGGCGGGGACCGATGGCGCTGCCGGGACCTCTGTCGCCCGACAGCGTCCCGGCCCACCACTCGCCCCGCGAGGCCTTCGACACCCTCGTCGCGTCGGTGCTGCACGCGCTCGAGCCGCACTTCGCGGTCGAGCGCGACGACGTGGACATCGTGGTGGAGGAGGCGCCCCTGCTGCCGCAGGAGTGGGACGAACGCGTTCCGACGAGTGTGGTCGCCCACCACCACGACCCGACCCGCCTCGTGCTCTACCGGTTGCCCATGGCGCAGGTCGCGATCACCCACGACGACCTGGCCGATCTGGTGTGGCGCACCGTGCTCGACGGCCTCGCCGAGATCTGGCACGTCCCGCCGGAGTCCCTGGACCCCCGAGGCTGACGGCTCAGAAGGCCGGACGCACCCGAGGACCGATCGCGGTGGTGGGCGCGGCGTCCAGCGGCACGACCGCGACGAGGTCACCCGACCGGTACACGGCTGATCCGCGGACGGGTCGTTCGGCGGTCGCCACCACGTAGGCGACCTCGCCGGTGAACAGGCCGGGTGCCGCCAGGTCGACCACCGCGACGGCGTCTGCAGCCGCGCTCGCGACCGTGGTGCCGAGGGAGGCGCCGGCCGCGTCGAAACCCTCGAAGGTCACCAGACTCGTGTCCGCGACCGCCGACAGCTGCACGACCGGTGGCACGGTCGAGGAGCCCAGCGCGACGGGGACGACCGTCGGTCCGGTCCACGTCGGGTCGGCCGTGGCGTACGCCAGGTCGACGGCCGTGGGGCTCATCCGCAGCGATGCGACGACCGGCTCGTCCGAGCGCACCCGCAGGACCGAGGCATCGGCACCGGCGGTGTCGGGGACGGGCACGACGACGAGCGCACCGGGCTCGACCGAGATCTCGGCGAGACCCTCGGGCACGAACGGACCGTCGGGACCGACGATCTCGATCTCGGCACGGGCCGACGACTCGCCCGGGTTGGCCACGAGCAGGGTGCGGCCACCGCCGGGCACCACCCCGGTCATGGTGATCGCCCGAGCGGGTCCCGGGACGGGTGCCATGACCTCCGATCCGGCCGGTCCGGTGGTCGAGGTGTCGATCACCGTGGCGGCCAGCGCACCGCGCTGCCGCACGACGCGCACGGCCAGCTCGGCCTCGCCCGCGGCGAGCTCGTCCAGCCGGATGCGGCGCATGGACCCCGGCTCGACCAGCAGGCCCGTGCTGTCGACGGCGTCGACGACCCCGCCCACGCCGAACAGCTCCACGTCGGCCACCGCGGGCACGTCGGACAGGTTGGTGAGCACCAGGGTGGAGACCCCCCGGGTGACCGCACCGGCTCCGACGAACCAGGCCTCGTCGACGATGCCCCCGCACGTGTCGACGGCCAGCCCGCCACCCTCGACCGCGTCCCCGCTCGCGGCGGCGAAGGCCACCCCGCCGGAGCCGTCGCCGTCCTGACGGACGACCACCGCATCGCCGCCGGGTGCCCCGACCTCCCACAGCGCCGGGTCACGCGGGGCCTCCGTGACGCCGTCGTCGGAGATGACGCTGACGGTGGTCTCGTCGCCGGGGCCCAGCTGTCCCGTGGCGACGTTCCACCCGCCCGTGGTGGGGCAGGCGTGCAGCACCTCGGTGATCGGCACCTCCAGCGGTGGGGACAACGACGGTCGGGGCCCGCCCGCGAGGACGGCGGCGAGGACGACCACCGCGAGCGCGAGCGGGACCGCCACGATCGGCAGGGTCGACCGCAGGCGGGACACTGCCGGACGGCTGATCCGGCGACGTGACGCCCCTGGCGTGCTCACGAGGCCTCCCGGACGTCGGCGTCGACCTCGGCCGGCGGCGGTTCCTCGCGACGCCGGACCGGCGCCGTCAGCAGGACCGCGACGATCCACAGGATGCTCTGGACCGACCCCACCGCGGTGCGGGTCCAGGTGCCCGGGCCGCCCGGATCGGCCACCGCGGCGTCGGTCTCGATCGTCCACACCCGCGAACCCGGCTGGTCACCTCCGGCGGGCGCCAGTGAGGGCACGGCGTCGATACGCGTCTCGACACCGGGATCGACCGCCGGCGCGTACACCGCGTCGACACCGGCCTCGACCAGGACGGCGACGTCCTCGGGGACCGGGGCGCTGAGCAGTCGCTCGAGCGCCGCCTCCACCGCACGGGACGTGTCGGTCCTGCGCGCCAACGCCTCCTCGCCCAGGGTCGGCCCGAGACCGTCCTCGACCCGGAAGGTCAGTCCGTCCTGCACCGTCCCGGTCACGACGAGGGTGGAGCCGTCCCGCTCGGCCAGGTAGGCCGGGACCACGCCGTACCGCGCGTCGGTCAGCGGGTCGTCGACCCCCCGCGCGAGCCACCAGGCTCCGGCACCGACCGGCAGCACCAGCGCGATGACGGCGATCACCGCCGTGAGCGTCGTGGGCAGGAACTCCAGCTCCTCGGCGGCCAGCAGACCGGCCACGAGCAGGGCTCCGACGCCCAGCGCCACCGGGACACCCAGCCACGGCGTGAAGCCGTCGGCACCGGACGCGGTGCCGTAGGTGACCTGGGACCCGACGGCGGCGACGACCCCGCACAACAACGCCAGACCCCAGGCCCAGCGGACCTGGTCACGTGTCAGTGGCGGCACCAGGGCGAGCAGCGCCAGCAGCACCGCGCCACCCGCGAGCCACCAGGGCATCCCCGACGGCATCCCGCCGGACAACGGCAGGCCCGCGTCCCACCACACGGTCCACGGACGGATCGCGCGCTGGACGACCCAGGGTCCGGTCAGCAGGAGGGACAGGCCGAGCGCGAGGGCGGCCGAACGGCGCACGGCGGCCGAGCCGGTGACGGCGACGAGCGCCAGACCGGACACCGCGATGACCAGGAACACGGGGGCGAAGGCCGTCGCCACGGCCGTCCACAACGCCCAGCGGAGCGCCGCCTGCCAGTGCGGCTCGGCCGTGAGCTGCAGCCCCACGTTGACCACGATCGGCGCGACCACCAGCGCGACCACGGGGCCGAGCCGACCCTCCGCGACGGCTCCGGTGCCGACGACCACCAGTCCGTAGGAGACCGCCGTGACGATCCGGGCGACCCGCAGGTCGCTCAGGAGGCGGACCAACCGGTGCATCGTGAGCGCCGCCAGGGGGGCGGCCAGGACCAGCAGCGCCCACACCAGGAGGTCCGGGGCGAACCACACCGGCACCGCGGCGAAGGCCAGCAGCAGGACGTAGGTCGGACCCCAGGCCGCCGTCGGCAACGGCAGGTCCGCCGACGGCGACAGCACGAGTCCCCACCAGCTGCCCGCGGTGTCGGGCGCCGGCAGCAGGGCGCCACCGTGCAGGGTGCCAGGGTCGAGCCCCCGCGCCGCGAACATCGACGCGACCACGAGCAGCAGGACCGTGACCAGCCAGGGTCGACGACGGGCCAGGGACGGCCCGGCCGGGAGGTCGAGGTCCTCGGGCAGGTCGTCCCCGAGCGTCGACCGGCGGCCGGTCGTCTCGGTCGTCTCCGGTCGCACGATCGCCCGGACGGCGTCGCGCAGTCCGTCCCACGCGTGCTGGTACGGCAACCACCACGGGGGGAACAGGTCGGCCAGCTCGGCGTGCGGCCGACCGGCGGAGCGTGCGCGACGGGCCGCCCGCAGGCGTCCCGGACGGCCGTAGACGTCCCGCACCGCGAGCAGCTCGTCGCCGGCCGACTCGGGGTCGCGGGACAGCAGGTGTCCCAGCACCCGCAGCAGGGATCCGAAGAACAGCCGGACGTACTGCCACGGGAACCGGCGCGGACTGGTGTTCGCCAGCACGACGTGCAGCAGGGCCCGACGGCGCTCCCACTGCGGTCGGTCGCCCGCCGTGGTGCGGCGGATGGCACGCCGGCTCGCCTCCGCGTGGAACACGACGGCGTCGGGCACCACCCGCACGCCGTGGCCGGCTCGGTTGGCACGCCAGCCCAGGTCCAGGTCGTCCCCGTGCAGCGGCAGGTCGGGGTCGAGACCGCCCAGCTCGTCCCACACGTCGCGGCGGACCAGCATGCCGGCGGTGTTGACGGCCAGCACGTCGCTGACCCGGTCGTGCTGGCCGGCGTCGGGCTCCCCGGGCTCGAGGCCCGTCTCCCGCGACGCGGTGCCGGTGACGGTGAGGCCGACCTCCAGCAGCCGGCGCAGCGACGGCCACTCGCGGATCTTCGGTCCGACGATGCCGGTGCGGTCGTCGCCCACCGCGGCGTCGAGCAGATGGGTGAGGGTCGTCGGGGTGACCGCCATGTCGTCGTGCAGGAGCCAGATCCAGTCGGTGCGGGGCAGGGCCGCCAGCGCCAGCCGCACCGCGTCGCCGAAGCCCGTGCCGGACGGGGCGTAGGTGATGCGGCCGGGTCCGAAGTGGTCGCGCAACAGCTCGGCCGAACCGTCGGTCGAACTGACGTCGACGGCGTGCCACACCGTGGGGGCCGTGCCGGAGCGCTCGAGCGAGGGCAGGACCTTCGGCAGCCATGCGGCGCCGTCGTGGGCCACCAGGACGGCCGCGACGCTCACGTCCGCGGGTCGCCGCGCGGAGGCTGCTGCGACGTCATCCATGGCCACCGACCCTACTGGACCGGTGGGTGCCGACGGACCGTCGCCGTCAGGCGCGCTTCTTGAGCTTGCGCCGCTCCCGCTCCGACAGGCCGCCCCAGATGCCGAATCGTTCGTCGTGCTCGAGCGCGTAGTCGAGGCACTCCGTGCGGACGTCACACGTGAGGCACACCCGCTTGGCCTCGCGGGTCGATCCGCCCTTCTCGGGGAAGAACGCTTCCGGGTCGGTCTGGGCGCACAGCCCACGCTCCTGCCACATGAGCTCTTCGGTCTCGTCGAGCGGCAGTTCCAGATCGAATGACATAGGTGTGATTACAGTCGGTCCGGCTGCCATACGTCAAGCCGTCTGGCAAGATTCATCGATCCACCGGCGTGTCGCGGCGGCATCCGGGGCACCCGTCATGATGGGTCCATGCATCTCGTCCTCATCGCCGGCGCCGCCGGAGCCGACCTGGCCACCAACCTGCGCGCCGCTCTGGGGGACGGCGGCCGGATGACGGTCGTCGCCCCGACGACCCGTGACGCCTGGGTGGCGGGCCTCAAGAGGTGTCCGGACCTCGACGCGCACCTGCGGGTCGACGGTCCCGGGTCCCACGGGGTCGCCGACGCACTGGAGGGTCTCGGTTTCGCCGCCGGGTGGCAGCGCGCCGACGACTCCGAGATGGCCCTGCGCATCGTCCGCACCGAGCTGCTGCACGCGGGCTTCAGCCTCACCGAGGCGACCCGCGCCCTCGCGGCACGGTCCGGCGCGACGGTCGACCTGCTCCCGCTCAGCGACGACCGGGGCGAGTGGCACCGCGTCGTCGACGGCCCTGACGGACGCCGGGCGGTGCACGTCGACGAGCACGGTGACGCTCAGGGCGAGGAGCCGTGGGTGCTGGTCCACGACACGTGGACCGTCTCGCCCGCCGTCCTGGCCGCGGTCGACGAGGCCGATGCCGTGCTCGTCCACGGACCGGCGTCGGCCCGGGGCCACCTGCTCGACCACGCGGTGTCGGCGGTCGTCGGCGAACGACCCGGACTCGCCCCCGTGGCCACCGGTGACCACCCGCCGACCGACATCCTGCGAGCCGTGGGAGCGCTGTCATGAGCGGGGTCGGCCGCGGGACCCTGGCCGGCCTGCTCGACCGGGTGGCCGACCGGTCCGCGCCGTTCGTCACCCACTACGACGAGAGCACCGGTGAACGGACCGAGCTGAGTGCGACCACGGCAGCCAACTGGGTCGCCAAGACGGCCAACTTCCTCGTGGACGAGCTCGACGCGGCCCCCGGGACCCGGCTGCGTCTCGGGCTGCCCACGCACTGGCAACGGGTCGTGTGGCTGCTGTCGGCATGGGAGGTCGGAGCGGCGGTCACCGACGGCCCCGCCGACATCGGCGTCAGCGGCCCCGAGCTGCGGGCCGACGAGCCGGTGCGACTCGCCGCCTCGCTGCTGCCGTTCGGGGCGCGCTTCCCCGACCCTCCTGCCGGCTTCGTGGACCTCGGCGCGGAGCTGCCCGGTCAGGGTGACCACTTCCTCGCGCTCGACCCGCCGACACCCGACGAGGTCGCCCTCGACCTGGGAGGCACCACGCTGACCCATCGCCAGCTGCTGACCACCACGGTGCCCGACCCCCGCCGGTTGGTCGTGACACCGGGGGACGTCGGACGCGACGCGCGCCTGGTGACGGCCGCGGCGACCGGTGGCGGATCGCTCGTGCTGGTGACGGCCGCCGACCCCGACCGCCGGGCGGCGATCGCCGTTCAGGAGCAGGCCACCTGACCGACGCCGGCTGTTCGACCCGGAGCCCTAGGGTCCGGCGTTGTGACCGTCGACGAGCGCTGGGCCACGATCGCGGGGTCCGCGGATCCCCGGCCCCTCACCCGGGTCGGCGCCCGTCCGGCGCTGCCCGCCTACCTGCGGCAGGTGTGGCAGCGGCGCCGGTTCGTCTCGTCACTGGCGCGGTTCCGGATCCGCGCCGAGAACGACCAGAACCGCCTCGGCATGGGCTGGGTGATCCTCAAGCCCCTGCTGAACGCGGCGGTGTACGGCACGGTGTTCGGCATCCTGATGGCGAGCGGCCGCCCGGACCACTTCATCGAGTTCCTGGTCATCGGCGTGTTCTGGTTCGAGTTCTTCGCCTCGTCGGTGACGACGGGCGCGAAGTCGATCACGACCAACGCCGCACTCGTGCAGAGCCTGGCGTTCCCCCGGATGGTCCTGCCGCTGGCGGTGGTCACCCAGCGGTTCCTGCAGTTCCTGCCGATGCTGGCCATCAGTCTGGTCATGGTGGTCGCGTTCGGACACCCACCGACCTGGCAGTGGGTGCTGCTCGTGCCGCTCGCCCTGCTGTTCGCGGGCTTCAACACCGGCCTGGCGCTGGCCGCGGCACGACTGACCGTCCACGTGCGCGACCTCAACCAGCTGCTGCCGTTCCTCACCCGGCTGGTGTTCTACACGACGGGGATCTTCTACAGCATCGAGCAGCGGTTCGCCGACGACCCGACCGTCCTGGCCGTGGCGGACCTGGTGCCGGTCCACGAGGTGCTCAGCCTGGCCCGCGGGATCCTGCTCAGCGGTCCCGACCACGTGGTCCGGCCCGAGTACTGGCTGTACGCCAGCGGCTGGACCGCCGTGGTGCTGACGGCAGGCGTGGTGTTCTTCTGGGCGGCCGAGGAGCGGTATGGCCGGGTCGACTGAGCGACGGCCGACGGTGGTCGTCGACGACGTGCACGTGACCTACCGGGTGCACGCCACCGGCAAGGCCGCGGCCGGCGTCGACACCCGGGGTGGTCTGCTCCGCCGGGCCCGGTCGACGCGCACCGTGCACGCGCTGCGCGGGGTCAGCTTCACCGCCCACGAGAACGACAGCGTGGGGATCATCGGTCCCAACGGATCGGGCAAGTCGACGCTGATGCGCACCCTGGTCGGGCTGACGCCGACCAGCGCCGGGGCGGTCCACGCGGCCAGCCGGCCGAACCTCCTCGGCGTGGGTGCCGCCCTGATCCGCGACCTGTCGGGCGCCAACAACGTGGTCCTCGGGTGCCTGGCGATGGGCCTGGACCGCGACGAGATCGATGCCCGGTTCGACGAGATCGTCGACTTCGCCGGCCTGCGGGAGTTCATCGACCTGCCGATGCGCACCTACTCCTCCGGCATGACCGCCCGCCTGAAGTTCGCGATCGCCACCGCCCGCGCGCACGACATCCTCATCGTCGACGAGGCGCTCGCGGTCGGCGACCGGCAGTTCCGGGCCCGCAGCGAGGAACGCATCCGGGAGATCCGCGACAACGCCGGGACGGTCTTCCTCGTCAGCCACTCGATGGGCTCCATCCGCGACACCTGCAACCGGGTGGTGTGGATCGATCGCGGCAGGGTCGTCATGGACGGGCCCACCGATGACGTCGTCGACGCCTACGAGGCCGGTCGGGCCTGACCCCCGCGGGAGCGGTCAGCAGACCGCCGCGAGGTCGTCGCTCTGGTTGACCCGGTCCTGGATCGCGAAGGGGTCGGGGGTCGGCGACGCCTCGACGGACGGCCGGCCGGCCGGTGGCGTCACCGTGACGTCCGGCACCGGGACGAATCCTTCGATCGCGGCGGCGACGGTGTCCGCGATCTCCTCGAAGTCGGGGTCGGTCACGTCGACGAGCGGCGGCACGAGGGACACCGTCGTGATCGGATTGTCCCGCGACCTCAGCACCAGGTCCGCGAACCGGCCCAGCTCCGACGCCGGCAGGTCCGTCGTGAGCAGCTCCTTGCTGGAGTCGCCGATGGCCGTGGCGTTGAGCAGCACCGTCTGCGGGTCGAGCTGCTCGACCATCGCCGCGATGAGGCACTTCTGCCGGGCCATCCGGGTGAAGTCGTCGGACTGCACCCTGCTGCGGGCGAACCACAGCGCGTCCTCGCCGTCGAGCACCTGCCGGCCGGCCGGGATGAACCGGGTCCGGTCGAGGTTCGTGGCCCCGAACTTCGCGATCGGTGCCGCGACGTCGACCTCGACGCCGCCGACGGCGTCGACCAGGGAGCTGAAGCCCTCCATGTTGAGCACGACGTGGTAGCTGATGCCGAGCCCCGTGACGCCCTCCACCGCCTCGACCATCGCCGTGAGTCCGGGCTCGGGATCGCCGGGGTAGAGGTCGGGGCGGTCCTCCCCCAGGGTGTACACGGCGTTCAGGAGACACTCCTCGCCGCAGTCGTAGCCCCGCGGGAACACCTCGGCCAGGGGCGAGTCGTCGGGGAAGGGCACCCGCTGCAGGTTGCGGGGCAGGCCGACCAGGACGATCCGCCCGGTGTCGGCGTCGATGCTCACGACGGTGAGCGAGTCAGGACGTAGGCCGGCGCGGTCGGCACCGGAGTCGGCGCCCAGCAGCAGGATGTTGAAACGACCCTGCAAGGGGTCGGAGGTGGCCTCGGCGACGAAGACCGAGGTCACGACGTCCCGTTGGACGGTCATCACCTGCACCGTGGCCGCCGTGGCTCCGACGACCAGCATCGAGACCGTCACGTAGACGACCCCCACGACGCCCGCCCGCCACCATCGGAGCCGGCGCGGCGAGGCCAGCCGCCAGGCGTCCACGAACAGCGCCAGCCAGGCCACCGCCAGCACGACCACCACGACGCGCAGCACGAGCACCAGGTCGGCGTCGGCCGCCCAGCCCAGCACACGGGCCCGGTCGGCGCGGTAGGTCCACACCGCCCACACGGCCGTGACCAGCAGCCCGGCCCACGCGGTGAGGGCGACCCGGCCGAGGGTGCGGGACCCGAGCAGGACCTGGGCCGAGCCGGGGGCGACGACCGTGAGGAGCGCGACCGACAGGGCGCGCCGGAATCGCACGGACGCCGGGTCGCGGGCGGTGTCTCCGTACCCACGCCCCAGGACGCTGGCACGGTGCTGCATGGCGGTCCTCGGTCAGCAGGTCTCGGCGAGATTCTCCGACTGATTGTCCAACGTCGGATCGGCCGCCTGCTGCTCGGGTGTGTCGAAGCTGGGGAGGTCCAGGCGGGCGGTCTGCAGGGCCGGCGGCGCCTCGACTCCCTCGGCGACGGCGATCGCCTCGTCGACGAGGCGGCGAACGGTCGGGTAGTCGGGGTTGCCGGTGTACACGAGCGGGGGGACGAGCGAGACCGTCGACATCGGCTCCTGGCGGGCCTTGAGGGCCAGGTCCATGAAGGTGTTCAGCTCGCCGGCCGGGATGTCGGTGTGCAGCAGCGCCTCGCTGGACGCGGCGATCTCCTCCACGTTCAGCAGGACCTTGCTGGGACTCAGCTGCTGCAGCATCGCGTTCATGACGCACTTCTGGCGACCCATGCGCGAGAAGTCGCTGTTCTGCACCCGGCTGCGCGAGTACCAGAGCGCCTCGTCGCCGTCGAGCTCGCGGGTGCCGGCCTCGATCCACCCGGTGATCGGTGAGCCGATGCCGCCGATGGCCGTCCGCTCCTTGACGTCCACGGTCACGCCGCCGACGGCGTCGATCAGCTGCGCGAAACCCTGCATGTTGACCATCGCGTGGTAGTTGATCGTCAGGCCCGTGACGGCCTCCACGGCCTCGACGGTGGCGTCCATGCCCGGGTCGTCCGATCCCGGGAACAGGTCGGCGTGGTCGGTCGCCCAGGTGTGGACGGAGTTCAGGTAGCAGTCGTCGCAGGTGAAGCCGTCGGGGAACTCCTCGTGCATGACGCTGCCTTCAGGGAACGGGACGTCCTCGAGGTTGCGGGGCAGGCCGACCAGCACCGTGCGACCGGTGTCGGCGTCGATGCTGGCCACGGTGAGGGAGTCCGGCCGCATGCCCTCGCGGTCGCTGCCGGAGTCGCCGCCGAGCAGCAGGACGTTGTAGCGTCCCTCGGTCGCGTCGGAGGACTCCGTGGCCGCGAACACCGTGCCGATGAAGGCGTTCTGGACGCTCACGAGGTGCGCCGCGAACAGCATCACGGCCGCCGTCGCGAAGCACAGCGCGCCGTTGATGCCGGTCATCCAGAGCCGGTGGGGCCGCGGCAGCTGCAGGGGCGTGCCGAGCCGCCAGGCGTCGAGCAGCAGCAGGACCCAGCCGACGGCGCCCAGGATCAGGTACCAGCGCACCAGCGTGAGGACGTTCCCGTTGGTCAGCAGCCCGAACAGTCCGGTGCGCGACACCATCGCGAGGGCCAGCACGAGGACGAGCGCCGCGATCGTGGCGAGCCACACCCGGACCGCGATGCGGCCCACCTGCCGGTTGCCGAGGACGAGCTGGGCCGAACCGGGCATGACCATCGTCATGACCGTCAGCGTCAGGGCACGACGGAACTGGATCCGCGCGGTCGCGGACGCCGCGGCCGAACCACGGCTCGAGCGATCGTCAGGCATGGCAACCTCAACGTGGGGAAGGAGCTGGAGCCCGACCAGTATGAGCACAAACCCTCGACCTGAGGTTGAGGGCGCGCCGGGGTCGGTGACGTATTTCCCGGAACTCCCGTGGCGCTCGGGTACGGTCGGACCATGCCCGAGCCGCACCCCGATGACCGGTACGCGTGGTTGTACGACGACGGTCGTCCGGCTCGGGGCACACCGTCCGGCGACCCGTCACGACGACAGCCCGACCTGCCCCCGCCGAACCTGCCGCCCCCGGGTGGCCGGCCGGCTGCGGGTCCGCCGTCGCCCCCGCGGCGCCGGCGCCCGGTCGGCAGGATCGTGGGCCTCGTGCTCGGCGCCTGGCTGATCTTCCTGGTCGCCGTCCCCGTGTGGGCCTGGTCGCAGATCGAGCGGGTCGATGCCGAGCCCGACGGTGACCGCCCGGCGGAGCAGCCGGGCCGCACGTACCTGCTGGTCGGCACCGACAGTCGCGCAGGTCTGACCGAGGCCGAGCAGGTCGAGCTCGCGACCGGGCCCGACGAGGGCGGCAACGGACGCACCGACACGATCATGCTGATGCACGTCGGCTCCGGTCCCACCGTCCTGCTGTCGATCCCCCGGGACTCCCTGGTCGACATCCCCGGCTACGACCGGACGAAGATCAACGCGGCGTACGCCTTCGGCGGTCCCGAGCTGCTGGTGCAGACCGTCGAGCTCAACACCGGCATCCGGGTCGACGACTACGTCGAGATCGGGTTCGGAGGCCTGGTCAAGGTCGTCGACTCCCTCGGCGGCGTCGAGATCTGCCCCGAGACCGCGATCGACGACCCGTTGGCCGGCATCTCGCTGCAGGCCGGCTGCCAGGAGGCCGACGGTGCCACCGCCCTCGGGTACTCGCGGTCACGCAAGACCTTCGCCACGCAGGACATCCAGCGGGTGCAGAGCCAGCGCGAGGTCATCGGATCGATCGCCGGCGAGGCCAAGAGCCCGTGGACGGTCCTCAACCCGGTGCGGTACGTGCAGGTCGCCCGGGCGGGCACCGGCTCCCTGGCCATCGGCGACAACGTCGGGCCGATCAGTCTGGCCCGCTTCGCCTGGTCGCTGTCGTCGGCGATGGGCGGCGGCGGCCTCAACTGCACCGTGCCGCTGCGCGACTTCGCCGTCAACTGGGACCCCGAACGCGCTCCGGCCCTGTTCGACCTGATCGCCAGCGACCGCAGCGCCGACATCGGGGCGCTGTGCACTCCCGACGGACTCCCCGCCGCCTGACCCCCGCCCCGGGCGGTGGATTCGGGACCGAATCCCCGGCGCGGTGAGCATGCGACCGAATGGCGCCGTATTCGGTCCGTGGGGCACCGCCGGGGCCTATCGGTCGCGAATCCACCGCCCCTAGGGGGAGGTGAGGTGGTGGGCCACGTGGGGTGCCATGAGCGTCAGGGCGCGGCCCCGGTGACTGATCCGGTCCTTCTCGACCGGGTCCAGCTCGGCGGTCGACACCTCGTAGCCGTCCGCCGCGAACAGCGGGTCGTAGCCGAACCCGCCCTCACCCTGTTCCGCCCGCAGGACCCGCCCGGGCATCTCGCCGTGCTCGACGACCTCGACGCCGCCGGGCAGGCACAGCGCCACCGCGCACACGAACCGGGCGCCCCGACGCTCGTCGGGCACGTCGGACAGCTGGCTCAGCAGCAACGCGTTGTTGGCGGCGTCACCACCGTCGGCCTTGGGCACGCCCGACCACCGGGCCGAGAGGACCCCCGGCATCGCGTTGAGCGCGTCGACGCACAGACCCGAGTCGTCGGCCAGCGACGGCAGACCGGTCACCTGCAGACAGGCGCGCGCCTTGAGCAGGGCGTTGCCGGCGAAGGTCGGTTCGGTCTCAGCCGGCTCGTCGTAGGACTCCACGTCCGCGAGGCCCAGCACCTCGACCCCCGGGACGAGCGGCGCCAGGATGCGGCGCAGCTCAGTCAGCTTCTTGGCGTTGTTGGACGCCAGCACGACCTGCGTCACCCGGCCGCTCCGATCATGCCGACAGGGCCTCGGTCTGCAGCCGGGTGAGGTCGGCGCACCCGCCGGCCGCCAGCTCGAGCAGCGCGTCGAGCTCCGCCTTGTCGAACGGCTGCCCCTCGGCCGTGCCCTGGACCTCCACGAACGCACCGCTGCCCGTCATCACCACGTTCATGTCGGTGTGGGCCCTGACGTCCTCGACGTACGGAAGGTCCAGCATCGGCACCCCGTCGACGATGCCGACGCTGATGGCGGCCACCGACTCCACGAGCGGTTCGCCCGCGGTGGCGCCCAGGCCCTTCAGGTGCGCGACCGCGTCCGCCAGCGCGATGTACGCACCGGTGATGGCCGCCGTCCGGGTACCCCCGTCGGCCTGCAGCACGTCGCAGTCGATCGTGATGGTGTTCTCGCCGAGCGCCTTGTCGTCGATCGTCGCCCGCAGGGACCGGCCGACGAGCCGGGAGATCTCGTGGGTGCGTCCGCCGATGCGACCCTTGA
Source organism: Aeromicrobium marinum DSM 15272 (assembly GCF_000160775.2). Classification (NCBI taxonomy): domain Bacteria; kingdom Bacillati; phylum Actinomycetota; class Actinomycetes; order Propionibacteriales; family Nocardioidaceae; genus Aeromicrobium; species Aeromicrobium marinum. Next base: position 355,646 of record NZ_CM001024.1, on the reverse strand, counting down.
CCGACTCACGGGACGACCGGTCGTGGGTGGCCTGCGGCAGCATCGCGTACTCGGCGGTGACCCAGCCCAGACCCGAACCCTTGCGCCACCTCGGCACGCCTTCGGAGGCCGCAGCGGCGCACAGCACCCGGGTCTTGCCGAACTCGATCAGGCAGGACCCCTGGGCGTGGTCGAGCCACCCCCGGGTGATGCGGATGTCCCGGAGCTGGTCGACGGCTCGGCCGTCCTCGCGCGAAGTCATGCCCCGACCCTACGAGGAGACTCAGACCTCGAAGACGTCGCCCGGCCGCACGATCCGGTAGTCACCGTCCCAGGAGGACTTCACGTCCGCCTCGACCTCGGCCGCGTCGGTCCAGGCGGGGATGTGGGTGACGAGCAGCAGCCGGCTCCCCGAGCTGGCCGCGAACCGGCCCGCCTCGGCACCCGTGAGGTGCAGGTTCGGCGGGTTGTCACGCGACTCGAGGAAGGACGCCTCGCACAGGAACAGGTCGGCGTCGCGGGCCACGTCGTCGATCGCCGGGGTGGGCCCGGTGTCGCCGGAGTAGGCCACGACGTGGCCCTGCACCTCGACCCGCAGACCGAAGGCCGTGACCGGGTGGTCGACCTGCGTCGCGACGACCCGAAACGGACCGATCTCGGCCACGGGGTCCTGCTCCCACACCGAGAAGGCCAGGTTCGCGCACACCGGTTCGCCGCCGGGACCGCCGGCGACCGAGATGTACTCGGCCGCGCCCGCCGGCGCGTGGATCGGGACCCGGCCGTACGCGCCGTCGGGGTGGTACTTGCTGAGCACCGTGTAGCTGGTGAGGTCCAGGCAGTGGTCGGGGTGCAGGTGGCTGATGGCGAACCCGTCGACGTCACGGGGGTCGCAGTAGCGCTGCAGCTGGCCGAGCGAGCCGTTGCCCAGGTCGAGCACCAGGCGCCACGTGCGCCCCTCGTGCTCGGTCTCCAGCAGGTAGCAGCTCGCGGCCGAGTCGGGCCCGGGGTACGAACCCGCACAGCCGACGACGGTCAGCCTCATGCGATCACCTCCGGGGCCGGCCGGGTGAACGCCTCGACGTCGCCGACCTCCGGGCCGAGGAAGCGTCGGCCGATCTCTCCGAACTCGCCAGGGCGCCCGGTCGTCATGAAGCGGTGCCGCGGTGCGGACGCGCCGGGGCCCCGGGCGAGGTCCTCGCGTGCGAGCAGCGCGAAGACGTCCTTCGCGGTCTCCTCCGCGCTGGACACCAACGTCACCGTGTCACCCATGACGTACGACACTACGCCGGTCAGCAACGGGTAGTGGGTGCAACCCAGCACGAGGGTGTCGACACCGGCCTCCTTCAACGGGGCCAGGTACTCGCGGGCGACGGTGATCAGTTCCTCCCCGCCGGTCACACCCGCCTCGACGAACTCCACGAACCGCGGGCACGCGCGGGTGTGCAGCTCGATCGACGGGTTCGCGGCGAAGGCGTCGTCGTACGCGCGCGACGTGGCGGTGGACTGCGTGCAGATGACGCCGACCCGGCCGTTGCGGGTCGCGTTGACCGCGCGGCGTGTCGCCGGGACGATCACCTCCACCACCGGGACGGCATACCGCTCCCGGGCGTCGCGGAGCACCGCGGCGCTGGCGGAGTTGCAGGCGATCACCAACGCCTTCACCCCGTGGTCCACCAGGTGGTCGAGGCAGTCCAGCGCGTACTCGCGGACCTGGGAGATCGGCAGGGGTCCGTACGGCTGCCGGGCCGTGTCGCCCAGGTAGAGCACCGACTCGTGCGGCAGCTGGTCGAGCACGGCTCGCGCCACGGTCAGACCCCCGAACCCGGAGTCGAAGATGCCGATCGGTGCGTCGCTCACAACAACAGAGGGTAGGTGGGCGGGCGTCAGAGGGGGAGCTTGGGCTGGGGCGGGGCGTGGGTGGGATCGACGCCGTCGAACAGGCTGGAGACCGACTCCCCTGCGTGGATGCGGGCGATCGCCTCGGCGAAGAGCGGCGCCACCGAACGCACCTTGAGCTCGGGCCAGTCCGTCGGCGCGGGGACGGTGTCGGTCGTGACGACCTCGGTGATGAGGGGGTGCGACCGCAGCCGCTCCACCGCCTTGCCGGTGAACAGGCCGTGCGTGCAGGCCACGGAGGTCTCGGTGACCCCCTCGGCCTCGAGCATGGCGATCAGCTCGATGATCGACCCGCCGGTGGCGATCTCGTCGTCCAGCACGATGACCCGCTTGCCGTGCACGTCGCCGACGATGGCGTCGATCACGACCTTGTCGTCGGCCTTGCGCTGCTTGCTGCCGGCCGCGACGGGCAGGCCGAGGAGCCGGGCGAACTGCGAGGCCGTCTTGGCGTTGCCGAAGTCCGGCGAGACCACCACGGTGTCGGTCAGGTCGGTCGACCGGTAGTAGTCGGCCAGCTCGCCGATGGCCGTCAGGTGGTCCAGCGGCATGGAGAAGAACCCGTGCACCTGGGGCGCGTGCAGCGTCATGGTGACGACCCGGCTCACCCCCGCCGTCGCCATCATGTCGGCGACCAGCTTGCCGCCGATCGAGATGCGCGACGCGTCCTTCTTGTCCGACCGCGCGTACGCGTAGTGCGGCACGACGACGGTGACCGAGGACGCCGAGGCGCCCCTGGCCGCGTCGACCATCAGCAGCAGCTCCATCAGGTGGTCCTGCGTCGGCGGGACGAGGGGCTGCACGATGTAGACGTCGCGCTGGCGACAGTTGGCCAGCAGCTGCACCTGGAGGCAGTCGTTGCTGAACCGCACCGTCTCCGACGGCGACAGGGTCGTCCCGAGGTGGCTGCAGATCTGCTCGGCCAGACCACGGTGGGCGCTTCCGGAGAACACGACGATGTCGTTCACGCACCCGAGGCTAGTGGACGCGGGCCGCGCCGTGTGAGTCGTCGTCCGCCGTGTCAGCATGGGGCATGCACATCCGGAGCCTCGCCCTCACGCTCGCGGCCGCCCTGGCGCTGACCGGCTGCGTCGGTGCGGGCGGGCCGGCCGACCGCAGCTACACCGGCATCCCGCCGCAGCTGCAGCTGGAGGCCCTGGACATGACCGACGACCGCGGACCGATCGTCACGTGGTTGGAGCGCGACCGCCGGTTCGCCGTCACGGTGTGGGGCAGCCGCACGTGCCCGTTCCAGGCGGTCGAGCTCACCGACCAGGACGACCAGGTGACCATCGAGCTCGAGGCCGAGACCGGTGAGGCGTGCCTGGCCGACCTGGCGCCGTCGACGAGTGAGTTCACGCGCGACGACTCGTCCTCCGGTCCGCTCACCGTGAAGCTGGTCGGGCTCCCCACCGGCGAGATCGACCTGGAGCTCGAGTGACGCCGGGCCGTGCGCCCGCGGCCCGGTTCGCGCTGCTCGGCCTGCTGCTGGTCGCGGGGTGCGCCGGCGGCTCCGACGACCCGGCGACGAGCCCGTCGACCACCACCGCCACCGTCCCTCCCGACGCCCCCACGGGGACGCCGGTCGACGCCGCCGACGTGGTCGGCGCCTGGCGCGGCGGGGACACCGGGCTGGTCCAGTTCGTGACCGGCGGCGAGCTGATCCTCTTCGACGGCTGCAACACCGGCGAGGGTCGCTGGGAGGTCGACGGCAGTGAGGTCGTCGTCAGCGACGTCACGGCCACCGAGCGCGCCTGCCCCGACGTGGACCCCGTCCCGGTCTGGATCCTCTCGGCCGACACCGTCACCGTCGACGGCGACGCCCTGGTCGTCACCGACGACGAGACCGGCGAGTCGGGGCGCCTCGCCCGCGCGGTCAACTGACCCGCCCGGTTCAGGCCCAGAGCTGGCCGTCGAGGGCGTCCTCCGCCTCGTCGAGCGTGCCCTCGTAGGCCCCCGTCGACAGGTACTTCCAGCCGCCGTCGCAGACGATGAACACGATGTCGGCGGACTCGCCGTTCTTCACGCACTTCGCCGCCTGGGCGAGCGCCGCGTGCAGGATGGCCCCGGTCGAGATGCCCGCGAAGATCCCCTCGGACGCGATGAGCTCACGCACGCGGCGGACCGCGTCGCGCGGACCCACCGAGAACCGGGCATCGATCAACGACTCGTCGTACAGCTCGGGCACGAAGCCCTCGTCGAGGTTGCGCAGGCCGTAGACCAGCTCGCCGTACCGCGGCTCGGCGGCGACGATACGCACCTCCGGCTTGGCCTCGCGGAAGAACCGTCCGACGCCCATGAGGGTCCCCGTGGTGCCCAGACCCGCGACGAAGTGGGTCACCTCCGGCAGGTCGGCGAGCACCTCGGGTCCTGTGCCCGTGTAGTGCGCGTCGGCGTTGGCCGGGTTGCCGTACTGGTACAGCATGACCCAGTCGGGGTGCTCGGCGGCGATGCCCTTGGCGACCCGTACGGCCTCGTTGGAACCACCCGCGGCCGGGGACGCGATGATCTCCGCGCCCCACATCCGCAGCAGCTGGCGCCGCTCCTCCGAGGTGTTCTCGGGCATGACGCACACCATCCGGTAGCCGCGCAGCTTCGCGACCATGGCCATGGAGATCCCGGTGTTGCCGCTCGTCGGTTCCAGGATCGTGGCACCGGGCGTCAGCCGACCCTCCGCCTCGGCCCGTTCGATCATCGCCAGGGCGGCCCGGTCCTTGATGGACCCGGTGGGGTTCTGGTCCTCCAGCTTGGCCCACAGCCGCACCTCGGGGGACGGCGACAGGGTGGGCAGGCCGACCAGCGGGGTGTGGCCGACGGAGTCGACCAGCGAGGCGTGGCGGGTCACCGGGTCGTCAGCCGCCGGCGACGGCCGGCAGGATCACGACGGTGTCACCGTCGCCGACGGCGGTCTCGAGGTGTCCGGTGAACCGGATGTCCTCGTCGTTGACGTAGATGTTGACGAACCGGCGGACGGCGCCGTCCTCGACCAGCCGCTCCTTCAGCCCGGCGTGCTGCGACTCCAGGGTGTCGATGAGCTCGGCGACCGTGGCACCGGTGCTCTCGACCGCCCGCTCACCACCGGTGTAGGGGCGCAGGATCGTGGGGATGCGGACCTCGATGGCCATCAGGGGTTCACCTTTTCGTGGGGGACGTCGTGGTCATAACGCTCGACGATGCGGACTTCTTCCTCCGTGACCTCGCCGTCCACGATGCGGTACGACCGCACGTCCACGGGGCCGGCCTCGTGCGCACCGTCGCGGGTGCTCACCAGCACGTAGTGCGCGCCGGGCTCGGAGGCGAGGTCGATGTCGGTGCGCGACGGGTACGCCTCGGTCGCGGTGTGCGAGTGGTAGACGACCACGGGCTCCTCGTCGCGGTCGTCCATGTCGCGGTACAGCCGCAACAGGTCCCCGGAGTCGAACTCGTAGAAGGTGGGCGACATGGCGGCGTTCAGCATCGGCACGTGGCGGGTGGGCAGGTCCGAGCCGATGGCCCCCGCCACCACGCCGCAGGCCTCGTCGGGGTGGTCACGACGGGCGTGCGCGATAATCGCGTCGACGGTCGCGCGGTCGATGGTGAGCACGGTTCCGGAGTCTATCGAGGTGTCCGCCACGCGCCCGACAGCCGTCCGCGAGCCGGACGCGCTTCACCGCGAGTGGCGCAGTTCGGGTCCCGAGTGGCGCAGTCCAGCGCGACACGCCGTCTCGAAACCGCAGAACTGCGCCACTCGCGGTTCCGGGGGGGGTGGGGTGGGGGGTCAGTCCAGGGACTGGACGAGGGTCTCCTGCACGTAGCCGAGCCAGTCGTAGATCTCGCTCATCGCGATCACGGCGTCGTCGGTGGAGTGCGCAGCGAGGTGCGCATCCTCCTCGTCCTCGATGCCGAGGCGGACGGCGACAGCGAGCCGGATGTCGTTGAGCGTCCGCAGCCACGCCTGGGCCGCAGCCGGGTCCAGCTCGACCTCGACCGGCGAGGCATCGGCGGCTCCCGGGCGCGCCTCGGGGTCGAGCCCGCCGTCGACCAGCGACCCGATGACCGCCTCGGCGTTGGCGACCTTCCCGGTGGTCAGGGTCCGTTCGGTGAACCGGCGGAACTCACCGGACTCCTCGGCGTCGTCGCGGTAGGCGTCGGGGAGGAGTCGTTGCAGGACCGGGTCCTCCGGCGGGGTCGCCGGTCCCCCCATGCCGAGCTGGAGGGCCAACGGATCGGGGTCGGACTCCGGCGCGCCGTTGCGGTCCATCAGCAGCTCGACGACCTGGCGGGCGAGCGTCACCAGCAGCTGGGCCTCGGCGGCGTCGAAGGTCGCGACGAACCCTCCTCGACGGCGGCGCTTGAAGGCCTTCACGCGTCGGCCCGCTGCAGGGTGGCCCACAGGCCGTACTCGTGCATGGCCTGCACGTGCCGCTCCATCTGCTCGCGGCTGCCGGTCGAGACGACTGCCTTGCCCTCGTGGTGGACCGCCAGCATCAGCTCGGTGGCCTTCTCGTCGGTGTAGCCGAAGTAGTTGCGGAACACGTAGGAGACGTAGGACATCAGGTTGACCGGGTCGTTCCACACGATGGTGACCCAGGGCGCCTCGAGCTCGACGGCCTCGTCGACCTCGGGCTCGCGGTGCTCCACGGGGGCGGTCCTCGTCACGCCGTCCATTGTGACGCAGTCGACGCGCCCAGCCAAAGCCCCCGGTCAGAGCAGGGCGGCGCCCAGCAGCTCGACCGTCGCCACCCGTGCGGGAGCGGTGTCGGCGTCGGTGCCCCGAGGCGCCGAACCGATGGGGTTGACCATCACCTCGTCGACCTCGAACTGCTCGGCCAGACGCCGGAGCTGGTCCGCCGCGTCGTCCGGGGCACCGAGCACCGCCCGGGCCAGACCCGCCTCGACCAGCTCCTGGAGGCGCGGCGGCAGCTCGACCTCGGCCGCGTCCTCCACGAGGTCGATCGCACGGAGCGGCAGTCCGCCGAGCAACCGCGCCATCAGCTGCATCTGCGGCAGTGCGGCCGCCACGGCGTCGGCGTGGGTGGGCGCGACCGACGCGTTGACGGTGAGGAAGGTGGTCGGCGCCGCGCACCGGGCGCTCGGCACGAACTCGCGGCGGTAGGTGGCCAGCGCCTCGGCCGTGCCCTGTCCGGAGAAGTGGTGGGCGAACACGTAGGGCAGGCCCTGGGCGGCAGCCAGCCGGGCGGAGTACAAGGACGAGCCCAGCAGCCACAGGGCGGGTTCGGTCCGGGCCGCGGGCGTCGCCCGGAGCACGTACTCCTGCCGCGGGACGGGAACCCGCACCCCGTCGGCGCCCATCAGCGCCACGACGTCCTCGAGGTACTGCGGGAACCGCTGCACGTCGGTGTCGTCCCTGCCGGCCGGCCCCCGCAAGGCCATCGAGGTGACCGGGTCCGACCCGGGCGCCCGGCCGATGCCGAGGTCGATGCGGCCGGGGTGCATCGCCTCCAGCAGCGCGAACTGCTCCGCCACCGCCAGCGGCGCGTGGTTGGGCAGCATCACTCCCCCCGAACCGACCCGGATCGACGACGTGCGGGACGCCAGATGGGCGATGATCACCGGCGGGCTGGTGGCGGCGACGGCCGGCATGTTGTGGTGCTCGGCGATCCAGTACCGGGTGTACCCGGCTCGGTCCGCCGCCTGGGCGACGGCGGTCGACGCCGCGAGCGCGTCGCCGGTGCTCTGGTCGGAGCGGAGGGGCACGAGGTCCAGGACGGAGAGCTTCACCCCCGGGTCAACGCCACGCGGGTCGCGGCTCTTCCCGGCTCCCGCCTAGGCGACCCGCTCGTCGTCGAGGTCGGGCATCGTCGACGGGAAGGTGCCGAGCCGCTCCACCAGGTAGCCGTTGGGGTACGACCGCACCCGCGCGAGATCCCGTGCGTAGGTGGGGGTCAGCCGCGGCGGGAGGCGGCGGACGAACGCCGCCCGCAGGCGCAGGGCCCGCCGCGAGGCCGAGACCGCCCAGCCGGGCGGCCGCTCGTACCCGAACGCGTCGAGCAGCGGCTGGTCCATGAGGCTGCGGCTGAACAGCTCGACGGCACCGCGCAGCGGCCTGGGGTAGAACGACACGAGCAGCTCGAGCGTCGAGTCGGCCACGGCGCGGCTCTTGGGGTCATAGACGAAGTGCTCGGCCTCGTAGGCGTCGAGCAGGTCGGAGAACCCCACGTAGTCCTCCGGCAGGTCCTTGATGCCCATGAGGGCACCCAGTCGGGCGTAGTAGCGGGTGGTGGCGTCGATCTCGGTCGCCGTGAGCGGTCGGTAGCCGTGGTCGGCGATCCACCGCACCGGCATCACCACGAACGTGGCGAGCACGTAGCGCATGTCGTCGTTGCTGATGTCGTAGCTGCCGTGCATCTGGTTCATGCGGCGGATCGCCGCCCGACCGTCCGCCGACTCGGTGCCGTGGTCGAGCACCGACTCGAGCACCAGGACGGTGTCGTCGTGCCGCTTCTGGGTGTCGGTCGTGAACTGGCCGGTGTCGTACAGCAGCCGGCCGATCGACGGCACCGCGTAGGTGCGGAACAGGGCGAAGCTCAGGGCCTGCTGGAGGTCCCAGGGGAACTCGTGCAGGGCCAGGATCTGGGCGATCCGGCCGTGGTCGGTGGCGGGGTCGAGCCGGTCGACCTCGCGCTGCCAGTGGTCGCGTCGACGGGACCGCCACGATGAAATGCGAATCATGACTCGCATCCTAGCGGGCGGCGGCCCGGGCCACCAGGGTCAGCTCGACGCGCGCAGGGCCCACGACCGGATCAGGTCGATCCGCTGCTGCAGCACCGCCGACGAGGCGGACGCCGCCGGAGGTCCGCCGGTGCCCGACCGCAGCCGGGTGTGGATGACGCCGTGCGGCTCACCGGTGCGGTGGTGCCACGCCCCGACCAGCCCGTTGAGCTCGCGCCGCAGGGCTCCCCGCTGCTCGAAGAGCACCTCCTCGCGCACCGCAGCCGGCGTGGCGGGCTTGCGCTGACGGCGGGACCGCTGCAGCAGCTCGGCCACCTGCTCGGGGTCGAGCAGGCCCGGGATGCCCAGGAAGTCCAGCTCCTCGCCGTCGTCGGAGAGGCTCTCGTAGCCGAACTCGCCACCGTCGTAGAGCACCCGGTCGAACGAGGCGTCGCTGCCCAGCGCCTTGTACGTGCCGAGCTCGTCCGCCGAGGCCGCCTCGGACTGCTGCGCCCGGGCGAGGAGCTCGGCCTCGGCCGCGAACAGGTCGGCCGCGTCGTCGACGGGTCGACCCAGGACGTGGTCGCGCTGGGTCTCCAGGTCGCCGGCGTGGCCCAGCAGGGCGGGCACGCTGGGCAGGAAGATCGTGGCGGTCTCCCCCCGACGACGCAGCCGGACGAACCGGCCGACCGCCTGGGCGAAGAACAGCGAGGTGGCCGTGGTCGTGGCGTAGACCCCGACCGACAGTCGTGGGATGTCGACGCCCTCGCTGACCATCCGCACGGCGACCATCCAGGGCTCCATGCCGGCCGAGAACTCCGCGATCCGCTGGCTGGCACCGGCATCGTCCGACAGCACCACGACCGGGTCGACCCCGGCGATCTCACGCAGGATCGCGGCATACGCCCGCGCCGACTGCTGGTCGCTGGCGATCACCAGACCACCCGCGTCCGGCACGTCGCGTCGCACCTCCAGCAGCCGCGTGTGGGCCGCCCGGAGCACCTGAGGGATCCACGACCCGGCCGGGTCGAGAGCGGTCCGCAACGCCTGCGCCGTGGCATCACGGGTCAACGGCTCGCCCAGCCGAGCGACCATCTCGTCGCCGGCCCGCGTGCGCCAGTGCATCGCACCGGAGTAGGCCATGAACAGCACGGGCCGCACCACGCCGTCTCGCAGGGCCGAGCCGTACCCGTAGGAGTGGTCGGCGACGCTCGTGGTCGTCCCGTCGTCGGCCGGTGCATAGGTGACGAACGGGATCGGGTGGTCGTCGGAGCGGAACGGGGTGCCGGTCAGGGCGAGGCGCCGTTCGGCCGGCTCGCACGCCTCGCGGACGGCCTCGCCCCAGCTGAGCGCGTCGGCGGCGTGGTGCACCTCGTCGAGGATCACGAAGGTGCGACGGTGCTCGATGCGCACCCGGAACGCCGCCGGGTTGACGGCCAGACCGGCGTAGGTGACGACGAATCCCTGGAATCCCGCCCCGAGCGCGCCCGAGCCGGCGACCCCGGGGTCCAGCGAGATGCCCGCACCGGCGGCGGCGTGGGCCCACTGCGTCTTGAGGTGGTCCGTGGGTGCCACCACCACCACCCGCTCGACCACGCCGCGGTGCAGCAGGTCGGCCGCGAGAGTCAGGGCGAACGTCGTCTTGCCGGCGCCGGGCGTCGCCACCGCCAGGAAGTCCCGAGGCTGTCGCCGCTGATAGGTCTCGAGGGCGGTGCGCTGCCAGGCACGGAGCCTGGGGCTACTCACCCGATCCGGACCCGCCGCCGTCGCCGTCGCCGTCCTGCATGCCGTCCCAGATCTCCTTGCAGGTGGGGCACACCGGGTAGCGCTTCGGGTCGCGACTGGGCACCCAGACCTTGCCGCACAGCGCGACGCACGGGGTCCCCATCACCATCGCCTCGGTGAGGACGTCCTTGGGGACGTAGTGGCTGAACCGTTCGTGGTCACCGTCCTCGGTGCGCAGGTCGGTGCGCTCGTCCTGGACCGTCTGGGTACCGCTGCCGAAGAATCCCACCGGACCATCGTAACGAGTCCCGGTGACCCTTCGTGCCGTCAGTTGTCGTGCGGGTCGTCGGGGTAGGTCGACCAGAACCGGAGGTCGTCCTGCTGACGGCGCAGCACCTGCCGCCACAGCGTGTCGGGGTGGGGCGAGAGCAGGTCCTCGGGGTCGGCGGCCACGACCATCCACGACGACTCGGCCACCTCGTCCTCCAGCTGACCCGGACCCCAGCCCGCGTAGCCGGCGAACACCCGGACCCCGCGGAAGTCCCCGGCCGCCGGCGGCGGCGCGTCGAGGTCGACCAGCCCCACGAGTCCGTCGGTTCGGCGCCAGCCGGGCGGGTCGGAGGGGGGAGACTCCGGCAGGATGCCGAGCGCCAGCGCGGCGTCGGCGGCGACCGGCCCGCCCTCGAACAGGCAACCGGGCGAGATGACGGAGTCGACCCAGTCCGGCAGCACGTCGTCGACGTCGGCGTCCAGGGGTCGGTTGACGATCACGCCCAGGGCCCCGTCGGCGTCGTGCTCGATCAGGTAGACGACGCTGCGCCAGAAGACCCCGGACTCGATCGCCGAGGTCGCCACGAGCAACCGGCCCCGCATCGTGTCCATACCTCTATGATGCCCGCATGACTGCCCCTACATCGTCAGCCGAGCCGTCGGACTCCTCGGCGTCCGGCGAGGAGCAGTACACCGTCGACGAGCTCGCGGCCCACGTGGGCATGACGGTCCGCAACGTCCGGGCCTACGCGAGCCGTGGTCTGCTGCCGCCCCCGAGGCTGGCCGGACGTACCGGCTTCTACAACCGCGAGCACGTGCAGCGCCTGCAGCTGGTGCGCGAGCTGCTCGACCGCGGCATCACCCTCGCGGCGGTCGAGACCGCCATCCGCGACGCCCGACCGGCGACCGCGGGGCACACGTTGGACCTGCTGCACCTGCTGGACACGCCCCACGACGTGGAGCCCGAGATCATGTCCCGTGACGCCCTGGCCGCCCTGGCCGGTGTCGAACGGGACGACCAGCTGATCCATGCCATGGCCGAGCACGGCCTGGTGCGCTACCTCGACGACGAGATGGTCGAGGTGCTGCAGCCGCAGGTGGTCCGGATCGGGGCGACGGCCGTGGCCCTCGGCCTCGCGCCCGACACGATCATCCGGCTCTACCCGCTGATGAAGTCGCGTCTGCGCGCGATCGCCGACGCGTTCGTCGCCTCGGTGCTCGAGGAGATCGTCGAACCGTTCGTCGCGGCCGGCATGCCCGAGCACGACTGGTCCAGGATCCTCACCATCATCGAGGAGCTGCTGCCCGTCTCGGGACAGATCACGGTCGCGATCCTGCGGGCCCAGCTCGGCGAGGCGATCGACTCGGAGCTGACGACCCAGCTCGGCCGCGTCCTGCCGGAAGCAGACGCGGCCGGCTGAGCCGGTGGGTGGTCAGGCAGCCAGCGTGTTGCGCAGCCACGACAGGATCGTGACCGGCGCGGGCTCGGCGGGGGCGATCTCCGGCAGCACCGCCGAGCGGCGAGCCGTCCGGCCGATCTCGCGACCGCGCTCGAGCAGGTTCGGCGACATGACCGGCACGCCGGCGGCGCGCGCGATCAGCTCGTCCTCCTTCTCGAAGGCACGGGCGAGCGCCTCGTTGTCGAGGGCGGAGTCGAGGATCCGGCGGGCGCCGGGGGCGATCGCGGCGGCGTTCACCCAGGCCGAGACGACCCCGATCTCGGGGGTCTCCGCTCCGGGGCCGACGAGCTGCTCGAGCTGGTTGCTCAGCTGGGCCGACCAGTACATCTGGACGTCGAACAGCAGGGCGTCGGCGTCGTGGAACGCCTCGCGGGCGCCGGGCACGGCGTCCAGCGCGGAGTCCGCGGTGATCTCGGAGGTCGCATCGGCCACTGCGAGGATCTGCTGCAGCGCGGCCTTGCGCAGGTGGTAGGCATCCCAGGTCATGGTGGTGTTCCTTTCGGTGCCGTTGGACCACGAGCGACATACTCGCGGTACGTACTTCGAGTATGTGGCATTTGCGCAGGTCAGGCCACTCACGGGCACTGTGATTCCGAGCACCTGTACCCCCCGTGCGTAGGATGTGACCCATGACTCACCCCGCCAAGGTGCTGCGCGCGGCGCGCAAGACCGGCCGTCGCCCCGCCATGTCGGGCACGAAGCGCTCGCTGCTGGACAGCGCCACCGCGTTGTTCACCGACCACGGCTACGCCGGGACCTCCCTCGACGAGGTCGTCGTCGCCGCCCGGGTCACCAAGGGCGCGCTCTACCACCACTTCCCGAGCAAGCTCGCCCTGTTCGAGAGCGTCTTCACGACGCTGCAGCGCGAGACCGTCCACCGCATCGAGAAGGCGATCGACACCTCCAAGGACCCGTGGGAGCGGGCCCGGATCGGCCTGCAGATGTTCCTCGAGGTGTGCCGGGACTCCCAGTACCGCCGGATCTGCCTGCAGGAGGCGCCGGTCGCACTCGGCCACGAGCGCTACCGGGAGGCCGAGCGCACCGCCACCCTGGGCGTCGTGCAGAACGCCGTCGACGGGGTGCTGGCGGACATCGGCGGCGTCGACGACCTCAACGAGGCGTTCGCGGCGATCTTCAACGGCGCCATCCGCTCGGCCGCGGAGTTCGTGGCCGACGCGGAGGACCCCGACGTCGCGAGCGAGCGGGTCGAGATGTCGATCGGCACGATCCTCGCCGGGATGCGCCTGCTCCCGCAGTCCGCCCGCTGAGGCCTACTGGGCGGTCGCCGACCCGCTCTCGGGCACCAGCTCGATCCAGATCTTGCCCGGGTCGATCGTCACCGGGGCGCCGGCCGCGTCGGTGAAGGTCAGGCGGCCGCCGAGGCCGTCCTTCGCCCACGACACGTCCTGGGCCTGGTCGCCGGCGAGGATCAGCGCCCGACCGCCCCCCTGGAACACCGTCTCGGGCACGTCGTTGCCCCCGGGGTCGAGGTAGCCGGCCGACTGGACCGGGGCGAACACGACGATCAGGGTGGTGGCCGCGAAGTCCTGGCCCTCGGCGGCGAACCCGTTGGTGCGCGACCACACCCCGTTGCCGAACGCCCAGGTGTGCGTGGTCGACCGCGAGAACTGCACGGAGGCCGACGACACCGTGCGGGTGGCAGGCGGGGCAGCCGTCGTCCCCGCCGAACCCTCGGCCTCGGCGGGCTCCTCGGCGCCCTCGGCCTCCTCGCCCTCGGCCGGCGTGAAGTCCAGGTACGGCCCCGGGATGTCGGTGGCCGTCGCCGCCGCGGCGACCGCGGTCAGGTCGACCAGCCGGTTGTACGGACGCGACTTGGAGCTGTCGGTGCTGAAGCCGGGGGCGCCGCCGTCCTCGGAGAACACCGGGATGCCCGCGGCCGCCACCTGGTCGACGGTCGGCGGCGCGCCACCGGTGGCGACGAGCTGGCCGGCCACCGGGGCGGCGATGCCGATGTCGGTGCCGCGCATCGAGCGCACGTGGCCGACCTGGGTCGGCAGCGCGGTGTAGTAGAACGCCGCGAGGCGCGTGACGCCGCCCTCGACGAGCTGGCCGACGACGAGGTCGGCCTGGTTCAGGCCGTACTGCGGAGCGCCGGCACGGGTGTTCTCGACCTTCACGACGAACACCGGGTTGGCGGGGGCGCCGTCCGGCAGCTCCAGTCCGGTCAGGGGGTTCATCTGCACCAGCGGCGTGCTGTCGCCCTCGGTCGCCTCGTCGGCCGGGGCGGGGTCGTCCCCACCGCAGGCGGCCAGGGACAGGGCGACGGCGGACACGACCGCGAGCAGGCGAAGCTTCATGCCTGACAGGATGCCGCACCGGACCCCACCACCCGGTGCGGACACACCGGCGCCCCTGCTGCCGCCGGCTCGCGCTGTCGGCGCCGGCTGCGACGATGGACGGGTGTCAGATCCGCTGAGTCGTTTCGCGCCCGCGACCGCGGAGTGGTTCGCGAACGCACTCGGCGAGCCGACCCCCGTGCAGGCGCAGGCCTGGGACCGCGAGGGGGCGGGCGCGTCCGGCCACCACCAGCTGGTGGTGGCGCCGACCGGCTCGGGCAAGACCCTCGCGGCGTTCCTGGCCGCCATCGACCACCTGCTGCACACGACCGAGGAGCGCGAGGGCACCGCGGTGCTCTACGTGTCGCCGCTGAAGGCCCTGGGCGTCGACGTCGAGCGGAACCTGCGCTCCCCGTTGGTCGGCATCACCCAGACCGCGGCCCGACGCGGCGAGGAGTTCCGGGCCGTCACGATCGGGGTCCGGTCCGGCGACACCCCCGCGGCCGAGCGTCGCCGGCTCGTGGCCAAGCCGCCCGACATCCTCATCACCACCCCGGAGTCGCTGTTCCTCATGCTCACGTCGGCAGCGCGCGAGACCCTGCGCCACGTGCGCACGGTCATCGTCGACGAGGTGCACGCGGTGGCCGGCACCAAGCGGGGCGCCCACCTGGCCCTGTCGCTGGAGCGGCTCGACGCCCTGCAGCACGACCCGGCCCGCAGGCCGCGACGGATCGGCCTCAGCGCCACGGTGCGCCCCCACGACGAGGTCGCCCGATTCCTGGGCGGCCGGTCCACCGTGCAGGTCGTGGCCCCGCCGTCGCCGTCGCGACTCGACGTGCAGGTGGTGGTGCCGGTCGACGACCTCACCCACATCCCGCCGCTGCAGCCCGCCACCGAGGGCGGGTCCGGGGCCCGGTCGCTCGACGACCCCGGCGGCAGCATCTGGCCGCACCTGGAGGCCGACATCCTCGAGCGGGTGCAACGACACCGTTCCACCCTCGTCTTCGTCAACTCCCGGGGCCTCGCCGAGCGGCTGACGTCCCGGCTCAACGAGGCGTGGGCCGAACGGCACGGTGCCGCCGACGACGACTCCGGCCTGCTCGCCCGCGCGCACCACGGCTCGGTCAGCAAGGAGCAGCGCGACCTCATCGAGGACGCCCTCAAGTCCGGCACGCTGCGGTGCGTCGTCGCCACGTCCAGCCTCGAGCTCGGGATCGACATGGGGGCCATCGACCTGGTCGTCCAGGTCGCGTCGCCGCCGTCGGTCGCCAACGGACTGCAACGGGTCGGTCGTGCCGGGCACCAGGTGGGCGGCACGTCCCTGGGGGTGGTCCATCCCGTGTCGCGTACCGACCTGCTCGGTGCCGCCGTCACCACCGGCCGCATGCGCGACGGTCTCATCGAGGCCTTGGCGGTGCCGGCCAACCCGCTCGACGTGCTGGCCCAGCAGACCGTGGCCGCGTGCGCCCTGGAGCCCCTCGACGTCGAGGAGTGGTTCGACCTCGTGCGCCGCAGCGCACCCTTCGCCGGACTGCCCCGGCGGGCCTTCGACGCCACGCTGGACCTCGTCGCGGGCCGGTACCCGTCCGACGAGTTCGCCGAGCTGCGGCCCCGGGTGGTGTGGGACCGGTCGGCCGGCACCCTCACCGGCCGACCCGGCGCCCAACGCCTCGCCGTCACCAGCGGCGGCACCATCCCCGACCGGGGCATGTTCACCGTCGTCCTGCCCGAGGACCCGGAGTCGGCCGGCGGCCGGCGGGTGGGCGAGCTCGACGAGGAGATGGTGTACGAGTCCCGCGTCAACGACGTCATCAGCCTGGGAGCCACCAGCTGGCGGATCCAGGACATCACGCACGACCGGGTCGTCGTCACGCCGGCCTTCGGGCTCCCCGCCCGCCTCCCGTTCTGGCGCGGGGACAACATCGGCCGCTCGGCCGAGCTGGGCGAGGCCATCGGCGCCTTCGTGCGCGAGCAGGGCGGCCGGTCCACGCCACCAGCGGGACTCGACCACCGCTCGGCGACCAACCTCGCCGCCTTCCTCGCCGAGCAGGCCGAGGCGACCGGTGTCGTGCCGAGCGACCGCACCCTGGTCGTCGAGCGCTTCCGCGACGAGCTCGGCGACTGGCGCATCGTCCTGCTCTCGCCCTACGGGCGTCGGGTGCACGCGCCGTGGGCCCTGGCCGTCGGCACCCGCATCACCGAGCGCTACGGGGTCGACGGTGCCGTGGTGGCCAGCGACGACGGCATCGTCGCCCGCGTCCCCGACGTCACGGGCGGCTGGGACGGGTCCGCCGAGGAGTCCGCCGTCCCGGGGGCCGACCTGTTCGTGTTCGAGCCCGACGAGCTCGACGCCATCGTCACCCGCGAGGTGGGCTCCTCCGCCCTGTTCGCGGCCCGCTTCCGCGAGTGCGCCGCACGGGCGTTGCTGCTGCCCCGCCGCACCCCCGGCGCCCGGGCGCCGCTGTGGCAGCAACGCCAACGGTCCGCGCAGCTGCTCGAGGTCGCCCGCAAGTACCCCGACTTCCCGATCCTGCTCGAGACCGCGCGCGAGTGCCTGCAGGACGTCTACGACCTGCCCGCCCTGGACGCCCTGACCCGCAGGATCGCCTCCCGCGAGGTCCAGCTGGCCGAGGTCACCACCACGCGGGCGTCACCGTTCGCCCAGAACCTGGTGTTCGGCTACGTCGCGGCGTTCCTCTACGAGGGCGACGCACCCCTGGCCGAACGACGAGCGTCGGCCCTGGCGCTGGACTCCGGCATGCTCGCCGAGCTGCTGGGGCGCGCCGAGCTGCGCGAGCTGCTCGACCCCGAGGTCGTCGACCGCACCGAGGCCGAGCTGCAGCGCCTCGCCGAGGACCGCCGCGCCCGCGACGCCGAGGGGGTCGCGGACCTGGTCCGGTCGATCGGTCCGCTCTCCACCGCCGAGGTCGCGGCCCGCGTCACCGCGCCCGAGCACACCGACGAATGGCTCGAGCAGCTGCGGGACCAGCGACGGCTCATCGAGGTCGCCGTGGGCGGGGAGGTCCGGTGGGCGGCCGTCGAGGACGCCGGCCGGCTGCGCGACGCCCTGGGGGCCGTCATCGCGCTCGGCGTCCCCGAGGCGCACCTGGCCGCGGTCGCCGATCCCCTGGGGGACCTCGTCGCCCGGTACGCCCGCACCCACGGACCGTTCACCGCCGCCGACGTCGCCGGCCGCCTGTCGCTGGGCAGCGCCGTCGTCCTCGACGTCCTGCGCCGGCTCGGCCAGGACGGCCGGGTCACCGAGGGCGAGTTCCGGCCCCAGGCCACCGGCTCGGAGTGGGTCGACCCGGGAGTCCTGCGACGGCTGCGCAGCCGCTCCCTCGCGGCGGCCCGCCACCAGGTCGAGCCGGTCGATCCTCGGGCGTTCGCCCGGTTCCTGCCGGCCTGGCACGAGGTCGGCACCCGGCGGCGGGGCACCGATGCGGTGCTGGCCGCGGTCGACCAGCTCGCCGGGGTCTCACTGCCGGCCTCGGCGTGGGAGTCGCTCGTGCTGCCCGCGCGGGTCGCCGACTACTCCCCCGCCATGCTCGACGAGCTGTTGGCGGCCGGCGAGGTGGTGTGGTCGGGCGCCGGCACCCTGGCCGCCCGCGACGGCTGGCTGCAGCTGCACCCCGCCGACCTGGTGCTGCCCGCCACCGTGCCGCCCGGCGAACACGGCGACCGCCACCTCGAGGTCATCTCGGCCCTCGACGGCGGCGGCGCGTTCCTCTTCCGTCAGCTGGTCGAGGCGGTCGGCGACGAGCAGGGCGACCTGGTGGACGTGCTGTGGCAGCTGGTGTGGGAGGGCCGGGTCAGCAACGACACGCTGGCACCCGTCCGCCTGCTCGTCGGCCGCCGTGGCACCCACCGGTCCCCCGGGCGGGCGCCCCGGGCGCGGGTGCACCGCCTGCGAGCCGGCGGCTCACGTCCGCCCCGTCCTGCCGGGCCACCCACGGCCAGCGGTCGCTGGTTCGCGCTGCCGGTGCCGGCGGTCGACCCCACGGCGGAGGCTCTCGCACGCACCGAGACCCTGCTCTCGCGGTACGGGGTGGTCACCCGGGGGTCGGTCATGGCCGAGCAGACGCCCGGCGGTTTCGCCCGCGCCTACCGCGTGCTCCGGGAGCTGGAGCAGACCGGCGCCTGCCTGCGTGGCTACTTCATCGACTCCCTGGGCGCTGCCCAGTTCGCGTCAGCGGCCACGATCGACCGGCTGCGGGCCTTCGGCGACGACGCGCCGACCGGTCCCGACGTGCCCGCCCTGGTCCTCGCGGCCACGGATCCCGCCCACCCGTTCGGGGCCGCCCTGCCGTGGCCCGAGCGCGACACCGATGCGGGTCACCGGCCGGCTCGCAAGTCCGGCGCCCTCGTCGTGCTCCGCGACGGGGCGCTGGTGCTGTACGTCGAGAAGGGTGGCCGCAAGGTCCTCACCTGGACCGACGACCCGCTCGCGTTGGCGGCCGCGGCCGAGGCGCTGACCTCGGTGGTGCGGTCGGGCCGGATCGGCCGGCTCACCGTGGAGTCGGCCGACGACCGGCCGGTCGAAGGGTCGCCGCTCGGCGAGGCACTGCGGGCCGCGGGCTTCGAGCGTCACCCCAAGGGCCTGCGCCTCGGCTGACCCCACCCCCTCTCCCCGCGAAGTGGGGAGGGGCGAGAGGGACGATGATGGACGGGACGAGCGACGGACGGAGGATGACGCGTGCCGGAGGGTGACACCGTGTGGCGCACCGCGCACCACCTCCACGAGGTGCTGGCCGGGCGCGACCTGGTCACGTTCGACCTGCGCGTCCCCGACTTCGCGACCTCCGACCTGACCGGCCACCGGGTCGACGAGGTGGTCAGCCGCGGCAAGCACCTGCTCACCCGCATCGGCTCGTTCACCCTGCACACCCATCTCAAGATGGAGGGCGCCTGGCACGTGCAGCCCCGCGGAGCCGGTTGGCGTCGCCCTGCCCACAGCGCCCGCGCCGTCCTCGAGACCACCGAGCACCAGGCCATCGGCTACTCCCTGGGGGTCGTCGAGCTGGTCCCCCGGGACGCCGAGGACACCGTCGTCGGCCACCTGGGCCCCGACCTCCTCGGACCGGACTGGGACGCCGCCGAGGCGGTGCGCCGACTGCGGACCGACCCGACCCGACCCGTCTTCCTCGCCCTGCTCGACCAGCGCAACCTCGCCGGGCTCGGCAACGAGTACGTCAACGAGCTGCTGTTCACCGCGGGACTCGCGCCCACGCGGCCGGTGTCGGACGTGCCGGACCTGCCCCGCCTGGTCGCCCGGGGCCGGCAGATGCTCGACGTCAACAAGGCCCGGGTCGAACGGTCCTTCACCGGGTCGACGCGCCCGGGTCAGGAGCGGTGGGTCTACTCCCGGGAGCGCCGTCCCTGCCGTCGCTGCGGCACCCGCATCAGCCAGGGATCACTCGGCGACGACCCGGTCCGGCAGCGCAACACGTTCTGGTGCCCGCACTGCCAGACCTGAGGTCAGACGGCCACGCGGTCCTGCGTGCCCCACACCATGGCCTCGTCCAGGTCGGTCCGGCGGAAGTCCAGCGAGTCCAGCCACCAGTTCTGACGGATCGTCCACGGCCGGGCCGTGCCCTGCTGCGGCAGCAACGACGTCACCCGCTGGACGTACCCCGACTGCAGGTCGAGCAGGGGCCGCTCCTGGCCCGCGGCGCCGGCGGGGTCGGGCATGCCGAAGGCGTGACCGGTGCGGTCGAGGTGCTGCATGAACCGCGCGACGTACTGCGAGGTCAGGTCGGCCCGCAACGTCCACGACGCGTTGGTGTAGCCGACGCACCAGGCCAGGTTGGGCACGCCGCTGAACATGAGCCCCTTGTAGACGTGCAGGTCGTGCGGGTCGATCGCGCGGCCGTCGACCTCCAGGGCGACCTCGCCGAACGTCACCAGCTGCAGGCCCGTCGCCGTCACGACGACGTCGGCGTCGAGGTGGTCGCCGGAGGCCAGCGCGATGCCCTTCGGGGTGAACTCGGCCACGTGGTCGGTGACGATCGAGGCCTCGCCGCGCCGGATCACCCGGAACAGGTCGCCGTTCGGCACGATGCACAGCCGCTGGTCCCAGGGGTCGTACGAGGGGTTCAGGTGGGTGTCGACGTCGAAGTCGGCGGGCAGGCTGCGCCGGGCCCGCGTGAGCAGGATCCGCCGCGCCAGCTTCGGGAACCGCTGGCAGAACTCGTAGAAGCCCACCGCGACCGACGCGTTGCGGAACCGGGTGATGCGGTGCGCGAGACCGTCGGGCAGCACCTTGCGGGTCCACCCCGCCAGCACGTCCTCCTGGGGCAGCGAGGTGATGAAGGTGGGCGACCGCTGCAGCATCGTCACGTGCTCGGTCCGGCCGGCCAACGACGGAATCAGGGTCACCGCGGTCGCCCCGCTGCCGATCACCACGACCCGCTGCCCCGACACGTCGAGGTCCTCGGGCCAGAACTGCGGGTGCACCACCGTGCCCTCGAAGTTCTCGAGGCCCGGGAAGTCCGGGGTGTACCCCTCCCGGTAGGAGTAGTAGCCGGTGCAGAAGTACAGGAACCTCGCCGTGACGACGGTCTGCTCGTCCCCGACCTGCGAGGTGATGGTCCACCGCGCGGCCTCGCTGGACCACGAGGCGCTGACCACCCGGTGGCCGAAGCGGATGTGCTGCCGGATGCCGAACTCGTCGGCGGTGTCGTTGATGTACTGACGGATGTCGTGACCGTCGGCGATGGACTTGCGGTTCGTCCACGGCCGGTAGGGGAAGCTCAGCGTGTACATGTCGGAGTCCGAGCGGATGCCGGGGTACCGGAAGATGTCCCAGGTGCCCCCGATGCTGTCGCGGGACTCCAGGATCGCGTAGGTCTGGCCGGGCGCCTGCTCGGCGAGGCGGTAGGCCGCCCCGATCCCGGACAGCCCGGCTCCGACGATGACGACGTCGAAATGGTCGGTGGCGGTCATGCGGTCTCCGTCCGTACACGTCACCGACCTATGTGTCAGCGACGATGTCACGATACCCGCGGTATGCCGATCGGGGAACCGAACGTGATGCACGCCCTCCACCTAGGATGAGCGCGTGACCACCCCGATTCCCGACACCGACCTCGACACCGACCTCGACGCGGTCGAGACCCCCTCCCTTCGCGGGTACGGGCTGTTCCTCGCCGTCACGGCCTCCGTCGCGCTCGCCGCGGCGCTGATCCTGGTCCACGACAAGATCACGCTGCTGGAGAATCCCGGCGAGACGCTCAACTGCGACATCAGCGCCTTCGTCAGCTGCGGCGGGGTGCTGACCCAGCCGCAGGCCGAGGTGTTCGGCTTCGCCAATCCGCTCATGGGCATCGTCGGCTTCTCGATCCTGGCCGCGTTCGGCGTCCTGCTGGCCAGCGGCGGGACCCTGCCCCACTGGTTCTGGGGCGGCCTGCAGGTCGGCGTGCTGTTCGGCATCGGCTTCGTCACCTGGCTGCAGAGCCAGAGCATCTACGTCATCGAGCTGCTCTGCCCGTGGTGCATGGTCGTCTGGGCGATGATGATCCCGATCTTCGTGGTCACGACCGGTCAGGTGCTGCGCCAGTACGCGCCCGGCGCGGCCCTCACCCGGTTCGTCAACGACTGGCGGGTGCTGATCATCGCCCTGTGGTTCGTGGCCCTGGTGAGCCTCATCTGGTTCAAGTTCGGCGACACCCTCTGGGCCTGATCGACCCCGCCTGGTCAGTCCTACGGGACCGTGCCGGACACCTGCTCCAGCACGGTGGCCAGCGTGACGTCCCGCTCGGTGATGCCGCCGGCGTCGTGGCTGCTGAGCCGGACCGTGACCCGGTCGTAGACGTTGCTCCACTCCGGGTGGTGGTCCATCTCGTCGATCCGCGGTGCGGCGGCGGCCATGAACGCCATGGCCGCGCCGAAGCTGCTGAAGGTGAAGGTCTTGGCGATCGCGTCGCCGTCACGCTGCCATCCGTCCAGCTCGGTCAGGGCCGCGGTGATCCGGTCGTCGTCGAGGAGTCCCATCCCCCGACCGTACGCCTGCGGCGACCGTCCATCCACCCGTCACCCAGGATCCACCGGGACGACATCGACGCCTTCTAGCCTGCCGCCCATGCATCCCTCCCCCCGAAGGCGCTCCCGCGTCCGATCCGTCGCCGCGGCGACGGCAGTCCTGGCCCTCCTCTCCACCGCGACCGTCGCGTCGGCAGCCGAACCGGCCGTCGAGCTGTCCGCCCCCGACGCCGCCGTCGAGCTCGACGTGCTGGGCACCTACCGCACCGGTCAGTTCGACGTCAGCGCGGCCGAGATCGTGGCCTTCCACCCGGCCACCGACCGCACCTTCGTCGTCAACGCCTTGTCGGGCCGGGTCGACGTGCTCGACGCCGCCGATCCCACGGCCCCCACACTGGTCGGCTCGATCGCGGTCGACCAGATCGGTGAGGGCGCCGTGGCGAACTCGGTTGCCATCCGCGCCGACGGCCTGGTCGTCGTGGCGGTCGAGGCCCCGGTCAAGACCGACCCGGGTGCCCTGGTGTTCGCCGATGCCGCGACGCTCGCCGTCCTCGGCTCGGTGCAGGTGGGGGCCCTGCCCGACATGGTCACCCTGACCCCGGACGGATCGACGGCCGTGGTCGCCAACGAGGGCGAGCCGGCCGACGACTACAGCATCGACCCGGAGGGATCGGTCGGTGTCGTCGCGCTGCCGGACACCCTCGCCGCCCCCTCCCAGGACGCCGTCCGGACGGCCGACTTCCACGCGTACGAGGCCGACGGCGACCGCACCCTCGACGAGGACGTGCGCGTGTTCGGCCCGACGGTCAACGAGGCGTTCCCGGTCTCGGCGAACCTCGAGCCGGAGTACATCGCCATCGGCGGCGACGGCACCACCGCCTACGCCGCCCTGCAGGAGGCCAACGCCGTGGCGGTCGTCGACTTGGCCTCGGCGACGGTGACCGACGTCTGGCCGATGGGGTTCAAGGACCACTCGGTGGAGGGCAACGGCTTCGACGCCTCGGACCGCGACGGCGGCATCGACATCTCGACCCATCCCGTGCTCGGCATGTACATGCCCGACGGCCTCAACTCCTACACCGCAGGTGGCACGACCTACCTGGTCTCGGCCAACGAGGGTGACGCCCGCGAGTGGGGCGACTACGAAGAGCCGGTCCGGGTCAAGGACCTCGGCGACGACGGCTTCGCGCCGATCTGCGAGGACTCCCCCGCTGCCGGCCTGACGGGCGACGCCGACCTCGGACGACTGAACGTCTCGATCGCCAACGGTCTCCGCGAGGACGGCACCTGCTACGAGCAGCTGTACTCCTTCGGCGCCCGGTCGTTCTCGATCTGGACCACCGACGGCACCCAGGTGTTCGACTCCGGCGACGCGCTGGAGCAGATCACCGCGGCAGCCGTGCCGGAGTTCTTCAACTCCAACCACAGCGAGTCCAACCTCGAGGGACGCAGCGACGACAAGGGTCCGGAGCCGGAGAACCTCACCATCGGCACGGTCGGCGACCGGACCTACGCGTTCATCGGGTTCGAGCGCGTCGGCGGGATCGGCGTCTTCGACATCACCTCCCCCGGCGACGTCCAGTTCGTGACCTACGCCAACAACCGGGACTTCGCCGTCTCGGTCGAGGACGCTGACGACCCGGCCGCGGTGCTGGACTCCGCGGGTGACCTCGGACCTGAGGGCCTGACGTTCGTGCCGGCCGACGACTCCCCGACCGGCGAGGCCCTGCTCGTCGTCGGCAGCGAGGTCTCGGGCACCACGACGTACTTCGGCGTCAGTGACCTCACCGAGGTCGGCGACACCCCCTTGGCCATCAGTCTGGACAGCGCCACGGTCGTGGCGGGCGGCACGCTGACCGGTTCGGTGTCCGGGGCCGAGCCCGGCGAGGTCCTCACGGCCACGCTGTTCTCCGACCCGGTCGACCTCGGCACGCTGACCGCCGGGGCCGACGGGGTCGCCGGGCTGTCGCTGGTGGTCCCGGCGTCCACGCCGGCCGGGACCCACACCCTGCAGGTGTCCGGCCCGTCGGGCACGGCGACCGCGGCGGTCGTGGTCACGGCCGCCCCCGGCGCCGGCAGTGGCGACGGTGCCGGGCCGGGCAGCGGTACCGGCGCTGGAACGCCGGGTGGCTCGAACGGCCTGTTGCCCGACACCGGCACCGGTGTCGCCCTGACGGCCCTCGCGGCAGCCTTGGCCCTCGTGGCCACCGGTGTCGCCCTGGTGCGTCGCCGATCGGCGGCGTAGGCACCGCGTGAGACCCCGTCGTCGGGCGTCGACCTCATCGGTCGGCGCCCGACGACGCGTCCCGTGACCCCGTGGCGTGTGATGCTGGTCACGTGAGCCTGCCGTGAGGCAGTGACGTGAATGGATGGACCGCGGCGCAGGAGGGTGCGACGCACCGTCGATCGTCGGCTTGCCGCCAACTCACTGCCCGGCAGCCCGTCGTGACACCTGCGCCGGCCACCCCCGACCGCGCCGGTGGCGAGGGAGTCGGGATCGTTCCCCCGTGATCGCCAACAGTCCTGTGGGAGCCGATCATGCAGCACCTCCGTCCGTCCGCCCGTCCGGCTCCGCGCCGTGGCCGACCTCGCCTGCTCGCCGCGGTGGCGGCCACGGCCCTGACGTCCGTGCCCGCCCTCGTGGCCGTCGCGGCGCACGCCGCGGACCCCGACATCCAGCTGGGCACCGCGTGGAGCTTCTCGGTGCTGGCCGGGTCCGGCGTCACCAACACCGGCGTGACCAGCCTGGCCGGCAACGTCGGCTCGTACGAGACGACCACCGTCAGCACCGACACCCCGTGGGTCTTCACCGGCGCCGGGGCCGGTGACGAGGCCGGCAGCGGAGTCACGCAGCAGGCCAAGCAGGACCTGCTTGTCGCGTACAACACCGCCGCCGGCGCCTCGCAGACCGCCGACCTGCCGGCCGAGCTCACGCGGAACGACCCGTACCTGGCGGGCGTGTACCGCGTGACCAGCAGCGCGTTGCTCAGCGGTCCGATGGTCCTGGACGGAGGGGGCAGCACCGACGGCATCTTCGTGTTCCAGATCCCGTCGACCCTGACCACCGCATCGGGCTCGGCCGTGACCTTCGTGAACGGCGCGCGGCCGTGCAACGTCTACTGGCAGATCGGCAGCTCGGCGACCTTCGGCACGAACAGCGTCTTCATCGGCAACGTGCTCGCGTACACGAGCATCACGGCGACGACCGGTGCCGTCTTCGAGGGCCGGCTGCTGGCCATGAACGGCGCGGTGACGCTGGACAGCAACACCATCACGGGCACCGGGTGCGCCACGACCGGCGGGGACGACGACGACGGGGGCGACGACGACGGTGGTGACGGCGGCGACGGTGGTGACGGCGGCGGCACGACGCCTCCGCCGGGAGGCACCGGCACGGTGACGCCCCCCGTCGACGGGACCCCCGGCGGCTCGACCCGTCCGCCCGGCTCCCGCACGGGTGGCCCCAGCAGCTCGACCGGGCCGGTCGGCAACCCGGCCTCGACCCGGACCGACCTGCCCCGGGTGGGCGGACCCGAGCTCCTGCTGCTGCCGCTCGGCCTGGTGGCCCTGCTCGCCGGCGCGACGGCGCTGCGTCGCTCCCGCGCCGACTGAGGGGTCAGGTGTTGGGGCGGTCGGTGCCGAGGCCGGCCGCCCCGGCGGCGTCGTCGGCGAGCGTCTGGCCGGCACCGTCGTACAGGTGCAGCACGATGTCGGCACCGTGCTCACGGGCCTGGGCCGCCTCGTCGGCGAACTGCACCACGACCGCCACCACCCCACCGAAGCCGCTCTCCTCCAGCCGTGTGATGGCCGTGCGGTTGGCGCCGTGGAACGGCATCGCCAGCACCGCGAGGTCGAGGTCGTCCGCAGCGGTGAGTCGCATCCAGAACTCGGGGTCACTCGCGTCGCCCTCGACCACCTGGAGGCCGGCCTCGCGCAGGCTCTCGACCCGTTCACCGTCGGCGTCGACGCCCACGACCTCGAGTCCGTGCTCGTCGACCAGCTGCTCGTACGCGGACCGACCGACCCGGCCCATGCCGATCACGACCCCCTGCGCGTGGGCCACGTCGATCGGCCGGTCCTGGTCGAGCAGCCGGTCCGGGTCCTTGGCCGGGAGCCACCGTGCCGCCAGCGTGACCAGCTGCTCGCGGCCCGTGTTGGCCGCGGTGGAGGCGAGGAAGCTGAACGCCACCGCGGTGGAGATCACCACCAGCCAGTCCTCCTCCAGGACCCCGGAGGTGACCCCGTTGTCGACGACGATCAGGCCGAACTCCGAGAAGCTCGCCAGGGACGCGGCGACGAGCGCCGCGCTGCGGTGCCGCAACCCGGTCCGGTCGAGCAGGACCGCGAAGCCCACGGCCTTGAGCGGAACGAGCAGCAGCACCAGCAACAGGGCGACCAGGAGGTCGCTCGCGGACGGCAGACCGACGAACCCGATGGAGACGAAGAAGCCGACGAGCAGGAACTCCTTGAGGCCGAAGATCGCCCTGCGGATCTCGCCCGACCGCTCGTGCGAGGCCAGCAGCATGCCGAGCACGAGCGCGCCGAGGTCACCCTTCAGCCCGACCGCGTCGAACAGGAGGTAACCGGGCACGAGCGCGATCACGACCCCGAACAGCACCTGCACCTCACCGTGGTCGAGCCGCCCCATGACCCACCGGACCACCCACGCACCGGGCACGACCAACACCAGGCTCAGGGCCCACGGACTGGGCAGCTCGCCGGTGCTGCCGGTGAGCACGGCGACGGCCACGATGTCCTGGATGACCAGCACCCCGATCGCGGTCCGGCCGAAAAAGGCCTGGGTCGAGTTGGTCGCCTCGAGCAGCTTGACGACGAACACCGTGCTCGAGAACGACAGGGCCACGCCGATCAGCGCGTACCCGCGCCAGTCGAGCCCGGCGACCAGGCCGAGCCCCGTGAGCCCGAGGGCGGCGATCATCGCCACCGCCACCACGGTGGAGACCACGATGTGCACCGTGGCCGTGACCCAGACCTCGCGCCGCACCAGGGTGCGCGGATCGAGCTTCAGACCGATGCCGAACAGCAGCAGCGTGACACCCACGTCGGCGGCGACGTCGAGGGCCTCGAACGACCGCACGCCCGACGCGTTGAGGATGAACCCGGCGGCCAGGAATCCCACCATGGGCGGCACCCGCACCGCCTGGGCCGCGAGTCCGCACACCAGTGGCACGGTGAGGAGCAGGCTGAGGTCCATCGGTCGGGCTCCTCGTCGGGCGGCGGGGGTCCAGCAGGACAGGACGCAAGGATACGGGTCGGGTACGGGGCGGGGCATGTCGTGCAGCTGCGGGGATCCCCTGGAGCTGCGGGGATCCCCTACTGCGCAACAAGGCTCGCAGCGGGGGCCCACTCGATTCACCGACCTGATTCACGACAGCTGCGGGGATCCCCTACTGCTCGCAGAGCTCGCAGCGGGGGCCCACTCGATTCACCGGCCTGAATCACGACATGACGAGGCCCCACCACCCAAAACCGGGGTGGTGGGGCCTCGTCATGTCGTGGAGCTGCGGGGAATCGAACCCCGGTCCTCTGGCGCTGATTCAGGTCTTCTCCGGGTGCAGTCCGCCTGACGCTTTTCTCAGCCCCGGTGCTCGGACGGACACGTCACCGACAGGCTCAGTCACAGAAAAGTCCCGATCACGCCCTGTGACACGGCGTGGTCGGCAAGTCCCCTTGATGAGACAGACGATCCGGGACGGGGACGCTCCCGGGTCTGCCCTTCACCAGTCGCTGTCAGGCAGCGAGGGCGAAGTCAGTGCGCTTGGAATCGGCACTTATAAGGTTCCAGGGGTCGTTTAAGAGATAACCCTGGGTTCTCTACCCGCTTCATCTGAATCGAACGACCACAGTCGAAACCGATCAGCCCCTCTGGAGTTGTCAACCACCGCCGAAGCGGTGTCGTCCAGCATAACCCCTGGGGACGACCGATTGTTCCCCCTGCGACCGACCTTTCAGCGCCGGCCGGCCGTCAGCATGCGGGCCACACCGGCGAACGTCCGGCCCGCGGACTCGGCGACCTGCAGCGGCAGCGCCAGCACGGTGCGAGGAGCGACCGCCACCAGCACGTTCTCGGCGGCGGCCAGCAGCCGCTCCGCCCGCGCCACCACCGCGTCGAACCGCGCGACCGTCAGGTCGAAGCCCTCGACCGACCGGCTCAGGTCGTCCAGGGCGCTCGCGAGCTCACCGACCACCGGGTCGAACGACCCGACGGTCCCCTCCAACCGGGTGACGGCAGCACTGAGGTCGCGCAACGTCTCGTCGACGTCGAGCAGACTGCGGAACCGTCCCCGGCCTTCGTTCGCCATGGGCCGAGCATAGGCACCGGCCACGGTCACCGGGCCGGAACGCGTCTCAGAGCTTGTAGTCCTTCAGCAGCGCACGGCCGATGATCATCTTCTGGATGTCCGACGTGCCCTCACCGATCAGCATGAACGCCGACTCGCGGTACAGGCGCTCGATCTCGTACTCCTTGGAGTAGCCGTAGCCGCCGTGGATGCGGAACGACGCCTCGACGACCTCGTTGCAGTACTCGCTGGCGAGCATCTTGGCCATGCCGGCCTCGACGTCGTTGCGCTTGCCGGCGTCCTTGAGCCGCGCGGCCTTGACGACCATGGCGTGGGCGGTCTCGACCTTCGTGGCCATCTCGGCCAGACGGAACAGGATCGCCTGGTGCTGCGCGATCGGCTTGCCGAAGGTCTCGCGCTGCTGGGCGTAGGCGATGCCCAGCTCGAAGGCGCGGTTGGCGATGCCGACGGCGCGGGCGCCGACGTTGACGCGGCCCACCTCGACGCCGTCCATCATCTGGTAGAAGCCCTGGCCGGGCTTGCCGCCGAGGATCTGGTCGGCCGAGATCTGGTGCTTCTCGAAGATCATCTCGGTGGTGTCGATGCCCTTGTAGCCCATCTTGTCGATCTTGCCGGGCACCGTGACGCCCTGCGCCGTCTCGCCGAAGCCGGGGTCCTTCTCGACCAGGAAGGTGGTCATGTTGCGGTAGACGCTGTCGTCGCCCTCGTCGGTCTTGACCAGCACCGCGACCAGGGTGGAGCTGCCGCCGTTGGTCAGCCACATCTTCTGGCCGGTGATCTCGTAGCCGTCGTCGTTCTTGACCGCCTTGGTGCTGATGGCGGCGACGTCGGACCCCAGCGACGGCTCGCTCATGCTGAACGCGCCCCGGACCTCACCGGTGGCCATCTTCGGCAGGTACTTCTGCTTCTGCTCGTCGGTGCCGTGGTGCATCAGCAGGTACGCGACGATGAAGTGGGTGTTGATGACGCCCGAGACGCTCATCCAGCCGCGGGCGATCTCCTCGACGACCAGCGCGTACGTCAGCAGCGACTCACCGAGTCCCCCGAACTCCTCGGGGATCATCAGACCGAAGATCCCGAGCTCCTTGAGGCCCTCGATGATGTCGGTCGGGTACTCGTCGGCGTGCTCCAGCTCCGTCGCGACCGGGATGATCTCCTTCTCGACGAACTGACGGACGACCTTGAGGATCTCGGTCTGCTCCTCGGTCAGTCCTTCGGTGCTGACGAGACGGCCCATGGTGACTCCTGACGTGTGCGCCGCGAGGCGCAGGTGGGGGCGGGTGGACGACGGCTCGACTTTACCCGCAGGCCCGGCGGGCTGCGCGTCGTGCCCGACCGTCAGTCGACCAGCGGTGGCTCCGGCACCGGGCGCCTGGTGGTGACGACCGCCAGACCCGCGAGGATCAGCCCGAGGCCCAGGTACACCCCCCACGGAGGCGACTGGGAGAGGAACACGGCGGCCAGCAGGGCCGCCAACGGCACCTCGAACAGCAGCAGCAACGAGATGACCATGGGGGTCATCACGGCCAGCAGGTGGTTGAGCAGCGAATGGCCGAGGAACTGGGCGCTGATCGTCACGGCCACGATGAGCAGCCAGTCGCGGGTGTCGAAACCGGCGAGCTCCACCCCCGACACCAGGGCTGCCGCCGCGAGCACCGCCGAGCAGACCGTGTAGCAGGCCGCGGTGTAGGCGGTGGTCGAGAGCTCGCGACGCACCTCGTTGCCGGCGACCAGGTACAGCGCGGCGAACAGACCCCCGGCC
This sequence comes from Aeromicrobium marinum DSM 15272, assembly GCF_000160775.2. Taxonomy (NCBI): domain Bacteria; kingdom Bacillati; phylum Actinomycetota; class Actinomycetes; order Propionibacteriales; family Nocardioidaceae; genus Aeromicrobium; species Aeromicrobium marinum. Next base: position 325,306 of record NZ_CM001024.1, on the reverse strand, counting down.
ACGGCCATCGCGTCGCCCAGCAGGGCTCGCCCCGACACCTGGAAGTCGAACCCCGACACCACGAGGACCCCGGCCACCGCGAGGGCCGAACCCACCAGGGCAGCCGTCGGCACCGCCAGCCCACGGATCCGGTCGATCGCGATGACCCACACCAGCTGGGTCGTCACGAGCGCCGTCGCCGCAGCCACCGAGGTGAGCTTGAGCGACCCGACCCAGAACGCGAAGTGCAGGGCCAGCATCGTCCCGGCCACGACCACGAGCCGCCGGCCGCGCGGGGACAGCGCCCGCAGCTCGTCCCTGCGCCGCACCGCGGCCACCGGCACCAGCACCACGCTGGCCGCGGCGTTGCGCCAGAAGGCGATCGCCAGGGCCGGCGCCTGGGTGGCGGCCATCAGCGGGCCGGACGCCGAGACCCCGAGCACCGCGACGAGGGCCAGCAGCGCATTCACCCCGACAGTGTGCCCTGAGCCGGTTCTGTGAGGATGCAGCCATGGAATGGCTGCCCGTCGTGGCGATCCTCGTGCCGACCGGCGGGCTGGCCGCCGCCTTCGCCCTCACCGCGCGTCGCCGCGAGGGCATCGACCGACGCAAGAACGTCGTCGGCGCGGTCCTGCTGCTGGTGTTCGGCGGTCTGGCGGCCCTGGTGGCAGGGCTCGCCTCGACCGTCACCCCTCCCGGCTGATCAGCCCCAGGACTGCTCGAGCTCGGCGAGCGCCGTCTCCAGGTGGAGGAGCAGCCGCTGGAGGCTGGGCACGCTGCGCCGGCACCCGATGATGCCGAAGTCGAGGAAGCCCTTGCGGCTGGTCAGCGTGATGTTGATGGCCTGGCCGTCCAGCGCGATCGACACCGGGTACATGCCGTCGAGCCGGGCCCCGTTGAAGTACATCTCCTCCTTCGGACCCGGCACGTTGGACACGATCACGTTGAACGGCGGGTGCGCGTACTTGACGTAGCCCGGCACCGGACCGAACGCCAACGGCAGCACCTGCGCGGCCGACAGGGCCAGGATCTGGGTCGGCGACAGGTCCCCGAGGATCCGCTTGGCCTGCTTGGACGAGTAGGCGATCTCCTCCAGGCGGGTCGAGCCGTTCTCGCGGTCGGTGGCCAGGTTGACGATGATCGCGCCGACCGAGTTGCCCCCCGAGTCGCTGTCGCCGGCCCGCAGCGCCAGCGAGACCGGCACCATCGCCGTCATCGGGTCGTCGGGCAGCGCGTTCTGCTCCAGCAGGTAGTCGCGCAGCGCCCCCGACACCATCGCCAGGACCACGTCGTTGAGCGTCGTGGCCGACGACTTGGCGACCCGCTGGATCCGGTCGATCTCCCACGACTGGGCGGCGAACCGCCGCGCCCCGCCGACCGGCACGTTGAGCATCGTCCGCGGTGCCCGCGGCAGGGTGATGTCGCCGTCGCGGATCACCTCGTTGGCGATCTTCAGGCTCGTCGGGACCAGCCCGGCCACGTCGCCCGCCACCCCGGCCGCGCCGCGCACGAGTCCGAACGGGTCCAGCCGGCGACCGCCGCCCCCGCTCCGCGACGACTTCAGCAGCCACGGCGGGACGCAGTCCGTGGCGTCCGGATCGAAGCTCAAGGACTTCTGCATCAGCCGGATCGCCGACACGCCGTCGACCATGGAGTGGTGGACCTTGCTGTACACCGCGATCCGGCCGTCGGCCAGGCCCTCGACGACGTGCGCCTCCCACAACGGGCGGTGCCGGTCCAGCAGGCTGCTGTGCCACCGGGAGGTCAGCTGCAGCAACTCACGGATCCGGCCCGGCTGCGGCACCGCCGAGTGCCGCACGTGGTAGTCGAAGTCGATGACGTCGTCCTGGGTCCACCACGTGGTGCCCAGCAGCCCGACCGGGTCGGCCGGCCGCTTGCGGAACAGCGGACTCACCTCGTCGTTGTGGCGGAACCCCTCGACCAGCTCGCGGGCGAACTCCGGGCCCGCGCCGTCCGGCGGGACGAAGAGCTGGAGCCCGCCGACGTGCATGGGGTGTTCCCGCGTCTCCGCGAGCAGGAACATCGAATCGGTGGGCGGCATGAACGGCATGGGGGATCCTGACGCAGGGTGGACCGGTCTCGCGTACGCTAACGAACGAGTGTGAAGCACGTCACTGCAGATGCCGGACCAACCAGTCTCCCGTCACCGGGACCTAGTGCACGGGAGAAGCCGATGGCCCACCTGTCCGTCGCGGCCGAGGCCGAGTTCGTCCCCGGTGTCAGTCTCCAGGCCCGCGCCCTGGGCATCGGCCTGCGGCACACGGTCCGCCCGGTGCTCGACCTGTGGTCCCGTCTGCCGTTCGACTACTTCCCCCCGAACCTGGTCGAGCACGCCGCGCGCGTGCTGCCGGTGCACGAGGGGACCTCCTGGCGGTCGGTCGACCTGCCCCAGTGCCGCAGCGAGTGGCTGCGCGCCAAGGGGGTCGGCGACCTGCACCACGGCAACACCGGCGCGATCCTCTACCTGCACGGCGGCGCGTTCCTGACCTGCGGCCTCAACACCCACCGCCGCCTGGTCTCGCGCATCTCGTTCGCGGCCGACCAGCCGGTCCTGAACGTCGGCTACCGGCAGATGCCGCACGAGCCGATCGCAGAGTCGGCGGCCGACGGCCTCGACGGCTTCCGCTGGCTGCTCGGTCAGGGCTACCGGGCCGAGGACATCACGATCGCGGGCGACTCCGCGGGTGGCTACCTGGCCTTCGCCGTCGCTCGCGCCGCGATGGACGCCGGCCTCGGCCGTCCTGCCGGCATCGTGGCCATCTCACCGCTGCTGGACTTCGATCCCGCCGGCAAGACCGCCCACCGCAACGCCCACACCTGCCAGACCTTCTCGCTGCGGGCGGTGGCGCGTCTGACCGCCGTCACGCACGCGATGGAGACCCGCCGCGGCATCGCCGGCCGGCGCATCTGCCCGGTCAACATGCCGCTGGCCGACATGCCGCCGGCACTGATCCACATCGGGTCCCGCGAGGTCCTCATGGCCGATGCCGAGCTGATGGCCAACCGGCTGGTGTCAGCCGGCGTGGCCTGCACCCTGAAGGTGTGGGACCGGCAGGTCCACGTGTTCCAGGCCGCCGCGTCGTGGGTGCCCGAGGCGCGCACCGCGATCGACGAGATCGGTGCCTTCGTCCGCGCCCGTGCCGCGGCCGAGGCGTCGCCCGTGCCGCACCGCACGTCCCGCACGGCACGAACCGCAGCCGCCGTGGACCGCGTCGTCGGCGGCTGACGTCGCCGGTCCGGGCAGCCGCGCCGGTAGGCTGCGAACGTGAATCCCACGACTGGGCGGGTGTACCTGTCCCGCATCATCGGACAGCCGGTCTTCGACCCGGCCGGCGACCCCGTGGGCAAGCTGCGTGACATCGTCGTCACCGTCCGGTCGGCCAACCGGCGTCCCCGCGTGCTCGGCATCGTCGTGGAGGTGCTGGGCCGGCGACGGGTGTTCCTGCCCATCACCCGTGTCACGTCGCTGGACGGCGGACAGATCATCACCACCGGCGTGCTCAACGTCCGCAAGTTCGAGCAGCGCCGGCACGAGACCCTGGCGGTCCACGAGCTGTTCGACCGGCAGGTCACCATCGTCGGCAGCGTGTCGGGCACGGTGTACGACCTCGCGATGGAGCAGGACCCCCGTCGCGACTGGTACCTGACCCGGGTGGCGGTGCAGGAGGTCGGCAAGCGCTTCGGCCGGCGGGGCGCGACCCACACCCCCGAGTGGTCCGAGGTCATGGGCCTGGCGGAGCAGGACTCGGCCCAGGGAGCCCAGCACCTGCTGTCCACGATGGACGAGATGCGGGCGACCGACCTGGCCAACGCCCTGCTGGAGCTGGTGCCCAAGCGTCGTCTCGAGATCGCCGCCGAGCTGGGCGACGAGCGGCTCGCCGACGTGCTGGAGGAGCTGCCGGAGTCGGTCCAGGTCGAGATCCTGGGGGTGCTCGACCCGGCCCGCGCCGCCGACGTCGTCACCGAGATGAGTCCCGACGACGCCGCCGACCTGCTCGGCTCCCTGCCGCCGGCCAGCGCCGAGCAGCTGCTGGGACGGATGGAGCCCGAGGACGCCGACGACGTGCGCCGGCTGCTCACCTACGAGGAGGGCACCGCCGGGTCGATGATGACCACCGAACCGGTCGTCCTCGCCCCCGACACCACGATCGCCGAGGCGCTGGCCCGCGTGCGCGAACCCGAGCTGATCCCCGCCCTGGCCTCGATGGTGTACGTGTGCCGGCCGCCGGTCGAGACCCCGTCCGGCCGCTTCCTCGGGGTGGTGCACTTCCAGGCCCTGCTGCGCGAGCCCCCGTCGACCCTGGTCGGCGCGATCATCGACGACGGCATCGAGTGGCCGCGGCCGGAGTCCTCGCTGGCCGAGGTCGCCAACCTCCTGGCGGCCTACAACATGGTCGCGCTGCCTGTCGTCGACGACGGCAAACGCCTCGTCGGTGCCGTCACGATCGACGACGTGCTCGACCACCTGCTCCCGGAGGGCTGGCGCGAGACCGGACCCGAACCAGCCCTGGAGGTGACCGATGCCTGACCACGACCGCCTCGACCAGCCCAAGCGGGTCCGTCGATCGCTGCGACCGCGGGCCGACTTCGACACCGACCGGTTCGGCCGGTTCGCCGAGTCCTTCGCGCGCTTCATGGGCACGGCGACCTTCCTCGCATGGATGACCCTGTTCATCGCCCTGTGGTTGACCTGGAACGGAGTCGTCGGGCCGGAGAGCCTGCGGTGGGACCCCTACCCCTTCATCTTCCTGACCCTGATCCTGTCGCTGCAGGCCTCCTACGCCGCTCCGTTGATCCTGCTGGCCCAGAACCGGCAGGAGGCCCGGGACCGGGTCACCCAGCAGCAGGACCGCGACGCGACGGCGCAGTCCCACGCCGACATGGAGTTCCTCGCCCGTGAGGTCGCGAGCCTGCGTCTGGGCATCGGCGAGGTCGCCACCCGCGACTTCATCCGTGGCGAGCTGCGCGGCCTGGCCGAGGCCCTGGATCCGGCGGCCGAGACCGACCCCACGAGGTCCGACCGCCGCTGAGGCCACGCTGACCCGTCGCCGGTCGTCCCGGCCCCGTAGGATCGGCCCCATGGCATCCGTCACCGAAGACCAGGTCCGCGAGGCGCTCGCCCGGGTCAACGACCCCGAGATCAAACGCCCCATCACCGAGCTCGGGATGGTCGACACCGTCACGATCGGCGAGACCGAGATCGTCGTGCGGCTGCTGCTGACCGTCGCCGGGTGTCCGCTGAAGGACACGCTGACCCGCGACGTGACGAACGCCGTCGGCCAGGTCGCCCCCACCCACACGGTCCGGGTCGACATGGGCGTCATGACCGACGAGCAGCGCAAGGACATGCAGACGATGCTGCGCGGCGGCCAGACCGAACGGGAGATCCCGTTCGCGCAGCCCGGCAGCCTCACCAAGGTGTACGCGATCGCGTCCGGCAAGGGCGGGGTCGGCAAGTCCTCGGTCACCGTCAACCTGGCCATCGCCATGGCGAACCGGGGCCTCAAGGTCGGCATCATCGACGCCGACATCTACGGCCACTCCATCCCCGACATGCTCGGCGTCGGTGACCTGCGCCCGACCCAGGTCGAGGACATGATCATGCCGGTGCCCGCCCACGGCATGAAGGTCATCAGCATCGGCATGCTGAAGCCGCGCAAGGACCAGGTCGTCGCGTGGCGCGGCCCGATGCTCGACCGCGCGCTCGTCCAGATGCTCAGCGACGTGTACTGGGGCGACCTCGACGCGCTGCTGCTGGACCTGCCGCCCGGCACGGGCGACATGGCGATCAGCCTCGGTCAGCACCTGCCCAACGCCGAGGTCGTGGTGGTCACCACCCCGCAGCAGGCGGCGGCGCAGATCGCCGAACGGGCCGGCACCATGGCCTCGATGCTGCACCAGCGGGTCGTCGGCGTGCTCGAGAACATGTCCTACCTGACGTTGCCGTCCGGTGAGCGCATGGAGGTGTTCGGCTCGGGCGGCGCCGAGCAGGTGGCCGCCACCCTCAGCGAGCGGCTGGGCTACGACGTGCCGCTGCTCGGCCAGATCCCGCTGGAGGAGCAGCTGCGCATCGGCGGCGACTCCGGCGACCCGGTCATCGTGACGCACCCCGACGCCGAGTCGTCCAGGATCCTCCAGGCGGCTGCCGACCAGCTCAGCGGCCGCACCCGGGGGTTGGCCGGCATGCAGCTGGGTCTGGCCCCCGCGGGCCGGTTGTAGGTCCCGATGCTCGGGATGGGGTGGGCGGAGATCGCCGTCATCACCATTGTCGCGCTGCTGATCTTCGGCCCCGACAAGCTGCCCGACATCGCCCGGCAGGCCGGCCGTACCCTGCGGACGGTCAAGCAGATGGCCGACAACGCCAAGAACGACCTGGGCCGGGAGATCGGCCAGGACCTGCAGGACCTCGACCTGCGTGACCTCAACCCGCGCGAGTTTGTCCGCAAGGCGATGCTCGACGACGCCGCCCCGCCGCGCAAGGAGCGTCTGCTGCGGCCCGGCGAGGTTCCGCCGTTCGACGCCGAGGCCACCTGACGCACGGCCCCGCACCACGACGAAGCCGGCCCCCTCCCGCAGGAGGGGGCCGGCTTCGTCGTACGACCGCTCGGTCAGAACGGGGGCGGCGTGCCCGGCGTCCGGTTCGGCACGTCGCAGATCGCGTCGCGCAGGTTGAGCGTGATGTCCCCCAGGATCGGCACGTTGACCGTCACCCGCAGGGCCGTCGCTCCGACACACCGGACGATCCCGGTGCCGCTGACACCGCTCACACCGATGACCTGGCCGAACAGCGTGTCCGGCTCCAGGTTGGTGATCGCATTGACCGCCGAGAAGCCGTTGCCCGGTGTGAACTCCAGGCTCGCCTCCCCGAGGTCGGCCAGCACACGACCGCCCTGGATCGGGTACTCGCAGCCGACCACCGCACACGCACCGGCGTAGCCGGTCGTGTTGAGGTAGACCGGACCACCGTTCTCGGTGTCCAGCGAGCCGGTCAGGTCCAGCCGGCGCAGGCGCAGGTTCTGGGCCGAGAGGCCGCCGGTGGAGTCCACCAGGTTCAGCGTCGTGTACTCGCTCGCCGCGAACTGGATCGAGCCCAGCGCCGGGTCGTCGATGCCGACGAACGGCAGGCACGCCTCGTCGTCGGCCATGCACACGTCCAGCGCGGTCGGCAGCGGTCCGGCGATGGAGCCGCTGAGACCCGAGAGCGAGAACGACAGGCTGTTGGTCGGTGCGTCGGCCCGGTAGATCAACCGCATCGCACCGGAACCGTCGTCCAGCAGACCGAACCGCAGGTTCGGCTGCAGCCGGTCGATCGTCGCGGTGATCGTGTCCGCCGGGTCGGCGGAGACGATCGACACGTCGAAGATCTTCTGCGCGACGGTGTCCAGCAGCAGCTCCGGCACCTCGCCGAGGCTGGCCTCGATCGTCCGCAGACCGTGGATGCGGGCGGCCAGGCGGGCGCCCTCACCGGACTGGTCGATCGCGAGGCCGTCCTCGGCCCCGGTCAGGACCAGCGGGTCTCCGGAGTCGGCCGACAGCTCGACCAGACCGATGGCCTGGCCGCCGGTGTCGAAGGTGGCACCGTCCTCGGCGACGCTGACGCCCAGGCGGCTGGGCACGTCGGTGAGCTGCACCGACAGGTTCTGCGCACCGAGCAGGATGCCGTCCTCGGCGGTCGAGGAGGCGTCGATCGACACCGAGTCGATCGGCGCCGACCCCTCGACCTCGACCGCACCGTCGGCACCGAGCGCGAGCGACAGCTCCCGCGGGGCGTCCTGGATGAGGGCGTCGATCGTCAGGTCGTCCTGCTCGACCAGCGCACGCAGCGGGGTCGGGGCGATGACCACGCTGAGGGCCACGGACTCGCCGAGATCGACCTGCATGCCCTCGAACCCGGGCAGTCGGACCGCGATGGACTCGTAGTCCGGCTCGCTCAGCAGGCGCAGGTACGCCGGGTCGTCGAGCAGGGCCAGCTCACCACCGGAGCTGAACCCGGCCTCGAACACCCCGATCGGGCCGCTGGCCGTCAGGCTGCCGGCACCGGCGGCGTCGAGCGCGAACGAGATCTGCGTGGGCACGTCGGTCAGGCCGAGCACCACGTCGCTCACGGTCTCACCGGCGTCGAGCGTGCGGGCCCGCACGCTCAGCAGGTCCAGCGGGGTGTCGCTGGAGATGTCGGCCGTCAGGCCGGTCTCGTCGGTGCCGGAGACCGCGACGGACACGGTGCCGTCGACCTGCGAGAGCGTGCCCTCGGCGAGGAACACCTCGTCGGCGCCGCTGTCGTCCACCAGCTGCAGGCCGACCGTCGTCGGGGCGTCGGTCTGCAACGTGGCGGCGATGTTCTGCGCGTCCAGCTGGCCGCTCGCGAGGTCCAGACCGATCCGGGCCTGGACGGGTGCGCGGTCGAACGAGACGCCGAACCGCAGCTCCTCCGGGGCGAGTCCGGCCGGGATCGCCGGCTCGTCCTCGAGACCGGCTGCCTCGTCGGCGGGATCCGCCTCGGGCTGGTCGCCGTCGGCGCCGACCGGCACCAGGGCACCGGTCACGGTCAGGGCGTCCTCACCGCGCGAGGCGACCTGGAGGCCGGCACCCCCGCCGGCGAGCACGATGTCGGCGCGGAAGCCCTCGGGGGCGTCCGCGGCCCGGGTGTCGTAGCCGAAGCGGTACTCCTCGGAGGCGTCCGGCAGGTCGATCAGCGCCTGCAGGCTCAGCGGCAGGTCGGCCGGGGCGCCGGCGAGCCGGGCGATCTCCAGCCGCGGCACCAGGGTGCCGTCGTTGCCACCCAGCACCTCGACGTCGATCGGGTTGACCAGGTTGCTCGTCGACACGTCGACGACACCGTTCACCAGCGTCACTGCGGCGACCACGTCGGGGATGCCGTCGCCGGTCACGTCGAGCAGCTGCGGCAGGCCGATGGTGGCGTCGAACTCGGCCGACACGTCGTCGCCCTCGGCGGGCTCGTAGACGCTGCGCCAGCGGAAGCGGGCCGTGTCGATCAGGCCGCCGAACGGGGTGTTGGCGGCGAGGTCGGTGAGCAACCGGTCGACGGCGTCGTCGGCCTGGTCGCCGACCTGGTTCAGGCTGCCGGTCGTGTTGGCCAGCAGCAGGTCGATCTGCTCACCGAGCACCTCGACGTCGAGCAGGTCCGTGGCCTCGATCGGGGTGCCGTTGAGGAACGTCAGCAGCGGGTTGACCGTGCCGGTCACGAGCTGGTCCAGGAAGGTGCCGGTGCCCGCGAGGAGCTGGTCGCCGACCTGGGTGGCCGGAGGCGTCAGCAGCGAGCCGAGCAGACGGGTCAGTCCGCCCACCAGGCTGTGGGACTCCGCGGCCGGCTCGGCGACGGCGTCACCGACGAAGAACGTCAGACGGTCCGAGCTGGGCCCGTAGACGGGACCTCCGGCGTAGGACGCGGACGCGATGTCGGCCCGGCTCGGGCCGGAGACGACGAGGTTGCGCTGGGCCGAACCGGTCAGCGAGGTCGTCACGTCGGCGGAGTCGTCGCCGAGGCTGAGGGTCAACGGCTCGCCCGAGACGGGCTCGCCCGCGCGGTCGCTGCCGGGGGTCGCGTCGACCAGCTGACCGCGCAGGGTCGTGCTGTCGCCGGGCTGGGCGCGGGTCGCGCCGTCGTAGACCGTCTCGGTGGAGCGGCGCTGCAGCGTCGTGGTGTCACTGCCCCCTGCACCGGAGAGGTAGATCGCGTCGTCGACCGTCGTGGCGGTGACCGTCAGGGCTCCGGCCGCGAGATCGGGCAGGTCGACCGTGCCGGACCCGTCGCCCGACCCGTTGGTCTGCACGGTCTGCTGACCGACGCCGGGGATCGTCACGACCACCGAGCGGTCGGGAGCCGCCGTCGTGGCGGCCACGCCGTTGGCCTGGATCGTGGTGCGGACGGTGAAGGAGAGTTCCTCACCCGTCACGACGCTGGTCGGCACGTCGATGGAGACGGCGGCCCGGTTCTGCAGGTTCACCGAGATGTCGGAGGCCAGGACCTCGCCCTGGCGGCTGCACCCGAGGTTGAGGAAGCCGCTGCGGCGCGCGTCGTTGTACCAGGAACGGACCCGGTAGGCGCCGACCGGCTGGCCGACGCTGTCCCACGTGGTGCTGAGGGCGCCCGACCCGTCACGGTTGGCGGTGTGGACGACCACGTTGTCCGCCAGCCGCCGCACCTCGATGCGCGAGCGGGACTCGTCGCCGATGTTGCAGTTCTCCTGGCCACCGCGGGCCTCGGTGATCGGGACCAGTCCGGACACGGTCTGACCCGCGGACAGGTTGTTGATCGCTGCCTGCGAGGACATCGCCGGCAGGACCGCGACCATCAGGGCGCCGACGATGCCGACCTTCAGGACGGGCCGGCGGCGTGACCGCTCACGACGGTGGGACGGGGCGGGTTCACGACGCATGGGTGGCGATCCTTCGGGCGGGGTCGGGACACGAGTCCGCCCTCCCCCGGGGACGGGTACTCACTTGCGTTAACGCCGTGACCGTCGTCACGTTACGAACGAGTTTCCGACCCTGCGGTAGGAAGCCGCCGTTGCAGGGCCGGCCACCGACAAGACGCCGATCAGCTCGCCGCGATCCATCCCGTCATCCGGTCGATCCCGTCGTCCACCCGGTCGGCGATTCCCCTCGCCGGGTCGCTCGGCAGGTCGTCGACGACCGCCTCGATGCGGACGGGCGAGGCGTCGGTGACCACCGTGTACACGATGCCGTCGCTGTCCCACGTGACGACGGTCGGGATGCCGTCGCGGACCCACACCCGCGACCCGGCCACGACGGCCTCGCGGAAGCCCTCGACCGACGCGCGGTCCAACGAGCCCCGCTGCTCGACGAGGTGCAGCCGCACCCCGTCGCCCCGGTACGCCAGCCGGACGGCGTTCGCGTCCACGACCCGGTGACCCTCGACCCGGTGCAGCGAGCCCGCCAGCTGCGGTCCGCACGGCCACCCGTCGGCATCCAGCTCGTCGAGCCGCTGGGGCGTCAGCCGGACACCGGCCTGCACGACCTGCGAGCCCGCCTCCGGTGACCGGTCGGCAGCCGCCTCGGCGACGAACCTGGCCGCGTACTCGTCGAACCGGGGAACCACCGGGTCGCCCGAGCGCTGCTCGTGCTGACCGACCACGAAGGCGGCCAGGAAGACCGCGACCGAGGCGCCGGCCAGGGCGACCCCGGCACGCACGGCCCGACTCTCCTGCACCCACGACCGCGGCGCGGCCACCTCACGGTCCGGCAGATGGGTCAGCGCCGCCGCCAGACCGGGCGGGAGGGCGGGATCGCCGCTGAACCCCATCCGGTGCTTGAGGTGCTGCTGCTGGGCCACGTCGTCGCGGCAGCGGCTGCACTCCGCCAGGTGCCGGTGCGCAGCCTGCATCGCCGCGGGCGGGAGCTGCCCGTCGACGAACGCTGCGACCTCGACACCCAGGTGCGGCATCAGACCCCGACCGCTCCCAGGAACCGGGTGCGGCCGGCCCGGGGGGCGCGGTGCGCCAACGCCGCCCGCAGCTGGGTCCGGCCACGGTGGATCCGCGACCGCACCGTGCCGATCTTGATGCCCAGCACCGAGGAGATCTCCTCGTAGCTGAGCCCCTCGACGTCGCACAGCACCACGGCCACGCGGAACTCCTCGGGCAGCGACAGCAGCGCGGACTCGATGTCGGGGTCGAACCCCGCATCGTGCACGGCGTGCTCGGGGCGGACCTCGGTGCTCTCGATCCGCTCCTCGGCACCCTCGCTGAACCCGTCCATCCTGATGCGCGTCGACCGCCGTGCGCGGTCGAGGAACAGGTTCGTCGTGATCCGGTGCAGCCACCCCGGGAAGTTGCCGGGCTCGTAGCGGTCGAGCGAGCGGAACACCCGCACGAACACGTCCTGGGTGAGGTCCTCGGCGTCCTGGCGGTTGCCGGTGAGCCGGTAGGCGAGGCGGTAGACCCGCGCCGAGTGCTCGGTGACGATGTCGGCCCACTCCAGCGACGGTGCTGCCGCGATCACGCGTGCCTCATCGGTGCTGAGCTCCCCGGTGTCGGTCATGTCCCCATCGTGGACGTCCTTGCTGAGAGAACGCCCAGAGATCGCTGACGGTTCCCACGGGATCCTCCGACATCCGTGGGGCGGTCCCAGGCGCGGCATCGCGGGCCGGACGTCCCCTCGGCACTAGGCTGGAGCGGTGGAAGGGACGAGCAGATGACCAGCCCCGCGAGTCAGGCCTATGTCGACACCTACCTGGCCGAGGACGACCACCTCGCCGACGCCCGCCGACGGGCGGACGAGCTCGGCGTGGTCCCGATCGGTCCCGCCGCCGGTGCCGCCCTCGGTTTCCTCGTGTCCGTCGTGCAGGCCCGGTCGGTCGCCGAGATCGGATCGGGCAGCGGCGTCTCGGGGCTGTGGATGCTGCGGGCCATGCCGGCCGACGGCGTCCTCACCTCGGTCGACCTGGAGGCCGAGCACCAGCGTCACGCCCGCGAGGTCTTCACGGCCGCCGGCATCGCACCCCAGCGCTTCCGCCTGATCGCCGGCGCGGGCCTGGAGGTCATGCCGCGGCTCACCGATGCCGGCTACGACCTGGTGTTCCTCGACGGCGACAAGGTCGAGTACGGCGAGTACCTCGACGAGGCCCTCCGTCTCGTGCGGCCCGGCGGCGTGGTCGTGTTCGACAACGCGCTGTGGCACGACCGGGTCGCCGACCCCGCGCACCGCGACCCCGAGACGACCGCGATCCGCGACCTGCTCGAGCGGGTCAGCACCGACGAGCGCCTGCGTCCCCTGCTGCTGCCGGTGGGCGACGGACTGCTCGCCGCCCAGCTGGTCGACTGAGGGCTCAGCCCTCGGCGCTGTTCGACGCCATGAAGCCGGCGGGACCCTCGGCGACCGCGACCACGGTGAACGGCTCCACCAGCACGGGCGCGCTGCCGACGATCACCGATCCCGGTGCGGTCGCGGCAGCAGCCTCGAACCCCACCTGGAACCGCTGACGGTCCTCGGCGGAGGAGAACACGTACGTGCCCTCGAACCACTCGCCGTCACGGGCACGCCAGGTCTTGAACCGCAGGCCGTCGAGCGTCGCGAACCGGTCGAAGGACTCGTCGCGCACGTAGGCGCGCAGGCGGTCGAGCGTGCCGGCCGGCGCGGCCTCGAGGGACCAGCGCACGGTCAGTCCGAACATCAGGCGGGTCCGGACATCAGACGGCCTTGAGTGCGTCCCCCAGGGTGGATGCCTCTTCGTTGTTGAGCTCGACGACGAGTCGTCCTCCGCCCTCCAACGGGACGCGCATGACGATGCAGCGCCCTTCCTTGGTGACCTCCATCGGACCGTCGCCGGTCCGAGGCTTCATGGCCGCCATGACATCCCCTCTCGTCCGCACCCGGCCGCCGTGTGGCCGGGCAGACCTCCATTATCGCCCATGCCTCGGCGACACGTGACGGCACACCCCTGCCGCGGTCGTCCGCGGTCGAGAAACTACGACGAGCGTGCAGCGACGAGATGGATGCCGGGATCGCACGGCCGACCGTCGGTGGAGTGGCGGCGCGCGATCTCCTCGGCCCCGACGAGGTCGACCGGGGCGAATCCGTGGGGTGTCAGCAGGCCCGGGATCTCCGCCGCCGGCAGCATCAGGTCGACCGGCTCGCCGATCAGCCGCAGCGAGCTCTCCGCGGCACGACGGACCCGCGGCCAGAGGCCGCCGCCCTCCAGGGAGTGCCAGACGTCGATCGTGACCGTCGATCCCGGGCCGCATACCGCGGCCAGGTCGGCCAGGGTCTCGTCGACCGCCTCCCGGGTCAGGTACGGCACGACGCCCTCCCACACCACGAAGGTGCGGGCCCCGACGACGAAGCCGCACTCGGCCAGCCGATCGCGCAGCGACTGGGTGCGGAAGTCGATCTCGACCCGGCGGACCACGGCGTCACCGAACACGTCGCGACGCGCCTCGACCAGGGCGGCCTTGCGACGCGACAACGGGGCCAGGTCGACCTCGAACACCGGTCGCCCACCGATCTCGCGGGCGAACCGGTACGCCCGGCTGTCGTACCCGGCACCGAGGACCACCACCTGGTCGACCTCCGGCAGCGCCTCCAGGAGGTGGGCGTCGATGAACGCGTGCCGGCACAGCACCGAGGTGGTGAAGGCGATCAGGGGGGTTCGTTCGAGCGCGTGCCGGGGCGGGGCGAGATACACCGCGGGCGCGAGGGCGCGGCGGGCCGCCGACGGCAGGAAGTACGGGGCGACCTCGTCGCTCACGATCCGGCGGCTGGGCGGCCGGTCGAGCTCGAGCACCCGCATCATCAGGGTGGCGCGGGCGGTGATGCTCGCCCGGTCGGACCGGTGCAGCTCCATCGGATGACCTCCTCGTCTCCCTCGCAGTCTCACCTAGGTCCGCGCGGAGCACCCGTCCAGGTGGTCGTCGACCATGCCGACGGCCTGCATGAGGGCGTACGCGGTGGTGGGTCCGACGAACCGCAGGCCGGCCCGCTTGAGGGTCCTGGCCATCGCCACCGACTCCGGCGTCGTGGCCGGCACGTCGGCCAGCCGAGACGGCGCGGGCCGCGGCGGGGGTGCGAACGACCACAGCAGCTCACCGAGCGGGCGGTCGAGGTCGAGCACGGCGCGCGCGTTGCCGATCGTCGCCTCGATCTTGGCGCGGTTGCGCACGATCCCGGCGTCGGCCAGCAGGCGGTCGACGTCCCCGGGGCCGAACGTCGCGACCACCCCGGGATCGAACCCCGCGAAGGCGGCCCGGAAGTTGTCGCGCTTGCGCAGGATGATCGACCACGACAGGCCGGACTGGAACGCCTCGAGACTGATCCGCTCGAACAGCGCGGTGTCGTCGGTGACCGGCCGGCCCCACTCGGTGTCGTGGTAGTCGCGCTCGCCGGCGGCGTCACCCCACGGGCAGCGGGGTTGGCCGTCGTCGCCGATCACCAGGTCCGGACTCATCGCGTCAGTCGCGGGCCACGAACCACGCGACCGCGTCCTCGACGTCGTCGGTCACGTGGATGAGGTCGAGGTCGGCGGGGCTGATCTTGCCGTCGGCCAGCATCGTGTCGCGGATCCAGTCGATCAGGCCGCCCCAGTATTCGGTGCCGAACAGCACGATCGGGAAGGTGGTGACCTTGCCGGTCTGGGCGAGGGTCAGCGCCTCGAAGAGCTCGTCGAGGGTGCCGAAGCCGCCCGGCATGACCACGAAGCCCTGGGAGTACTTGACGAACATGGTCTTGCGCACGAAGAAGTAGCGGAAGTTGATGCCGATGTCGACGAACTCGTTCAGGCCCTGTTCGTGCGGGAGCTCGATGCCCAGGCCCACCGACACCCCGCCGCACTCGTGCGCACCACGGTTGGCCGCCTCCATGGCACCGGGCCCTCCGCCGGTGACGACCGCGTAACCGGCTCGGCAGAGCCTGGCAGCGAGCTCACGTGCCGCCTCGTACAGAGGATCGTCCGGGGAGGTGCGGGCCGAGCCGAAGACCGACACCGCGGGGCCCAGCTCGGCCAGCTGGCCGAAGCCCTCGACGAACTCGGCCTGGATCCGCAGCACCCGCCACGGGTCGGTGTGCACCCAGTCGGCGCTGCCGCCGGTGTCGAGGAGCCGCTGGTCGGTGGTGCTGGCGGGGATGTGGTCGCCGCGCAGGCGGACCGGCCCCTTGTAGAACGAGTTGTTCACGTGGTCAGCCACTCCCGCAGTCGTCGTTCGACCCGGTGCAGGTGCTCGACCGGGACGTGCTCGTTGGCCTTGTGCGCGAAGTTCGGGTCGCCGGGTCCGTAGTTGACCGCAGGGACGCCCAGCACCGAGAACTGCGCCACGTCGGTCCACCCGTACTTGGGGCGAGGGGACTCCCCCACCGCCTCCACGAACGCCGCCGCCGCGGGCGCCGTGAGCCCCGGCAGTGCGCCGGGCGCCGAGTCGGTGACGACGAGGTCGAACCCGTCGAACACCTCCTGCACGTGGGCCAGCGCGGCAGCCTCGTCGCGGTCGGGGGCGAACCGGAAGTTGACCGTCACGGTGCAGGCGTCGGGGATCACGTTGCCGGCGACCCCGCCGCTGATACCCACGGCGTTGAGCCCCTCGCGGTACTCCAGGCCGTCGATCACCACCCGCCGCGGCTCGTAGGCCCGCAGGCGGGCGAGCACCTCGCCCGCGGCGTGGATGGCGTTGCTGCCCCTCCACGACCGCGCGGAGTGGGCCCGCTCACCGCCGGTGGTGACGTCGACCCGCAGCGTCCCCTGGCAGCCGGCCTCGATGCCGGCGTCGGACGGCTCCATGAGGATCGCGAAGTCGGCGGCCAGCAGCTCGGGTCGCTCGCGGGCGATCCGGCCGAGGCCGTTGAACTCGGCGGCGACCTCCTCGGCCTCGTAGAAGACCCAGGTGACGTCCCACGCGGGATCGGGCACGGTCGCGGCCAGGTGCAGCGCGATCGCGACCCCGCCCTTCATGTCGCAGGTGCCCAGCCCGTGCAGCACGTCGCCGTCGAGCCGCGACGGGAAGTTGCCGTTGGCCGGCACGGTGTCGAGGTGACCGGCGATGACCACGCGGGACGACCGGCCCAGCTCGGTGCGGGCGATGATCGTGTGGCCGTCCCGGACGACCTGCAGGTGGTCGAGCTCGAGCAACCGGGCCTCCACCTCGTCGGCGATGACCTGCTCGTGGTGACTCTCCGACGCGATGTCGACCACGGCAGCGGTGAGGGTCACGACGTCCGCGGTCAGGTCGAGGAGGGGCACGCCCTCATTCAACCCCATCGGCCGCGTCGTGCTCGAACACGCAGAACTCGTTGCCCTCGGGATCGGCCATGACCGTCCACCGGTCGTCCTCGGTGGGGGTCGCCAGCACGACCGCACCGACGGCGACCAGGTCGTCGACGGTCACGCCGGGCTCGAGGGTGACGTCCCAGTGCAGCCGGTTCTTGACCCGCTTCGTCTCCGGCACCGCGACGAAGTCGAAGGACTCGACCGGAGCACCCGGGATCTCGTCGACGTGCGAGTACCCCTCGGGATGCGACACCTCGCCACCCCAGACCCCGGCCCACCACACGGCGATCGTGCGCGGATCCACGGCGTCGACGACGACGTCCTTCAGCTGCGGCCCGCCGGTCCGCTCGTCGACGAACACGCAGAACTCGTTGCCCTCCGGGTCGGCGAACACCGTCCAGGGGAACTGTCCGACCTCGGTGAGCCGGCGGCACCCGGCGAACGGGTCGAGCGACGGCGAGCGCAGGTCGAGGTGCACCCGGTTCTTGACCGCGACCGGCTCGGGCACCGGGTTGACCCAGACGGTCTGCTCCGGCCGCTCACCCCGCAGGACCCCGCTGCCGTCGTCCTCGAACACCTCGCCGGCCAGTCCGAGCGACCGCGACCAGAAGTCCGTCATCACCGCCGGGTCGGACGCGTCGATGCACAGGTCCTTGAACGTCACCAGAGCCATGCACCCACCGTAGGTCAGAGGGTGGACTGGACCCCTGCGAGGAGCTGGCGGCCCATGACGACGCGCTGCACCTGGTTGGTGCCCTCGTAGATCTGGGTGATCTTCGCGTCGCGCATCATCCGCTCCACGGGGTAGTCCCGGGTGTAGCCGTAGCCGCCGAGCAGCTGGACCGCGTCGACGGTCACCTGCATCGCGACGTCGGACGCGAACGCCTTCGCCGCGGCGCCGAAGAACGTGAGGTCGGCGTCCCCGCGCTCGGACCGACCGGCTGCCGCGTAGGTGAGCTGGCGGGCCGCCTCGATCTTCATGCCCATGTCGGCGAGCATGAACTCGATGCCCTGGAACTCGGCGATCGCCTTGCCGAACTGCCGGCGCTCCTGCACGTACCCGAGCGCGTGGTCCAGGGCGCCCTGGGCCACGCCGACCGCCTGCGCGGCGATCGTGACGCGGGTGTGGTCCAGCGTCTGCATCGCGAGGGCGAAGCCCTGTCCGACCTCGCCGATGATCCGGTCACCGGGGATGCGGACGTGGTCCAGGTACACCTCCCGGGTGGGAGACCCCTTGATGCCGAGCTTCTTCTCCGGCGCACCGAACGACACGCCCTCGTCGGACTTCTCGACCACGAAGGCCGTGATGCCCTTGGTGCGCTTCTCCGGATCGGTCTGCGCCAGCACCGTGTAGTACTCGGACTCACCGGCGTTGGTGATCCAGCGCTTCACCCCGTTGAGCACCCAGTCGTCGCCGTCGCGGACCGCGCGGGTCTTCTGGTTGGCCGCGTCCGAGCCCGCGTCGGGCTCGGACAGGCAGTAGGAGAAGCCGCCCTCGCCGCGAGCCAGACGGCCGAGGTACGTCGCCTTGATCTGCTCGTCACCGCCGATCTGCACCGGCAGCGATCCCAGCTTGTTGACGGCGGGGATCAGCGAGCTGGACACGCAGACGCGAGCGACCTCCTCGATGACCAGCACCGTGGCCAGGGCGTCCGCACCGGCGCCTCCGTACTCCTCGGGCACGTGCGGGGCGTGGAAGTCCGACGCCAGCAGGGCGTCGGCCGCCTCGCGGGGGAACCGCGCGTCCTCGTCGACCTCGGCCGCCCACGGGGCGATCTTGTTCTCGGCGACGGCGCGGACGGCCTCGCGGATGGCGCGGTGCTCCTCGGACAGGGCGAACAGATCAGACACGTGGACTCCAGATAGTAGGACGACCTGATAATTCTAGCGCGTGCTCGTGCCACCGTGCCCCGCGGGCGGATCGTCGAGGTGTGGGCCTTCGGGCCGTGGGACACACTGGCGGCATGACCAGCTCCTTCACCGGCCACATCGCCGGGATCGGCACCGCCGAGGGGACCCGGATCGTGATCGGCATGTGGGACGAGAGCCCGTTCGGCCGGTTCGCCGACGCGATGGTCGAGGACGCCACCGGCCACCGCACCCTCATCGCCCCTCGGCAGGACGTCGCCGACTTCGTCGCCACGACCTACTCCTTCGACGAGGTGCGCATCGAACCCGTCGACGTGACGCGAGGAGACACCTGGTCGGTCCACTCGAGGTCGCTGCAGGTCTGGTTCACGCCCGGCGGACGGCTCTGGGTCGCCCCCCTGCTGCGACTGGTGCCGGCACCGCTGCGGCGCTCCGAGCTGTGGGCGCGGATCTGCAGCCCGATCGCGCGGCGGCTCATGCCCGGGGTGCAGACGCACGGATCAGCCGGCCACGGCCGCACCGAGTGGTATGCCGCCCGCGACGTGCACCGGGTCACCGCCGCCGGGGCGACCTGGTACGACCGCGAGCTCGGCGCCCTGGCACCGGTCGCTCCGCCCGTGCGGTTCGGGTTCGCCTCGTCGCCCGCGCAGCCCACCCTGACGAGCCTCACCTCGTACGTCCGCTGAACGACGGGCACGGCCGCCTACGCTGAGGCATGGCCACCGAGATCACGACCCCCGAGCACCTCCGTGAGCTGCTCGGGACACCGCTGGACCGCGTCGTCGAGAAGGACCGCGACCGGCTCCACCCCGAGCACCGGGCCTGGTTGGCCGCGTCACCCTTCTGCCTCGTGGCCACGTCGGCCACCGACGGCACCTGCGACGTGTCACCGAAGGGCGACCCCGCCGGCTCGCTGGTGCACGTGGTCGACGACGCGACCCTCGCGATCGCCGAACGTCCCGGCAACCGCCGCGCCGACGGCTTCCTGAACCTGCTCCAGAACCCCCGCATCGGGCTGTTGTTCTGCGTGCCCGGCCGCGGCGACACCCTGCGGGTGAACGGTCGGGCCCGGCTGCTCGCCGACGCGCCCTACGCAGGGGAGATGACCGTGCGCGGCCACCGTCCGGTCGTGGTCTGCGAGGTCACCGTCGAACAGGTCTTCTTCCACTGCGCCAAGGCCTTGCTGCGCTCCGAGCTCTGGGAGCCGCAGACCTGGCGGCCCGACGCGGTGCCGAGTCGCGCCGAGATCGCCCGGAGCCTGGAGCGCCCGGACGACTCCCTGGAGGACCTGCAGGCCTACTACGGGGACGCCTACCGGACCGGCTTGTACTGACCCGACGGGGTCGCTGCGACACAGATCACAGCGTGTCCGGGCAACGTCACACCGTCTGGAGAGGCGGTGGCCCGGGGTGGACCGGCAGAGTTGGTGGGTGGCCGAACACCCCCGGCCCGGATGCATGTTCCTCGATCCCAGGAGATGTCGGCGTTGACGCTGAACGCGAACCTTCCCTCCCGCAAGCCCGCCGCCGATCCGAACCGGATCACCACGGACGTCCTGCTGGTCGGCGCCGGTGTCATGAGCGCCACCCTGGGCGCCCTGATCCGGTCGTTGGAGCCTGACTGGTCGGTCACGGTCCTGGAGCGTCTCGAGGGGCCCGCGCTGGAGAGCTCGGACCCGTGGAACAACGCCGGCACGGGCCACTCGGCCCTCTGCGAGCTGAACTACACGCCCCGGCTGCCCGACGGTTCGGTCGACGTGTCCAAGGCCCTGGTCGTCAACGAGCAGTTCCAGCTGTCGCGGCAGTTCTGGGCGCACGGCGTCGACCACGGGATGCTCCACGACCCGTCGTCGTTCATCAACGCCGTTCCCCACGTGAGCTTCGTCCGCGGCGCCGAGAACGCCGAGTACCTGCGGCTGCGCCACGACGCGCTCGCCGGCAACCCCCTCTTCGAGGGCATCGAGTACGTCGACGACCGCGACGAGTTCGCCCGGCGCCTGCCCCTCATGGCCGAGGGACGCCCCGAGGACGAGACGGTCGCCCTCAACTGGAGCCAGAACGGCACCGACGTCGACTTCGGCGCCCTCACCGGACAGCTGCTGGCCCACCTCGCCGACCGGGGCGCCGACATCCGCTACGGCCACGACGTCAAGAGCCTGCGCAAGAACACCGACGGCACGTGGAAGGTCAAGGTCCGTGACCGCGTGCGCGGCGGCACCCTGAACATCTCGGCACGGTTCGTGTTCGTCGGCGCCGGCGGGGGCGCCCTGCACCTGCTGCAGCGTTCGGGCATCGACGAGGTCAAGGGCTTCGCCGGCTTCCCCGTCAGCGGGCAGTTCCTAAGGTGCGTCGACGAGGACGTCACGGCACGCCACGAGGCGAAGGTCTACGGCATGGCCGCCGTCGGGGCGCCGCCGATGTCCGTCCCGCACCTGGACACCCGGGTGATCGACGGTCAGCGCTCCCTGCTGTTCGGCCCCTACGCCGGCTGGACCCCGAAGTTCCTCAAGAACGGCTCGTTCACCGACCTGCCGCGGTCGATGCGCATCGACAACCTCGGCCCGATGGCCGGCGTCGGGCTGACCTCGGCGCCCCTGGTCAAGTACCTGGTCCTGGAGCTGTTGAAGAACCAGCACCGCAAGATCGACGAGCTGTCGGTGTTCGCCCCGATCGTCGAGGCTTCCGACTGGGAGCTCATCACGGCCGGTCAGCGGGTGCAGGTCGTGCGCAAGAAGGGCTGGGGCGGCGGGCTGGAGTTCGGCACCACGGTCATCAGCGCGGCCGACGGGTCGATCGCCGGGCTCCTGGGCGCCTCCCCCGGTGCGTCCACCGCCGTGGCGGCCATGCTCGACGTGCTCGAGCGGTGCTTCCCCGGTCGGATCGACGGCTGGCGCCCGCAGCTCAAGGAGATCGTGCCGTCGTACGGCGTGGCGCTGCAGGAGAACCCGAGCCTGCTGGCGGACCTGCGGTCCTGGACCGACACCTCGCTCGGCCTGGTCTGACGGCTACCCGCCGCGGACGACCGCTCCCTTGGCGCGGGCGGCCTCGGCCAGCGCGGCCTGGAAGTCCAGCATCCGGGCGGTGAGACCGGGGTCGCCCGCCGCGAGGATCCGCACGGCGAGCAGGCCCGCGTTGCGGGCGTTGCCGATCGACACGGTCGCGACCGGGACCCCTGCCGGCATCTGCACGATCGACAGCAGGGAGTCCATGCCGTCGAGGTGGGCCAGCGGGACGGGCACCCCGATGACCGGCAAGGGGGTGACGGCGGCGAGCATGCCGGGCAGGTGCGCGGCGCCGCCGGCGCCGGCGATGATGACCTCGAGGCCCCGGGCATGGGCCTCGCGGCCGTAGGCGAGCATCTCGTCGGGCATCCGGTGGGCCGACACCACGTCGGCCTCGGTGGCGATGTCGAACTCCGCCAGCGCGGTGGCGGCGGCCTGCATGGTGGGCCAGTCGGAGTCCGAACCCATCACGATCCCGACCCGCGGCTGGCTGTTCATGCCGCACACCCTACCCACCCCGCAGGGGCGGTGGATTCGCGACCGAAAGAGGCCGGCGGTGCCCAGCGGACCGAATGGACGCTCAAACGGTCGCATCCCCACCGACGGAGCCATTCGGTCGCGAATCCACCGCCCTCGGGGTCAGCCGTTCTCGAGCAGGTCGGCGGCCAGGCGGGCACGGGAGCGCACCTGGTCGAGGTCGTCGCCGACCACCGTCACGTGGCCGACCTTGCGACCGGAACGGACCGCCTTGCCGTACAGATGGACCCGCGCCTCGGGCACCTGCGCGAGCACCTCGGCGAGCTGCGCCTCGAGGTCGGTGACGGACCCGCCGAGCACGTTGACCATCACGCTCCATGGCGCGCGTGCTGCGGTCGGGCCGAGCGGCAGGTCCAGCACGGCGCGCAAGTGGTTCTCGAACTGGCTCGTGGCTGAGCCGTCGATGCTCCAGTGGCCGGTGTTGTGCGGCCGCATCGCGAGCTCGTTGACCAGCACCCGTCCGTCGGAGGTCTCGAACAGCTCGACCGCCAGCATCCCCACCACGTCCAGCTCGACCGCCAACGTCCTGGCGATCTGTTCGGCCTGCGCGGCCAGGCCGGCGTCGAGATCCGGAGCGGGGGCGATCACCTCGCGGCAGATGCCGTCGTCCTGCCGTGACTGCACCACCGGGTAGGCGACGACCTCACCGGACGGGCGGCGCGCCACCTGGGCCGAGAGCTCCCGGCGGAAGTCCACCAGCTCCTCGGCGATCAGCGTGCGACCCGACGCGAACGCCTCGGCGGCCTCGTCCGCCGCGTCGACCTTCCACACGCCCTTGCCGTCGTACCCTCCGCGCGTGGTCTTGACGATGACCGGAAAACCCCCGACGCGTCCGGCGAAGTCGGTCAGGTCCTGCGGATCCGCGACCACCGCGTGCGCGGGCCCGGGCACCCCGAGCTCGGCCAGGCGCGCCCGCATCTCGGCCTTGTCCTGGGCGAAGAGCAGCGCATGGGGCCCGGGACGTGGGGCATGTCCGGCCGCCGCCAACGCCCTCAGGTGCTCGGGCGGGACGTGCTCGTGGTCGAACGTCACCACGGCGACGCCCTCGCAGACCCGTTCGAGGTCCGCCAGCACGGTGTGGTCCCCGACGAGACGGTCCGGCACCACCTGCGCGGCGGACACGTCGGGACCCTCCGCGAGCAGGCGGATCCGGATGCCCGAGCCGATCGCGGCCTGCTGCATCATCCGGGCGAGCTGTCCGCCGCCGACGACGGCGAGGTGGGGGGCGTCCATGCGGCGAGACTATCGAGCCGCGCGGCCCGGGATCGTGCCGGGACTCAGGCGTGCGCGGCCTCGTAGACCTCGCGCTTGCGCACGCCCGTGCTGGCGACGACCGCCGCGATCGCGTCTTTGCGGGTCATCCCCGTGGCCTCGGCCTCGGCCACCAGTGCGGCGAGGGCGGCCGTGTCGTAGGTCCGCGCCACCGGACGTGCGCCGTCGACCACCACCGTGATCTCACCACGCACCCCGTTCTCGGTCTCGCGAGCCCAGGTAGCGAGTTCGGCGAGGGATCCCCGCACGACCTCCTCGTAGGTCTTGGTCAGCTCGCGGCACACCGCAGCGCGGCGATCAGGGCCGAACCGGTCGGCCATGGCCGCAAGCGTGGCGGCGGTGCGGTGCGGCGACTCGAAGAACACCATGGTGCGCCGCTCGTCGGCGAGCTCGCCGAACACCCGGGCCCGGTCGCCGGCCTTGCGGGGCGCGAATCCCTCGAAGGTGAAGCGGTCCACCGGCAGGCCGGACACGGCCAGGGCCGCGAGCACCGCGGAGGGCCCCGGGACGGTGGTGACCGTCACGCCGGCGTCGATCGCCGCCGCGACCAGGCGGTAGCCGGGGTCGGACACGCTCGGCATGCCGGCGTCGGTGACCAGGACGACCGTCAGGCCCGCCCTGAGGTGGTCGACCAGCTCGGGGGTGCGGGCCGCCTCGTTGCCCTCGAAGTACGACACGACGCGTGCCGTCACCTCGACGCCGAGGTCCGAGACCAGTCGGCGGAACCGCCGCGTGTCCTCGGCGGCGACGACGTCGGCAGCCGCGAGCGCCGGGCCGAGACGGGAGGAGGCGTCCGCGACCTGTCCGATCGGGGTCGCCGCGAGGATCAGCACCCCGGCATCGTCTCACCTCCCCCCTGGGCGGTGGATTCGCGACCGAATGACCTCGGCGGTGCCCAACGGACCGAATGCGAGCTCATACGGTCCGCTGGGCACCGCCCGGAGGGAGCGGACGCACGTACAGGGACCGGAACGCGGCCCCGAACACCGGCGGTGGCCCGTCGTATCCACGGCTCACCAGGAGCTGGTGGATCCGGGTCACCAACGCCCGCGGCCGGGCGAGCATGGCTGCCGTGATCTGCAGGTACTCCCACCCCGCGCTGCGCAGGTCGGCGTAGCGGACGATGTCGCGCGCGAACTGCTGGGGCGACTCGGCGTGCTGCCTGCCCTCGTACTCCAGGACCAGTCTCCATCGCCGGTAGACCAGGTCGCCGCACGCCAAGAACTGGCCGCCGACGGCGATGTCGGTGTTGATCTCGGGCACCTCCAGCCCGGCGGCCACCACGGCCACTCTCACCTCACTCTCGGGCACCGACCGCGCGTCCGGCCTGAGCTGCGGCAGCACCGCCAGGGCCGCGACCGTGCCCGGTCGCCACGGATCACGCGCCGCGAGCGACCTGACCTGCGCCTCGGTCATCCGGCGGTGCCGCACCAGCCAGTCGCCGGCCGCGATCAGCTCGACCGGCTTCAGCAGCGTCGCGCTCTGGATGAAGGCCGCCGCCGCGCTGACACCCGAACGACCGGTCGGCGGCATCCGGACGGTGCGGTGCAGGGCGATTCCTTCGAGTTCGAGGTGAAGGTCACGACCGATCGTGAAGTGAAGGCCCGGAGGCCCGATCGACAGACCGGCCAGCTCCAGCCTGGTGGTGTGACTGGCTGCGGCGTCGGGCGGCAACGACAACCGAGCGGCCTCGATCGCGCCTCGACGGTCGAGGACGAGGTCGGACCGCCGGTCCACCGCGGGATGGATCTCGGTGAAGCGAGGGTGCCGCAGCATCCGTCGCGAGATGCCGAGCTCTGCGGCCTCGCGGATCGTGAAGGCCCGGTCGGCCAGTGCTGCTGGGAGGGGGACGGGGGTGCGCATCCCTCACCCTGTCCGTCGCGGCCGGCCCTTCACCGACTCCGTCCGCTCCCTGTGGACTCGTCCCGGCGGGTGGACAATCCCGGCGGGCGGTGGATTCGGGACCGAATGCGGCCTCTTTCGGTCCACCTGACACCCGCCACCCCCATTCGGTCGCGAATCCACCGCCCTGGCGGGGAGGGGGTGGGGAACTAGGGTGACGGGGTGCGCATCAGTGGCCGGGTCGCGGGGTGGCTGGGGCCCCTCGGGGTCGCGGCGCTGGCCTTCGTGCTCCGCGTGTGGGAGGTCGGCCGGCCGAACCGGCTGATGTTCGACGAGACGTACTACGCCAAGCACGCGTGGTCGCTGCTGCGGGACGGCTACGTGCGCGACTTCGTCGACGGGGCGGACGAGCTCATCATCGCCGGAAGGACCACCGGTCTGCTCGAGGACACCCCCACCCAGATCGCGCACCCCGAGGCCGGCAAGTGGCTCATCGCCGTCGGCGAGCAGCTGTTCGGGCTCGACGCGTTCGGCTGGCGCATCAGCGCCGTCGTCGTCGGTGCCCTCACGGTCCTCGTGCTGGCCCGGCTGGTCCGCCGGCTCACCGGCTCCACCTGGCTGGGCTGCCTCGCCGGTCTGCTGCTGACCTTCGACGGTCTGCACTTCGTGATGTCGCGCATCGCGCTGCTCGACGGGTTCCTGACCTTCTGGCTGGTCTCCGCCGTGGCGTGCCTGGCCGTGGACCGTGACCACCTGGTCGAACGCCTGGAGCGCAGTGCCGACCGGCTGCCGGTCCGGCCGTGGCAGCTGCTGGCCGGGGTCTGCTTCGGGATGGCGATCGGCACCAAGTGGAGCGGGCTGTTCGTGCTGGCGGCGTTCGGGCTGCTGGTGGTGGGGTGGGAGGTGCTGGCGCGACGCCGCACCTGGTCGACCGGCGGGTTGACCGCTCCCCCGCCGTGGATCCGGACGACCCTGGTGGTCGGAGCGCCGGCGTTCGTCTCGCTGGTGGGGATCGCCTTCCTGGTGTACCTGGCCACGTGGACGGGATGGCTGGTGCACCACGAGGTCTACGCCGAGCGCTTCGACCTCGGCGACGGCGGCCCGCTCTCCCAGCTGTGGCGCTTCCACGGCCTGACCCTGGACTTCCACACCGGGGAGTTCCTCGCCGGCCAGGACCACCCCTACCAGTCAGCCGCGTGGGGCTGGCCGGTCCTCGACCGACCGGTGGCCGTCGACGCGGTCAACGACCTCCCCGCCGCGACGTGCGGCGCGCCCGCGGACTCCAGCTGTCTCCGTGTGGTGACGCTGCTCGGCAATCCGCTGGTGTGGTGGCCCGGGGCGGCGGCGCTGCTCGTCGCCCTCGTGCTGTGGGTCCGCTCCCGCGACTGGCGGCTCGGACTGGCCCTGACCGGCGCCGCCGCCACCTGGGTGCCCTGGCTGCCCCTGGTGCGCCTCGACGACCGGCCGATCTTCTCGTTCTACTCCGTCGCCATGCTGCCGTTCACGATCATCGCCGTCTGCGTGCTGCTGCACCTCGCGTGGGAGCGCTCCGGCCCGCGCGCACGCCGCGCCCTGGCGGGCGCGGTCGTGGCGTGGGTCGTCGCGGTGGTCGTGTCGTTCGCGTGGTTCCACCCCGTGCTGACCGGGGCGCTGCAGTCCTACGACGCCTGGCGGTCGCGGATGTGGTTCAGCCGCTGGATCTGACCTCAGGCCCGGTGACGCGGCTGGACCCGCAGGCCCATCCGCATCGCCACGCCGCCGAGCGCCAGCAGCGCCAGGGCGGCCGCGAGGCCTCCTGCGTCCACCGGGGACCCGGCGTCCGGCAGGACACCGGCGGCGGTGCCGGAACCGGGTGCGCCGGTCCCGCCCGAGCCACCCGTGCCGCTGTCGCCGCCGGAACCGCCCGTACCGGGATCGACGGCCGCGGCCGTGATCGTCAGGGGCAGCGTGATCGCCTCGCCGCGGACGGCGGCGTCGCCGAACGCGAGCAGCTGCAGGTCACCCTCCGGCTCGGCGATCTCGAACTCGGCGAGGTCAATACGGGCCGTCACGGTGTCGGCGCCGGGTCCCGCCGGCGCGGTGTACGTCGACGTGGCCGTGAGCGCCTCGTCGAGCACGGTGTCGGCCGGGTCGACCGCGCCGCGGTCGGCCGAGAACTGCACGTCGAGGCCGCCGACCGGCAGGGCGTCGCCCACCGGCTCGCCGTCGCTCAACCGGTCGAGCGCCGCCGTGAGGGTCGCCGTGCCACCCTCGACCACGGAGTCGGCCGAGGAGACGAGACGGGCCACGACCCACGGGGCGGTGGTGACGCCGCCGGTGCCGGAGACGCCGGAGCACTCCGGAGCCCCCAGGGCCGGGTCCGTCTGGCAGCCCCACCAGTTGCGGCTGGCGTCGACGGTCGTGGTGGTGGTGTTGCCCACGCCG
Organism: Aeromicrobium marinum DSM 15272; assembly: GCF_000160775.2. Classification (NCBI taxonomy): domain Bacteria; kingdom Bacillati; phylum Actinomycetota; class Actinomycetes; order Propionibacteriales; family Nocardioidaceae; genus Aeromicrobium; species Aeromicrobium marinum. Next base: position 297,629 of record NZ_CM001024.1, on the reverse strand, counting down.
TTGTCGTCGGCGAACAACCGGTTGTCGGTCGCCTCGACGGAGACAGGGTTCTGGTTCTTGACCTGCGTGACGTTGACGCCGGTGCCCACGCCGACGACGGAGTTGCCCTGCACCCCGGCGTCGATGACGTGACCGCCGATGGTCACACCGGCGGTGCCGGGGCTGGTGCCGTCTCCGACGATGTCGTTGTCGAGCACCCGCACGGTGCCCATCTGCGTCGGCTCGGTGGCGGCCGTGGAGTTCGTGCTGACCAGGATGCCGGCATCGACGTTCGCCAGGCCCGTGATCACGTTGCCCGCGATGGTGACGTCGTCGAACCCGCCGCGCGTGTCGAGCGTGGCGTTGAAGTCGATGTTGCGGATGTAGACCAGCCGGCCGTCACTGACGTTGTCGGTGATCACGACGGGGTCGATGATCCGGTCGGGCAGGTACTCGTTGAACACCAGGATCGACGAGCTCCCGCCGATGCCTTCCTGCAGGTCGTTGCCGCTGATCGTGACCGGCGCGCCCCAGCCGTCGACGCCGATCCCGTTGAAGACGTGCTCGGAGAAGCGGCTGTCGGTGATGGTCAACGGCGGGGTCTCCCGCGGGACGCCGCCGGTCAGGCCGGTGTCGGCGTAGACCCCGTACCCCGTCCTGGCCGCGTCCCCGGTGCCCTCGACGTCGAGGTCGGTCAGCGTGATGCCGGTGATGCCGGTGGTGGCCTGCTTGATGCCGATCGAGATGGTGAAGTACTGGCTCGCGGTGGTGTTCTTGCCGGGGTTCACCAGGGACATGTCCCGCACGATGATCTCGCCGCTGCCCTTGGCGTCCAGCCCCGGCAGGATCCGGAAGATCCCCGGCACGCTGCCGACGCTGGCGCCCCCGCCGTCCAGGATCGTCTGTCCGACCCCGGCTCCCTGGATCGTCAGGGGCTTGTCGACCACCACGCCGAAGGTCGGGAAGGTCCCGGCACCGATGGTGATCGTGTCGCCAGCGGCGGCAGCCGCCACAGCGTCGGCCACGGTGGTGTGGTCACACCCGACCGCACACACCGAGAGCTCGGCCGCGCTGGCGGGGGTGGCGACGAGGGCCATCGGCAGGACGACGGCGCCCGCGAGGGCAAGACGATGGAGACGACGCACGAGGGACCCCAGACGGTGGTGAACGGATTTCGCGCACCGTAGCAGACGTCTGTGACGTACGTCTCAGATGTGGGCGGCGCCGACGAGCGCCAGGCGCAGGATCCATCCGATGTCGGCCGCAGCGGCCTCGGCCGGCTTCGACGGCCGGGTGATCGCCGACATGACCAGCCGGACCACCGTCTCGACGGCGATGTCGAGCTCCGGGTCGGTCAGCGGCAGCTGCGCGGGGTGCCGGGTGATGCACTCCTTGACCACGACACCGGCGGTGTCGACGATCTCACCGGACTCCACCGTGAGGATCTTCAACAGGTCGGGGTCCTGCTCACCGGGCACCGATCCGACGATCGTGCGCACCAGCAGGCTGCGCTCACCCATCTCGAGCACACCCTGGCAGGTCCACTGGACCGCCTCGACGAGGTCGTCGCGCTCGGACATGCGCTCGCGGACGACGTCGAGGAACCGTGCCAGCTCCCGCATCGCCAGGTGCTCGGCGAGCTGCCGCTTGGTGCCCAGCTCGTTGTAGACCGTCTGCCGGCTGACGCCGACCGCCTCGGCGATCCTCGCCATCGTGACGGTCGACCAGCCCCGACGTTCGATGAGACCCTGGGCCGCGTCGAGCAGCCGGTCGCGCATCAGCACCGGCAGCGGCGGCGTGACCTCGAGCGCGGTCATTCCGGCACCGCGGACTTCAGCTCGGCCGCGTCGTCGGCGAGGACGGTCGCGTCGGGGCTGAGCCGGTCGCCGATCCAGGTGCGGACGGCGCGGATCTCGGCCGGCCGTCCCAGCGCCACTGCACCCACGACCGTCCCGCCGTCGAGGAAGAAGGCGGTGAAGTCCCGCTCGGTGAGCGAACCTCGGACGACGACCTCGTGGTCGGCCCGCGGCCACCCGGTCACCTGCAGGGTGTGCCCATACTGGTCGGACCAGCACCAGGGCACGTCGTCGTAGCGGGTGTCCGCGCCGGCCACCGTCTGGCCGACGGCGGTGCCGTGGCGTTGGGCGTGCTGCCAGTGCTCGACCCGCTGGAGGTCACCGGTGAGCGGGTGCGGGAACGCCGCGACGTCACCGGCGGCGAACACGTCGGGCGCGGAGGTGCGACCGGCCGCGTCCACCACGATGCCGCCGATGCCGTCGGCCAGCGTGAGCCCGGCGGCCTCGGCCAGACCCACGTTCGGCGTCATGCCGACCGCGACGACCACCACCGGGGCCGACCAGGTGCGGCCGTCGGCCGCGGTGACGGTGGTGACGTCGCCGACGGTCTCGATCGAGGTGACCTCGACGCCGGTGACCAGCTCGGTGCCGGCCTCGGCGTGCAGCTCGGCGTACAGCGCCGCGAGGTCCGGGGTGAGGAGCCGGGGCAGCGGCTGGGCGGCCGTCTCGAGCAGGGTGACCCCGACCCCTTGGGCCCGGGCACTGGCGGCGATCTCCGAGCCGATCAGCCCGGCCCCGACCACCACCAGCCGTCCGCCACCGGTCAGCTCGTCGGTGAGCGCCGGCACGTCGGCCAGCGAGCGCAGCGTGCGGATACCGGCCGCGTCCCACGGTCGGCGGGCGGACCCACCGGTCGCCAGCACCAGCTGTCCGTACTCGATCGAGCCCCCGCCGACCAGGTCGACGCGGCGGGCGTCGACGTCGACCGCGGCAGCCGCGACACCCAGCCGCAGGTCGATCCGCTGCTTGTCGTACCACTCGGCGGGCTTGATGCGGATGCCGTCGGCGTCCTTCTCGCGCCGCACGATCTCCTTGGAGACCGGCGGACGGCGGTACGGCAGCTGGGCCTCGTCGTCCAGCAGCACGATGTCACCCTCGAACCCGCCGGCGCGGGCCGCTCCAGCAGCACTGACGCCGGCGATGCCCGAGCCGATCACCACCAGCGGTGCGGTCACCGGGTCAGGCCGCCTCGGCCATGGCGAAGTCGGCCTTGGCCGCGCCGCAGTCGGGGCAGGTCCAGTCGTCGGGGATGTCCTCCCACTTGGTGCCGGGCGGGAAGCCCTCCTCCTCCCAGCCCTGCGCCTCGTCGTACACGAATCCGCACTGCTGGCACTCCCAGACCTTCACTGCTGCTCCTCCCGCTGTGCCTCCGCACGGGCGGCACGCGTCTTGGCTCCCCACGCGGCTGCGCGGGTCTCGGCACTGATGACGTTACCGTCCTGGTCGTTGCCCTCGAACTGCTCGATCGGCACGAAGTCGACCTGCTCACGCACCGAGCAGTCCGGACAGGTCCAGTCGGGATCGATCTCGTCGAACGGCGTGCCGGCCGGCCAGCCCTCGCGGGGGTCGCCGACGGCCTCGTCGTAGACGTACTCGCAGTTCGGGCAGACGTACTGACCGCTCAGGTCGGTCTCGCTCATGCCGCCACCTCCGTGGAGGAGAAGAGACGATACGGAGGTGCCGGCATGGGGGTGCCGTTGATCGCTCGCTGACGCTCGCTCATGCCGCCACCTCTTCCTTCGGCGGCGAGCCGTACTTGCGCTCGTAGCGGGCGGCCATGCGGGGCTGGATGTTGGCCTTGGAGAGGTCGCCGTCGTAGTGCTCGACGACCCGCTTGTCCATGACCGAGCGCCAGATCCACGGCACCCACGACAGCACGATCATCCCGGCGTACCCGGTCGGCAGCACCGGCGCGTCCTTGAAGTCGCGCAGGGCCTGGTAGCGACGGGTCGGGTTCGCGTGGTGGTCGCTGTGGCGCTGCAGGTGGTACAGCAGCACGTTGGTGCCGATGTTGTTGCTGTTCCAGCTGTGCGAGGGGTTGACCCGCTCGTACCGGCCGGACTCCAGCTTCTGCCGCTTCATGCCGTAGTGCTCGAGGTAGTTGACCGACTCCAGCAGCCAGATGCCGAGGATCGCCTGCACCACCAGGAACGGGAAGATCGCGAGGCCGAAGGCGGCGAGGGCGAAGCCCCACAGGATGACGGTGAACATCCAGGCGTTGATCAGGTCGTTCTTCAGCGTGTACTTGGACTTCTTGAGCCGTGCGAACCGCTTGCTCTCCAGCTCCCACGCGCTCTTGAGGCTGCCGAACACGGTCCGCGGCATGAAGCCCCACACGGTCTCCCCCATGCGGCCGCTGGCCGGGTCCTCCGGCGTGGCGACGCGCACGTGGTGTCCACGGTTGTGCTCGATGTAGAAGTGGCCGTAGGCGGTCTGCGCGAGCGCGATGCGGGCGAACCAGCGCTCGTGCTCCTCCTTCTTGTGACCCAGCTCGTGGGCGGTGTTGATGCCGATGCCGGCGACCAGGCCCATGCCGGTGGCCAGGCCGAGCTTGTCGTACCAGGCCAGGTTGTCGGTGATGCCGGGGAGGACGGACGCGGCGAACGGGTCCCAGCCGAAGAAGGTGCCGTCACCGAGCAGGAAGCAGCCCCAGAGGAACCCGGCGATCTGCAACGGGATGAAGGCGTAGGTGACCCAGCGGTAGTACGGGTCCTCCTCGAGCGTCTCGATCAGCTCGTCCGGCGGGTTCTCGGCGTCGAGGCCGGCGATGAGGTCGGCGATCGGCACAAGCACGAATACGAAGAACGGTCCGAAGTACCACCACACGCTCCACTCGGTGGCCGCGAAGAGGCCCCAGATCATGAGCGGGATCAGCGGGACGATCGCTCCGATGATCCAGAGGTACTTCTTCTTGTCGCGCCACGTGATGGTCTGTCCGTCGACCACGGTCGAAACTGCCATGTCATCCTCCTGATGCCTGCTTGACATCAAGGTATGACATGTCAAGTGACTTGACAAGTGTATGTGACATGTAAATCACCGCCCGTCGTTGACGCGGTCCCGGGCCCACCTCCCTCGGCGGGCCCGGGCGCGCCCCCGAGGGAGCGGGTCTCCCGGGAGAGAGACGCCGGTGCGACCGCGGATAGGGGCCGCGGGCACCGGCGCCCCGAGATCACCCGGTCGCGTCCGCCCGGTCCGGTCGCCGAGACCTCACAGGCCCTTGAACCCCTCGATGGCCGTCATCACGCCGGGCGCCAGCACGATGACGAACAGCACGGGGAACAAGCAGAAGATCAGCGGGAACAGGAGCTTGACCGAGACCTGCTGCGCCTTGCCCTCGGCGCGGAGCTTGCGCTTCATGCGCATGTCCGCGCTCTGGTTGCGCACCACCGTCGACACCGAGACTCCGGTCTCCTCCGCCTGGATCAGACTCCGCACGAACCGCCTGATGTCCTCGGACTCCGTGCGGTTCACCAGCGCCTCGTAGGCGGCCCGCCGAGGCATGCCGACCTGGATGTCCTGCAGCGTCCGGACGAGCTCGTCGGCGAAATCGCCCTTGCCGGTCTCGGCAGCGTTCATGAGGGCCGACTCGAACCCCAGCCCCGACTCCAAGGAGATGACGATCTTGTCGAGCGCATCCGGCAGCTCCAGCTCCATGGCAGCCTGCCGCTCGCGGGCGCGGCTCGACAGCAGCAGATCCGGCAGGAGGTAGGCCACGATCACCGAGCCGACCCCGACCGTCGTGTTGACCATCGAGAACTCGCTGAACGCGAACTCCCTCATCGCCACGGCCAGGATGAGCGGTGCCGCGATCTTCAGGATCAGGATCTTCTGCCAGGTCCAGCCCGCCGGGTACCCGGCCAGCATGAGATTGCGTTCGAGCCGCGTGCGCAGCCGCATCGGGATGACCAGCCGTGCCGCATCCTCCGGTCCCTCGAACTGAAGACGGGCCAGACCGGTGCGGCCGTCATTGGCGACATGGACGCCGCCCGACTCCACTCCCACGAGACGCTCGCGGGTCTTGGCGTCGGTCGTCTGGATCAGACCGAGGGCGACACACAGGGCAGCCAGGGAGAGCCCCAGCAGGGTGACAGCGATGACGATCACGGCATTCTCCTCAGACCTTGATGTCCACGATGATGCGCATCCACAGGAACGCGATGGTGTACATGACGACCGAGCCACCCACGAGGGCCAGCCCCAGACCCGTCGAGAACAGCGGGTCCAGGTAGCCCGGCGTGATGAAGGAGTACGCCACCGCGATCAGCAGCGGCAGACTCATCAGGATGTACGAGCTGAACCGCCCCTCCGAGGCGTAGGCGTGCACCTTCTCGCGGATCTCCGACCGATCACGGATCATCTGTGCGACCCGGTCGATGATCTCGTTGAGGTTGCCTCCGCTCTCGCGCGTCAGCTCGACGGCCTCGGCCAGCCACACGAAGTCCTCGCACTCCATCCGCTCTGCGGTGTCGTTCATCGAGGCGATGATGTCGCGGCCCAGGCGGTTCTCGTTGAGGATGCGCGTGAGCTCGTCCTGCATCGGGCTGTCGGCATCGCGCGCGCACGACCCCATCGCCTGTTGGAAGCTCTGGCCCGCGCGCATCGAGGACGCCAGCATCTGCAGCATCCCGTCGAGCTGGGCGTTGAACTCCCGGCGACGCTTGGCCGTCCGCATCTTCACCCACATCTTGGCCCCGACCGGGGCGATCACGGCGGCAGCGAGACCGAGCCAGACGTTCTGCCGCAGGACCAGTCCGGCCAGGAATCCGGCCGCGGACCCGAGAAACACCCACGCCACGAGCTGCGCAGCAGGGACCTTGATGTCGGCCAGCTCCAGCTCACTGGTCCGGAACGGCTTCCATCCGCTGCTGCGGAGGAATCGATCGATGACGTCGACCAGCTGGCCGTACATCACCTTCGTCAGCGGCTCCTGTGAGGCTTCGGGTCGACCGGTCCGTCGCTCCTTGGAGATCCGCGGCGCCGATCCGTCCACGACGAGGTACGAACCGAGCAGGAGCGCGAGCGCCACCAGCACCAGTCCCGCGACCAGCGCCGCGCTCATCGGACCCTCACCTGCCCCGGATCGTAGGAGTCCATCGGTACGTGGATGCCGAGCTCCTCGAAGCGTTCGGTGAACCGTGGTCTCACACCGGTCGGACGCTGCACGCCGACGAATCGGCCGTGCTCGTCCATGCCGGCCGAGAAGTCGAACAGGAACGCGTCCTGCAGGGTCACGATGTCCTGCTCCATCCCGAGCACCTCGGTCACGTGGGTGATCCGTCGGGTCCCGTCCCGCAGCCGTTGGATCTGCACGATCAGGTCGACCGCCGAGGCGATCTGCTCGCGGATCGCCCGCAGCGGCAGGTCCATCCCGGCCATCAGCACCAGGGTCTCGAGTCGCGCGATGCAGTCCCGCGGCGAGTTGGCGTGCAGCGTGCTGATCGACCCGTCGTGGCCGGTGTTCATCGCCTGGAGCATGTCGAGCGCCTCGCCGGAACGGCACTCGCCGACCACGATGCGATCCGGCCTCATGCGCAAGGAGTTGCGCACCAGGTCGCGGATCGAGACCTCGCCGGAGCCCTCGATGTTGGCCGGCCGAGACTCCAGCTGGACCACGTGGTCCTGCTGCAGCTTCAGCTCGATGGCGTCCTCGATCGTCACGATCCGCTCGCCGTCCGGAATGAACCCCGACAGCACGTTCAGCAACGTCGTCTTGCCGGTGCCCGTGCCGCCGCTGACCAGGATGTTGAGCCGGGCCTCCACCGCGCCTCGCAGCAGCTCGGCCATCTGCGCGGTCATCGAACCGAACTCGATCAGGTCCTTGGCGGTGAACGGTGTCTCCGAGAACTTGCGGATCGTCAGAGACGATCCACGGACCGCGAGCGGAGGCACCACGGCGTTGACCCGCGACCCGTCCTGCAGACGTGCGTCCACCATCGGGGAGGACTCGTCCACCCGCCGCCCGACCCGGCTGACGATCCGCTCGATGGCTCGACGCAGGTGGGCCTCGGAGGTGAACTTCAGCCCGCTGAGCACGATCTTGCCGTTGCGCTCGACGTAGATGCAGTCGTGGCCGTTGACCATCACCTCCGTGACGCTCGGGTCCTCGAGCACCCGCTGCAGCGGACCGAGTCCGAGCGCGTCGTCCTCGATGTCCTGGATCAACCGTCCGCGCTCGTCGGACGTCAGCAGCAGCTGCTCGTCGTCGATGATCTGGTTGAGCTCCTCCCGCACGAACTCCGCCAGCTGCGCCTCGGTCAGCGAGGAGTCGTTGATCCGCGCTCCGAGCCGCTTGAAGAGTTCCTCCACCGCGCGGGCCTTGACCCCCGCCAGCGCGTCGGTCACCTTCAGGGCCACCGGCGCGGCGCCCGGCTCGACACCCGCCGCGGTGGCCGTCGCCGTCACGACGCTGCTGAACTCGGCCCGGTCCCGTGCCGTGGCGAGACGATCGCTGAGACTCATGCGACTTCCACCCTCCGGTGCTTCACGTCGGCACTCTTGCCCTGCCGCGCGAGTCGGTCGATGACCTGGTGGACGGCCTTGACGAACGGTCCGCCCTTCTTGCGGCCCTTCAGCATGATGGGCTCGCCGTGGTTGGAGGCCAGCTGGACCTCCGGCGCCCGCGGGATGACGACGTCGACGGGCAGACCGATCACGGCCTCCACGTCCTTCACCCTCATGCCGGACTGTCGATCGGCCAGGTTCAGCACCACCATCCGGGAGGCGGGCAGCAGCTCGAGCTGCAACAGCAGCTCGATCTCCTTGCGCACACCCCGCACGCACGAGACATCCATGGTCGACACCACGATCACGTCGTCAGCGACCTCCAACGCCGCCAGGGTCGGCTCGTCGAGCCCTGCGGCGGTGTCGACCACGACGTAGGCGAACTGGGTGGCCAGCTGCTCGATCAGTCGCCGGATCTGGCGACCGGTCGCGTGCTCCGTCGCTGCCGGCGAGTCCGCGCCCGGCAGGACGTGGAATCCCGACGGGTGGACGGCGAGCATCGTCTTGAGCACGAAGGTGTCCTCGGCCGCCTCGTCGGTCAGCGCGTGCTCCATCGTGGAGGTCGGGTTGATGTTGAGCGTCGAGGCCACGTCACCGAACTGCAGGTCGAGGTCGACGAGCACCACCTCGGACGGATGCTGCTCGGCCAGACCGATCGCGAGATTCGTCGAGATGCTGGTCTTGCCGACCCCACCCTTGGGCGACACCACGACGATCACCCGCGTGTCCTCCGGGTTGACGGCCGCAGGCACGGCCGCACCCGGCGTGGACGTGAGGGGGGCACCCGCGACCCGGTGCTGCTCGGCACGACGCAGCACCTCGACCAGGCGGGAGTCCGGCGCCTCGGGCGTGACGATGTCGCGGACGCCTGAACGCATGGCCTCCACCACCACCTCGGCCGAGTACTCGCCGACCAGCACCAGGTCGATCGTCGGGTACCGCTCGTCGGTGGCGCGTGCGAGTTCGAGGGACCATTCGATGGGCAGCTCCTCACAGAGCATGATCAGGTCCGGAAGCGCTTGCGGGTCCAGACTCCGCAGCAGGTCGAAGCGCTCGGCCTGGATCGTCTCGCTGCTGAGGGCGACGACCTGTGTGCCCGGAAGCACGTTGATGCGGGCCATCAGAGCGTCGTCCCCGCCGAGGATCAGCGTGCGCGTCATTGGAGATCAGCCCCGATGATGACGCGCTCGCCGCTCTTGTCGGTGTCAGCGTTCTGCAGCGACAGCCACATGCGTCCGAAGTCCATCGTGAACGCGATCTTCTCGGCCAGCTCGGTCCCCACGGCCACGGTGACGGCGATCGCCGTCGAGGCGTCGGCCGTGGTGGCCTGGTCGACCCGGGTCACCAGCACGTCGTGGCTGACCAGGTTCGCCCACGAGTCGCCCTGCTCGGGGTCGTAGGTGCCGAACACGCCGACCTTGTCGCCGGCCTTGACCTGGCCTCCGACCACCCGCTGCCCCTCGAGGCTGAAGGTGATCTCCTGCAGGCCGGCGGGGACATCCACCTTGCCGGCGCCGGAGTCGCCCGGGGCCGCGAACCGCGCCCGCAGCACCACCTCACCGGGCAGCAGCCGCGCCGTGGCGGCGAGCCCTGCCACCTCGTCGACGGACTCGATCGCGCCGTCCGGCACCGAGGTCACCGGGACCTCGTCGGTCTCGACCAGGCCCGCGAGCTCGGCGGCGCTGGTGCCCTGCGGCACCGGCTCCACGACGCGCACCACGGTCACCAGCTCGGCGCCGTCGAAGGCTCGATCGTTCGCGTTCATCGCCCACAGCACCAGCAGCGCCACTCCCGCGACGGCCAGGACTCCCGCCATGACGGCGGCCATCAGTTTCTTCTTCATGATCTCGTCTCCCTATCCGAGGATCTGCATGGTCAGTTCTTGAGCCGCACCAGCCCGGCGCCGAAGTCGGCACCGTCCGCCGCGTACTCGAAGTTGGGGTCCTTCGTGAAGGACTTGGTGAAGTAGCCCTGGATCCCGTTGCAGCCGACCGACGCCTCCACGACGGTGAAGCCGAGTAGACCCAGGACGAAGTTGAGCAGCGGGCCCACGAGGAGGAGCTGCGACAGCAGCTGCTGCAGCGGCAACGAGATCGTGATGTTGTTGCACGTCGGCGCCAACGGGTCCGAGCTGGAGTTGCTGCCGAACCGCCAACCGGTCACCTTGAACGGTGCGTAGCCGACGATCTCGGCCCCCAGGTTCGGCGGCACCTTGACGCAGTTGCCGCTGACACCGCTGCCGCAGGCCTGGATCGAGAGACCCAAGGCCCCCGTGACGTTGGTGAGGACCTCCTTGGGCCGGTAGATCGGCAGCAGGATGGTGTCGCCGGCACGGATCTGGGTCCCGAAGCGCGCGGCACAGCGGCTCGTGAGCACGTCGTGCAGGGTGCTGCTGGCGTACAGCAGCACGCCGATCCTGGTGTCGATGTCGCAGGAGGCTCCGACGAGATCGAGGTCGATCGCCTCGGTCAGCCAGGCTCCGCCCTGCATCGCGAGGACATCGTTGGCCGACCCGTCACCGCACTCCGCATCGGACCCGGTGATGGCCCCGATGAGGTCGTTGACGGGGAACAGGATGCCCCGGAGGAAACCCGCGATACCGGAGAGCAAGCCGGTCGCGTTGTTCACGAGGCTGCGCACGGTCTGCAGGACGTCGGAGCGGATCAGGGTCCGCGCACCGTCGACGTTGCCGGCCGAGGGCCTGAAGTCGTTGTACGTGCACTGCGCGACACCGAACGGCACCACGGGGAATCCCTCGACCGGCCGCAGGTTGGTCCACTCGGCCGTCGCGGACGACCGGACGACGTCGGAGTCCTTGCCCAGCAGCTGGGCGAGGCGGTAGTCGACCGGTTCGGCGACCGTGACCGAGACCTCGCGTCCGGCGCCGCCGATGACGGGGGCGTCGGGCGCCGAGCCCGGGGCGTTCCCCTGGACGATCGTGGAGGCGTCTGCCGTACCCGTGGCGCTCACGCACGCGCCGTCGAGGACGTTCTGGCCGGCCGCTGCAGCCTGCTTGGCGCAGTTCTCGACGATCGAGCGCGTGGTGGCGTCGGCCGCGTTCTGGGTCTGCCGGCGCACGTGCGATGCGGCCCCGTAGTCGATCGTGAGCGCGCCGATGCTCAACAGACTGGTCATGATGACGGCCGTGATGATGGCCGTGGCACCACGGTCCTCGTGGATCGTGCTCGGGCGCAGCAGTCGGCTCACTCGCATCGGACCTGTCCCGTCCCTCGGACCGTGAAGGTCTGGCCGAACAGGCCGGTCAACGTGTCGCGGGTGCCCTGGATGGTCACGCTCACCGAGCTCTGACCGACCCCGCAGCCTCCGGCGGAGACCGTCACGGCGACGCCTGCGGTCGTGAGCGACCGGGCCTCGGTGGTGGCCGTGTCGGAGTTGTTCGTGATCGACATGACCCGCGCACTCTGCATGGCGGCGTTCGTGTACTGGATGTGCTGCTGGTAGCGGAACCCGAAGTCGACGATCCCGGCGGCGAGCGCGATCAGGATCGGAGCGACGAGCGCCAGCTCGACCGCGGCGGCGCCTCGCTCGTCGCGGGCCCTGGCGCCGCGGCCGAGCCGGCGGTGCGGTGCGCGTGTGCGCGTGATGTTGCTCATCTGACTGCTCTCCCTCTGCAGCAGAGGGGCGCCTGCGGTTCACCGCCCGGAGGCGGGTCCCGCGTGCGGTCCAGGGTCTCCCTTCCCTGTTCCGCCGCCCCGGGGGTCCCGGCCCTGGGGGGCCGGGATGCAGAACGGGCCGGCCGACATGGACAACCGGCCGGCCCGTTCTGCGGGGCCTAGATCAGATACCGATCTGCGCGCCGAGACCCGTGAAGAAGGTCGCCAGGGCGGTGCCGAAGGCCTGGACGGCCACCAGCAGGCCGACGGCGATGCCGGCGACGATCAGCGCGTACTCGACGGCGGTGGCGCCCTTGTCCTCACGGCGGTCCGCGACGAGCGTGGACATCGCGTAGGCGAGAACGAAGTTGAGCTTGGTCATGATGTACTCCCTCAGTTTGGTGTTGCTTTCGCCACCGGGTTGGTGGCTCTCCCTGAAGAAAAAGTTAGAGTACAACGACTCAGTTGTCTTGGAAGTTACGGACTATCTTTTCTAGTTCTTCGGAGCCATCTTCGTGACCGAGGTCACACCCTGCGGCCGGGTCAACCGCCCATCAGGGCCGTCAGGTCAGCAAAAAACCCGGCCACGATGCCGCCCAGGAGGGCGTTGATCGCGATCACCGTGAACGTGATCATGCTGACCATCAGTGCGTATTCGGTCGCCGAGGCACCTTCGTCCCCGCGCCGACGCAGTCGTCGCTCCATGGCAGTCTCCCTCTCCCACACCCAGAATATGACCAAGGTCACGTGCTTGTCAGGGTCTTGGTCCCGAAATGGCCCGGAGTGACCACCCCCCGGACCGATCGCGAGACGATCGGCCGCCGACCGGACATCATCAGGTAGACCGTCACGCGGAAGGACCACCGTGGAACCCACCTCGACGCCGGCGCCCGACGACCGGGCCCTGCTGGGCCGTGCCCGCTCCGGCGACCGCACGGCGTTCAGCGAGCTCTACGACCGGCACGTCCGTGCGGTCTACTGGCAGGCGTTCGGGGTCGTGCGCGACGACGACCTGGCCGAGGACGTCACCCAGGAGGTGTTCATCACCGCGTGGCGCAAGCTGCACGGGATCGACGTCGTCGACGAGTCGCTGCTGCCGTGGCTGCTGGTCACCGCGCGGTACACCGCCCTGAACGCCCGCCGCGGTCGCCTGCGGCAGGAGGCGCGCCAGACCGACCTGACCGACGACGCGCCGGCGCCGGGATCGGTCGAGGCCGACGTCGTCGCGGCCCAGGTCCGCGACGAGATCGCCCGTGCCGTCGCACGGCTGTCGGAGACCGACCGCCGGATCTACGACCTGTGCGTCGACGGCAACCACAGCTACGAGCAGGCCGCCGGCGACCTCGGGCTCAGCCACGCGGCGGTCCGCAACCGCCTGTCCCGCCTGCGCAGCCGTCTGCGCGCCGACCTCCACGCCATCCGGGAGCCCGCATGAACACCCTGACCCCCCTCGACGACGACCGCATCGCCACCATGCGCCTGGGGGTGATGTCGGCCGTCGACGCCGACCTGACCCGGCGCGGCCGCCGCTCACGACGCCTCGCCGGCGTCACCCTGGCCGCCGTGGTCGTGCTCGGCGGGGGCCTGGCAGGTCTGCAGCTGGCCGGTGACGACGACGCCATGACGGCCTCCGACGGCTTCGACACCGCCGCCGTGGCCCCTGACCTCGCGGCGCCCGAGGCCCTCGGCGGCGCCGAGATACTGCCGTCGACCCCGATGGACGAGGGCGCGACCCGCGAGCTCGCGGCCCAGGACGCCGTCTCCGACACCGACCGCGAGGTCATCACGACGGCGAACGCCGGTGTCGTGGTCGACGATCCCCGGGAGGCGGCCGGGGACTTCTCGGCCTGGGTCGAGGGCGCCGGTGGACGCATCGACGCACGCACCGACGCCGACGAGTTCGCCTCGGTCACCGCACGGGTCCCCGCGGGTCAGGTGACCGCCACCCTCGCGCAGCTGGAGGAGTACGGGGAGGTCGAGACCGCGTCGGTGCAGCGTTCGGACGTGACCCGCGTCGGCGCCAACCTCGACGCCCGCATCGAGGCGCTGCAGGTGTCGGTCGACCGGCTGACCCAGATCCTCGCGACCGCCGCGACGAGCGAGCAGGTCATCGAGGCCGAGACCGCCCTGACGCAGCGTCAGGCCGAGCTCGACGGCCTGCGCGCCGAGCGGGACGCGCTCACCGACGAGGTCGAGCTGTCGCGGGTCGACGTGACGTTCTCCGCGTCGCCGCGGGTCGAGACGGTCGAGCCCGACGGCTTCCTCGGCGGCCTGGAGTCCGGGTGGAACAGCGTCGTGTCGACGGTCAACGCCGTCGTGCGGGGTGCCGGTGTCGTGCTGCCGTGGGCGAGCATCGGCGCCGCCCTGCTGCTGGCGTTCTGGTGGGTCCGCAGGCTCCGGCACCGCTGATCCCTCACCTCCCCGCTGGCCGTGACGTCTCGGCCCTGATTCGGCCCGTTCAGGGGCAGAATCGTCACTGCCAGCGGGGACGTGGGGGTCACCAGCTGGACTTGGTGATGCCGGGGAGCTCGCCGGCGTGGGCGGCGGCCCGGAACCGGATGCGGGAGAGCCCCACCTTGCCGACGTGACCGCGGGGCCGGCCGTCCACCTGGTCGCGGTTGCGCAGCCGCACCGGCGAGGAGTCGCGCGGCAGCTTCGCCAGCGCCCGCGATGCGGCCATCCGCTGCTCCATCGGCAACGACACGTCCTTGCTCGCGGCGCGCAGCTCCGCTCGTCGCTCAGCGTGGCGGGCCACGATCTCGCGACGCTGGTCGTTCTTGGCGATCTTGCTCCGCTTGGCCATCAGCGCTCCTCCTTGAAGTCGACATGTCGCCTGACCACCGGGTCGAACTTGCGCAGCACGATGCGGTCGGGGTCGTTGCGACGGTTCTTGCGGGTGACGTAGGTGAAGCCGGTGCCGGCCGTCGACCTCAGCTTCACGATCGGCCGGACGTCATGGCCCTTGCGCGCCATCAGAACGTCACCCCGCGGGCGGCCAGGTCGGCCACGACCGCGTCGATGCCGCGCTGGTCGACGGTCTTGATCCCCCGGGCGCTGAGCGTCAGCGTGACGTGCCGGCCCAGGGTCGGCGCCCAGTACCGCTTGCGCTGGATGTTGACGTCGAACCGTCGCTTGGTGCGGCGGTGCGAGTGCGAGACGTGGTGACCGAACCCCGGCTGGGCGCCCGTCACCGGACACACGCGTGACATCTCGTGCTCCTTCTGTAGAATGACAATCGTTCTCATCAACACTATCGGAAAGTCCCATGAAGAAGAACACGCACCCGACCTACCACCCCGTCGTCTTCCGCGACCGCAGCGGCGACCTGACCTTCCTGACCCGGTCGACGATGACCAGCGAGGAGACCGTCGAGCTCGACGGATCGACCTACCCCGTGGTCGACGTCGACGTGTCGGCCGCGAGCCACCCCTTCTGGACCGGCCGCGGTCGGGTCGTCGACACCGAGGGCCGGGTCGAGCGGTTCCGGCGCCGCTACGGGAACGACTCGTGAGGGCGCGCAAGGTCGCCACGACCCCGGTGGTCCTGGTCACCGGCATCGACGACGACGCCATGGCGTCCGCCGTCCTGGGCATGCAGTGGGACCTGCCTCAGGCGGCCGTCATGCGGCACACCCTCGACGTGTCCACCCAGCGGCTCACCCGGTTGGTCAGCGACCTGACCGGCGTCGTCGAGCACGTCTACCACGATCTCGAGCACGCCTGCGTCAGCTGCGCGTTGCGCGAGGACATCGTCCCGACCCTGGAGCGGCTCGCCGCGTCGGGACGATGGGGGTCGATCGTCGCCCACCTGCCGGTGGGGGTCGAGGCCCTGCAGGTGTGCCGCGTCATCGCGATGCACCCGGCCGCGGCGCCGCACGTGCGGATCAGCGCCGTCGTGTCGGCGCTGGACGGTCCGCGGACCCACGAGGACCTGCTGGGCGACGACCTGCTGTACGAACGTGGACTCCACTCCAGCGAGGACGACACCCGCGGGGTGGCCGAGACCAACGCCGCACTGGTCGAGTACGCCGACGCGATCGTCGTCCGGGGCGAGATCGCCGACGCCGACCGCGACCTGGTCCGTGCGCTCGCCCGACCGGGCGTGCTGCTCGTCCCTGACGCCAGCGAGCTGGACCCGACCGCCCTGACCGGCCGGATGCACGACCACGAGGTCACCGAGGACTGGGTCGACGTGGTGCGTCGCGAGCCGATCCCCCACGTCAGCTCACCGCACGTGTGGACGACCGAACTGCGGTCGGACCGACCGTTCCACCCCGAGCGGCTGCTGGCCAACATCGAGGCCCTCGGCGGAGGCCGACGCCGCTCCAGGGGCTGCTTCTGGGTGCCGACCAGGCCGAGCCAGATCTGCGCGTGGGACGGTGCCGGCGGCCAGCTGAGCGTCGGCACGGCCGCCCCGTGGGGCCGGTTCGAGCGACTGACCCGGATCATCGTGACCGGCTTGGACGACGACCACGAGGAGCTGGCCCGCACCTTCGAGTCCTGCCTGCTGACCGACGCAGAGATCGCCGCCCACGGCCTGTCCTGGAGCACCACCGAGGACGGCCTCGAACCCTGGCTCGGCGACATCCGCCGCGCCGCCTGACCACCCGCCACCACATCCGTCACCCCAGGAGGAGCCACCATGGCCGTCCCCAAGCGCAGGACCTCCCGCAGCAACACCCGTCACCGCCGTTCGCAGTGGAAGGCCACACCCCCGGACCTCGTGCCCGTCACGGTCGACGGCCGTGAGGTCCGGGTGCCGAGGCGCCTCGTGCGGGCCGTGCACGCCGGGCTGGTCGACGTCGACCGCCTCTGAACACCCACCGAAGGAGTACCACCATGAAGGTCCGCAACTCCCTGCGTTCGCTCAAGAACCAGCCCGGCTCGCAGATCGTCCGCCGGCGCGGTCGTACCTATGTCATCAACAAGCAGAACCCGCGCCTCAAGGCCCGCCAGGGCTGACCACCGCCCCCCTCCCCGCTGGCAGTGACGTTTCGGCCCTGATTCGGCCCGATCAGGGGCAGAATCGTCACTGCCAGCGGGGAGGTGAGGGGTGCGGGTGCCGCGGTGGGTGGCGGGCCTGCGCCGGGGCTGGCAGATTGCCCCCATGGACCGCGAAGACCTGACCTTCACCTCCGGCGACGACGAGGTCGCCGCGTGGCTCTACCGGCCGGCCCCGGCGGACGGGCCGGTGCCGTGCGTGGTCATGGCGCACGGCTTCTCCCTCACCCGGCACGACGGGTTGGCCCGCTATGCCGAGTCGTTCGCCGAGGCCGGCGCCGCCGCGCTGGTCATGGACTTCCGGCACCTCGGTGACTCCGGGGGGACGCCGCGGGGCCGGTTCCGCATCGGCGAGCAGCGCGACGACCTGACGGCCGCGATGCGGTTCGCCCGGAGCCTGCCGGGCGTCGACCCCGACCGGATCGTGCTGTGGGGCTTCTCCTTCGCCGGTGGCACCGCCGTCACCGTCGCCGCGCGCGACGCCCACGTCGCCGGCCTGATCCTGGTCGCGCCGTTCCTGGACGGGCTGGCCCGCGTCATCGGGACCGTGCGCCGCTCCCCCTTGGTCGCGGTGCGGGTGCTGGCGCGCGCCGTGCTCGACCTCGCCGGTCGGCACCGCACGATCCCCGTCACCGGACGCCCCGGTGACCTCGCCGCGATGACCTTCGAGGGCGAGGCTGAGGGGTTCGCCGCGGCGACCGGCGACGGATCGCCGTGGCGCAACGAGATCTCCCCCGGGGTCTTCGCCGTGGTGGCCCTGCACCGTCCGGTCCGTCTGGCGGCACGGCTGCGCTGCCCGGTGTGGGTGGCCCGCGGGAAGCGGGACGTGACCGTCTCGGCCCGGGCGATCGAACGACTCGCCGACCGCGCTCCCGGCGCCGAGCTGCACGTGCACGACGTCGACCACTTCGAGCCGTTCCACACACCGGCGGGCGACGTCCTGGCCGGCGAACAGGTCGACTGGCTGCGCCGCCACGGCCTGGTGGGGCCGGCACCGTGGCGCAAGCCGTCGGTCGGCGGTCGCCGACAGCCCTGACGTCTCAGCGCGCGGCCACCTCCGCCAGCCGGCGCGTGAACAACGCCACCACCGGGCCGTAGGCCGCCTCGACCGGTGCCGGTGCGTCCAGCGTCATCGAGACGACGCAACCGCCGGGCGCCGGCTCGACCGCGTGCACCAGGTGCACCGGGCCGACGATCCACGCCCACGACCGGCCGGGCTCCACCGCATCGATGCGAGCCGGCACCGGCAGCACACCGAGCAGCCGCACGGCACCGCGACGCCCCGCCTCCACCTCCGGCGAACCCAGCCCCCACGCACCGCGCACGTGCGGTGCCCACGTGGACCAGCGGTCCGGCCGGGCCACGAGGGCCCACAGCGTCTCTGCCGGGGCCACCGAGCTGGCCGTGCAGGTGCGCGTCATGGGCACCACGCTAGGCCGGGTCGGTCGCCCCGGCAGGTCGGGCGAGGACGGCCACGACCTCGGCCGCCGCTCGCTCCCCCGACTCGATGGCCCCGTCGATGTAGCCGGGGTGGTCACGAGCCGTCTCGGTGCCGGCCCAGTGCACCCGCCCGAGAGGTTCTGCAGGCATCGGGAGCACGTCGACGCCGGCGCCCAGCATCGGCAGGGCCACGTAGCCGCCGCCGGCGTCGGGGTCGAGGTGCCACGCCTTCTCGTGCCACTCCACCGGATCGAGCACGCCGGAGCCCAGCCGCTCGGCGAGGCGTCCCAGCAGCAGCCGGCGCCGCTCGGCCGGCGCGAGCTCGTCCAGCCGGCGGGCGTCCGGACCCCCGACGAGGAAGCACAGGTGACCCGGGCCGTCCGGGGCGCTGGTGTCGAACACCCCGCACCCGGGACGGTCGAGGTGGACGGTCTCGGCGGCAGCCGTCGTCCGCCAGAACGGCGTCGGGTAGATCGCGATCGCCTTGTAGACCGCGCCCATCGCGGTGCCCTGCTCGAGCCGCCCGCGGGGCTCCGGCAGGGGCGGCTCGTGCGCGATGCGCGCGGCGGTCGGGGGCGGGACGGCCACGACCACGGCCTGTGCCCGGAACTCACCGGAGGTCGTGCGCACCGTGACGCCGGCGGGGTCCCGCACGATCGCCGTGACGGCCGTCCCCGTGCGGACCGCCGCACCGAGTTCGGCGACGAGATGGTCGACGAGGTGCCCGGTGCCCTCCACGATCAGACCGTCCTGGGCGCCGCCGCGGCTCGTCAGCATGTCGACCACCCCGTGCTGGGTCCGGATCATGTGCACCATGGCCGTCACGGAGACCCGGCGCAGGTCCGTGGTCCAGGCGATGTGGCCGGCCACCTCCAGCAGCCGGCGGGCCCGGCCGGGCACGCGCGAGAGCCAGTCGTCGATGCTGACCGCTGCCCACCGCTGCGGACGACGCGCGCGGCGGACGCCCTCCAGCACCACGAACAGCGCGAGCGCCAGCAGGACGGTGGGCGACCACGGACGGACCCGGTCCGGACCGTTGAGCACGACGGGGATCCGAGGGCTCTGCATGCGGTAGCGGGTCGCACCGAGCTCGTCGCAGAGGGCGGCGAGTCGGTGGTGGTCGTGACCGATCCACTGCCCGCCGAGATCGAGGCGGGAGCCGAGCACCGACGTCCGGGTCAGGGTGCGACCTCCGCACCGATCGGCGGACTCCAGCACCACCACGTCGAACCCCGCCCGCCGCAGGTCGCGTGCAGCCACCAGGCCGGACACGCCCGCTCCGACCACCACGACGTCGACCCCGTGTCCGGGCGTCATGCGGTGCCCCGCGACCGGCGGCAGGAAAGGGTCAGGCCCCCACGATCATGTCGAGGGGGCCTGACCTGCGGGTGGAGCATAGGAGATTCGAACTCCTGACCTCTTCGATGCGAACGAAGCGCGCTACCAACTGCGCCAATGCCCCAGGTGCGTCGCTCAGATTACCACCGGGTCCGGAGGCGCCGGTCAGTGCCCGACGGCGCGCTGCTCGCCGTGACCGTCGTCGTCCCGGCGGCCCGGCAGCTCGGTGTCCTCACCCTCGACGTGACCCGACGTCCACGTGCCGGGCTGACCGAAGTCGATGCTGCGGACGGTGCGACCGGCCCGCGGCTTCGTGACGTAGGTGGGCAGCGTGACCGGGAGGGGGTCCCACAGCGCCTCACCGGTACTGGACACCGACGGGACGGCGATGGTGAGCCGCTCCTCCAGCGCGTCGGCCTCGAGGGCGACGGTCTCCATCTCGTGCCTGCGTCCCGGGTCGACGTCCTCGAACTGACCGGACAGGACGACGGTCTGCTCCTCGTCGGCCGAGGTGGACACCGGGGAGGCCTCGCGGGCGCGACGGCTGCCGATGCCACGCTCACCGCGCACCTGGATGCGGCAGGCCACGAGCCAGGCGACGATCAGCGCGGCCGGAGCGGCCACCCAGCTGCCGGCGACGTAGCCGGCGACCGCGGCGACGGCCGTGACGACGAGGGTCGTGACCAAGGTGATCAGCACGCGCCGACGACGGCGTGCGGCCAGCCGTGCAGCCGGTCGGTCGAGCGTCCGGGCGGCAGGCGCGGCGGAGGGGTCGAGCGAGGTCGGTCGCACGGGTTCGGCGACCACCGCGGGCTCGGCCACGGCCCGACCGGGGTGCGGGATCACCCGGCTCAGCGATCCCAGGGATCCGAGGGTGGAGGTCTTCGACGCCTCGTCGTACCGGCGCAGCACGACGGGCACGACGTACGCCACCCACAAGATGACGACGAACGCGAAGATGAGTCCGCTCGCTCCTCCGACCACGGGTACGACGGTAGGCGGGATCGGGTCCCGATCGTGGGAGGGACCGCGTGTGTCGCCCGAGATCTTCGCCCCGTCGGGCGCGCTGGCGCTCGTTAGTCGGTCAGCCGCGCCAGCACCGTGGTGCCGACGTCCTCCCGCACGAGCTGGAACAGCCGGTGGTCGCACCAGCGGCCGTCGATGTGCAGGTACCGGCGGGCGAGGCCGACGTCGTCGAAACCGAGCTTGCGGACCACCGCGAGGCTCGGGTCGTTCTCGGGTCGGACGGCGATGTCGATGCGGTGGATCCCGGCCGTGAGGAACAGGTGGTCACACACCAGGGCCACCGCGGTGGGGATGATGCCCTGGCCCGCGTGGCCGCGTCCGATCCAGTAGCCGATGCTGGCCGAGCGCGCCGAGCCCCACGTGATGCCGTTGACCGTGACCTGACCGACCATCCGGCCGTCCCAGGTGACGACGAACGGCATGGCGTCGCCCCGTCGCGCCCGCCGCAGCATGATCGAGGCCATCGCGACGTACGAGGTCGCCGGCCGGCCGCCCTCCGGCGGCAGCGTCGCCTCCCACGGGGTCAGCCAGGCGGCGCTGTCGGCCCGCAGCCGCGCCCACGCGGTCGCGTCACGGCGTCTCAGGGGTCGCACGCCGACCCGGCCCGACTCCAGGGTGACCGGCCACGAGCGACTCACCCGTCGTCCTCCGACGTGCGAGCGTGGTCACCGCCGTGGACCTGGTCGACGGCGTGAGGGAGCACCTGCGCCAGGACGGCCAGGCCGTCCTTGACCCCGCCACGCGACCCCGGCAGGTTGACGACGACGGTCGACCCCGCCACTCCCGCGACGCCGCGCGACAACATGGCGGTGGGGACGCCCTGGGCGATCCCGTGCGCCCGGATCGCCTCGGCGATGCCCGGCAGCTCCCGGTCGAGCAGCGGCCGGGTCACGTCGGGGGTGCGGTCGGTCGGGTTGATGCCGGTGCCGCCGGTCGACACGACCGCCGCGACGCCGTCGGCGACCGCGGCGGCGATGGCACGTCCGACCGGGTCGCCGTCGGGCACCACGACCGGGTCACCGACGTCGAGGCCCCACTGCCGCAGGGCCTCGACGATGAGGGGCCCGGTGGTGTCCTCGTAGATGCCGGCGGAGGCACGCCCGGAGGCCACCACGACGACGGCCCTCACGTGCGTCGCCAGTCGCCGGACCGGCCGCCGGACTTGGCGACCACCTCGACGTCGGTGATGCGGGCCAGCTTGTCGACGGCCTTGACCATGTCGACGACCGTCAGGGCGGCCACGGTGACCGAGGTGAGCGCCTCCATCTCGACCCCGGTGCGGTCGGCCGACCGTACGGTCGCCTCGACCAGCACGGCGTCGTCGGTGACCTGCAGGTCGACCTCGACCCCGCTGATCGCGATGGGGTGGCACAGCGGCACGAGGTCCGGCGTGCGCTTGGCGGCCATGATGCCGGCGACCCGGGCGACGCCGAGCGCGTCGCCCTTGGGCATCCCGTCGCCCCGCAGCAGCTCGACCACCCGAGCGCTGACCTCGACGCGTCCCCGGGCGGTGGCCGAGCGGGCCGTGACGTCCTTGCCGCCGACGTCCACCATCCGGGCGGCGCCGGTCTCGTCGACGTGCGTCAGTCGGTCGCCACCTCGGGGATCGGCCACGTCAGAACGGCCGGTCGAGGACGAGGGTGCGCACGGTGTCGCCGAGGTTGAGGGCCGTCTCGTCCTCACCGACGATGATCAGCGCGTTCGCCTGCGCGAGGGCCCCCACCTGGTGCGACCCCGCCCCGCTGATCGGGGTCACCTTGGCTCCGCGGTGCGTGACCTCGAAGTGCGCGCGCACGTACTGGCGCCGGCCCGGCGAGGAGTTGATGTCGGCGGCCAGCACGGCGTGCACCATCGGGCGCCGGTACGGCGTGAGGCCCATCATGCGGCGCAGCGCGGGCAGCACGAACACCTCGAAGCTGACGTAGGCCGACACCCCGTTGCCGGGCAGCGTGATGATGGGTGTCTGCTCGTCGAACACCTTGCCGAAGCCCTGCGGCTTGCCCGGCTGCATCGCGACCTGGTGGAACTCCACCGTGCCGAGCGCCTTCAGGGTCTGCTTGACGACGTCCCGTTCGCCCTGGCTGATGCCACCGCTGGTGACCACCAGGTCGGCCCGCACGAGCTGGTCGGACAGGACCCGGCGGAACACCTTGGGGTCGTCGCTGACCGCACCGACCCGGTAGGCGATGGCGCCGGCGCTGCGCACCGCCGCGGCGAGCATGTAGCTGTTGCCGTCGTAGATCGAGTCGTACTCCAGGTGGGCGCCGGGGTCCCGCAGCTCGTTGCCGGTGGACAGGATGACGACCCGAGGACGCGGCCGGGCACTGACCCGCGCCGCACCCAGCGAGGCGAGCAGGCCGATCTCGCGGGCTCCGAGCACGGTGCCCGCGGTGAGCACGGTGGTGCCGGCGGTGACGTCGTCGCCCGCGCGACGGATGGACTGCCCCTCGGTGGGCGCCCGGTGGATCGCGACCTTGTGACCGCCGCGATCGGTGTGCTCGAAGGGCACGACCGCGTCGGCCCCCCGGGGCAACGGGGCGCCGGTCATGATCTTGGCCGCCGTGCCGGGACTGATGGCGAACGGGCGGGCGTTGCCGGCGTGCACCTCACCAACGACGGGCAGCACCACGGGGGTCTCGCGGGTGGCGTCGCGCACGTCCTCGGCCAGCACCGCGTACCCGTCCATGCCGGAGTTGTCGAAGCGCGGCAGGTCGATGGGACTGACGAAGTCCTCGTGCAGCGGCAGGCCGAGCGACTCGACCAGCGGCTGGTCGTAGGCACGCAGCGGGCCGACGCCGCGCAGGATCTTCTCGAGGTGGTCCTCGACCGTGAGCAGACCGTCGGGGATGCTGGCCGGTCGCACGCGACCGGCGGGCGCCGCGGACGACGGCGCGTCGGGTGCGCCTTCGTCTCCTGAGGCTCCATCTCCTGCGGGCATGGGCGTCAGCCTAGTCGCGTCCCTGCAGGGATGCCGCCGCCCGCCCCGGGCGCGTCGCCGTCCTCACCGACGGTGACGTCGCCCTCGATCATCACGTCGGCTCCGAAGCGCCAGTCGCCGCGGACGGTGAGCGATCGCGCCCCGACCAACGACGGAGGGTGCGGGATGCGGGCGTCGAAGTCCCCGATGGTGGTGTAGAAGCGCCGGTCGAGATCGATCAGCGGGGGCTCCACCTGGGCGGTGACCCGGCCGTCGTCGCCCACGTCGTAGACGTCGGACCGCAGGAGCAGCAGGTCGTTGGTGGTCTTGACCGGCAGGAACCTCGCCCGGTCGACCTCGATCGCCGTGGCACCGTCGAACACCTCGACCGCGGCGCCCATCGCGGACTCGATCTGGATCACCGGGGTCGACGAGGGGTCGGTGGGGTCGACGGTCTTGGTGTTGCGGATCAGCGGCAGCCCCAGGATCCCGTCGCGTGCCTCGAGCGTGGACTTGACCTGCTGCAGGTCGAACCAGAGGTTGTTGGTGTGGAAGTAGCGGTGCCGGGTCAGGTCGGCCGCGGCCTCGGCGTCCTCCGGCGGGGTCTGCGCGGTCTCGCGCAGCACGAGGCGTCCGTCGCTGCGCCGCACCACGAGGTGCCCCCCCTTGACGTCGGCCGGCGTGCGCCGGCACACCTCGGCCGCGTACGGGGCGCCGGTCGACGCGAACCAGCCCATCATCGCCGGGTCGGGTGAGGCGCCGAGGTTGTCCGAGTTCGAGACCGTGACGTAGCGGTACCCGGCGGCGACCAGCGCCTCGAGGATCCCCGACGTCTCCAGCGCCGTGTACAGGTCGCCGTGCCCCGGCGGGCACCACTCGAGGTCGGGGTCGGCCGGCCAGTCGACGGGCGTCAGGTCGTCGGCCCGCAGCTTGGGTTCGGCGTTCTGCACGAAGTCCAGCGGCAACCCCTCGACGGCGAGGTCGGGGTGGCGCGCCAGGGCGGCGAGCGTGTCGTCGCGCGTGCGGAAGCTGTTCATGAAGATCAGGGGCAGCGGGACGTCGAGCTCGCGGCGCACGTGCTGCACCTGGCCGACGATGACGTCGAGGAACGTGCGCCCGGGCCGCACCGGCAGCAAGGACTTGGCGCGGTCCATCCCCATCGAGGTGCCGAGGCCGCCGTTGAGCTTGATGACGGCGGTCACGGCGGCGGCCGCCCGGCAGTCCTCGGGGTCGATGTCGACGCCCGATGCGTGGTCGATGCCGTCCAGGGGGTCGACGTCGGACTCGTGCACCAGACCGGTCGCCCCACCGACCAGCTGGGCGTAGAAGTCACCGAACACGTCGATCGCACGCTGCGGGACACCGGCCTCGGCCATCCGTCGTCGCGCCTGGGTCAGCCCGTCCATCCGGCCTAGGTTAGCGTCACGGCGTGAGCGACCTGCCCTCGTCCAAGGACGAGATCCGCCGCGCCCACCTGACGGCGCGGCGTGGTCGCAGCGCGGCGGCACGCGTGTCGGTGGCCGAGGCACTGGCCCAGCACGCCGCGGCGACGGCCGTCCTGGCCGGCGCGCGGCGGGCGGCGGTGTACCTGTCGACGGCCAGCGAACCGGGGACGGGACCGCTGATCGAGGGATTCCTCGCCCGCGGGACCGAGGTGCTCGTGCCGGTGGTCCGCGACGACGGCCTGCTGGACTGGGTCCTCTTCGACCCCGCCGCCGTCCGCACCGTCGGAGGACTGGGCATCAGCGAGCCGGAGGGCGAGCGCCTGGGGCCCGACGCGGTGGCCGGCGTCGACGTGGTGGTGCTTCCCGCGCTGGCGGTCGACCACGCGGGTCGCCGGCTCGGCCGCGGCGCCGGCTACTACGACCGGGCCCTCGCCGGGCTGCCGGTGGTCCGGTGCGCGGTGGTGCACGCCGACGAGCTGCTCCCGGTGGTGCCGAGCGAACCGCACGACGTGCCGGTCGACCTGGTGCTGACCGAGGCGGGGGTCTTCCGCATCCGCCGGTAGGGCGCGGGCTCACGCCCGGTGGTTTCGAGGCTCGCAGGCTCGCACCTCAACCACCGATCCCCTCACCCGGTGGTTGAGGTGCTGCGAGGAACGAGCAGCCTCGAAACCACCATCACGTCACCCCGGTGGTTGAGGTGCTGCGAGGAACGAGCAGCCTCGAAACCACTCCTGCCCCCCCGCACCCGCACCCCCGGTGGTTTCGAGGCTCGCAGGCTCGCACCTCAACCACCATCACGTCACCCCGGTGGTTGAGGTGCTGCGAGGAACGAGCAGCCTCGAAACCACTCCTGCCCCCCCGACCCACATCACCCCGGTGGTTGAGGTGCTGCGAGGAACGAGCAGCCTCGAAACCACTCCTGCCCCCACCATCACGTCACCCCGGTGGTTTCGAGGCTCGCAGGCTCGCACCTCAACCACCGACCCCCGCACCCGCACCCCCGGTGGTTTCGAGGCTCGCAGGCTCGCACCTCAACCACCGACCTCCGCACCCCTGACCACCATCGACGTTCAGGGGGTGCTGGGCACGAGGGTCAGGGTCGCCTCCGCGGACTCCTGGACCGCGCCGGGCGTGAACGCCCAGGGCAGCGTCTCGCCAGCCGCCCACGGTCCCGCCTGGTCGAGGTAGTTGCCGTGGAAGGCGTGCCCGGAGTTGCCGGTCAGCTGGATCCACCGCGAGGCGTCGAGGTCCGCCAGGTCGACGACCATGCGCATCGACGGCACCGCCGTGACCTCGAACCCCTCGGCGGCGTCCCAGCTCGTCGCGTTCACGGTGCCGCCGCCTCCGCCGAGCTCCAGCGGGCCGCGGTTGAACAACGCCTCGACCAGGCCGATGCCGGACTCGCCGAGGGTGCTGTTGACCAGCTCCAGACGGTGCAGCTCGCCCCACGACCACCGGTCCGGGTTGCGGGCGAGCCGGCTGGTCAGCTCGTCGCGTGCCAGCTGCATCGACCGGGCGAGGATCTCGTCGCGGTCCTCGATCCGTTCGGTGCCCTGGTCGTCCCACCACTCGGCGTCGCGGTCGTCGATGATGCGGTCGACGACGTTGAACCACCGCTCGCCACCACCCGGCCACTGCGACTCCGGCAGCTCGTCGCGGAACGTCAGTTCCAGCACGTACGACCAGACCACGTTGAAGTAGGCGGCCGCCGCCGAGTCGGCCGGCTGGGTGAAGTCCCACCCCCGCAGCGTGTCCTGACCCTCGCGGAAGTAGGGCGTCCCGAGCTGGAGGTCGAGCAGGAACGGCACCAGGCGTTCGGCGTTCGCGTTGTACGTGTCGGCCTGCAGGGTGGTGAAGTCGTCGACCGTGGCGTCGTCGAGGCCGGAGAGCAGGTCCAGGATCCGCTCCGAGCGGTACCCGGCGGCCGTGTCGGCGCCCAGCTCGAAGGGGTACGACGGTCCGGCCACCCGGTTGTTGGCGGTGACGATCATGCCGTCGTCAGGGTTGAGCACCGATGGCAGGTCGTCGAACTCGACCGTGCCGGTCCACTCGTAGCGCGGGTCCCATCCCGGGACCGGCCAGCGTCCGTCGCCCATGCCGCGGATCGGGATCCGGCCCGGTGCCTGGTAGCCGATGTTGCCGTCCACGTCGGCGTACACGAGGTTCTGCGACGGCACGTCGAAGGTCCGGGCGGCCTCCCTGAAGTCCTCCCAGTCCTGCGCCCGCCCCAGCTGGAAGACCGCCGCGACGGTCGGCGACGGGTCGAGCGCGGTCCACCGCAGGGCGACCTCGTAGTCGGCCGGGACCACACCCCGGGTGCGCCCCTCGCCCACGTCGGCGATGTCGTCGTCGACGTCGGAGATGAGCGGTCCGTGACGGGTCGACCGGACGACGATCTCCCGGTCGTCGCCCCCGGCGACCTCGATCGTCTCCGTGCGGGTCTCGAGGGGCACCAGCTCCCCGTCGTACAGGTAGGTGCTGCCGACCACCTGTTCGAGGTAGAGGTCGGCGACGTCGGCGTACATGGTCGTGACGCCCCACGCGATCCGGCGGTTGTGGCCGACCACCACGCCCGGGAGGCCGGAGAACGAGAAGCCGGCGACGTCGTACGGGCAGGTGTCGTCGAGCTCACGGCAGTGCAGACCCACCTGGTACCAGATGCCGGGCATCGAGGGCGCCAGGTGCGGGTCGTTGGCCAGCAACGGCTCCCCCGAGGCGGTCCGGTCGCCGCTCACGACCCAGGAGTTCGAGCCGATCCCGTCCCCGGTGCCGAGCAGCGTCGGGACCGCCGCCGCAGCCGCCGCCGCATCGGTCAGGGTCGCGACGGCCGCCGCCACGTCGGGCGCCGGGGGTCCCACCGCAGCCGGCGCGGCGGCCCCGGGGCCCGGGGCCGTGCCGTCCACGATCGTCGCGTGGTCGGCGGGATACGCGGGCCACAGCTCGGCCACCCGGGACTCCGGCAGTGACGTCCCGGCCAGGACCCGTCCGATCTCGTCGTCCATGTTGCTGCGCAGGTCCCACGCCATCGCCTTGACCCAGGCGATCGAGTCGACCGGCGTCCACGGCTCGGGCCGGTACTCCTCGCCGGTGATCGACAGCACGGCGTACTCCAGCGAGAGGTCCGAGCCGGACTTGCCCTCGATGTAGGCGTTGACCCCGCTCGCGTACGCCTCGAGCAGACGCCGGGTGTCGTCGTCGACGAGGGGCAGCTCGGACTCGGCCACCCGTCGCCACCCGAGGGTGCGGACGAACGTGTCGGTCTCCACGGCGTCCTCGCCGAAGATCTCGGCCAACCGGCCGCTCGTCACGTGCCGCCGCACGTCCATCTCGAAGAACCGGTCCTGGGCGTGGACGTAGCCCTGGGCGAAGAACAGGTCGGACGACGTGTCGGCGTACACCTGCGGGATGCCGTTGCCGTCCCGCAGGATCTCGACCGGACCATCCAGACCGTCGAGCCGGACCTCGCCGGAGGTGTCCGGGAAAGGGCCCCGGACGGTGACGTAGCCGAACACGGCCACCGCGACCAGCAGGACCGCGACCGCCACGGCCGTCCCCACGAGAAGTCGTCGCACCCGCCTCATTGTGCCCCGACCCGGACACGGGCGCCGAGCCGGCAGGTGCCGCCCGCGACGCTCAACCCGACAGCTGGGCGTCGCGGATCTCGCCGACCAGCTCCTCCAGCACGTCCTCCAGCATGACGACCCCGGACACGGTGCCGCTGGCGTCCGCGACCTGCGCCATGTGCGAGCCCCGCGCCTGCATGACCCGCAGCGCCTCCGAGAGCGCGGAGGAGGCCGAGACGGTCGCCAGCGGCCGGACCCACTTGTCGGCGACCGGTCGGACGCGGGCCGCCGGGTCGGTCTCCAGCACGTCCTTGATGTGCAGGTACCCGGTGAGGTCGCCGGTCGCGTCCGCGACGGGGAACCGGGAGAAGCCGGTCCGGGCGCAGGCCACCTCGACGTCGGCCGGGGTGGCGTCCGGAGCGATGGTGACCAGCACGTCGCGGGGCAGCAGCACCTGCGCCACCGTGCCCTCGTAGAACTCGAGGGCACCCTGGACGAGCCCGTACTCGTCGGCGTCGAGCAGGCCCTCGCGGCGGGACTCCTCGACCAGACCGGCCACCTCGTCGTGGCTGAACGTCGACGCCACCTCCGCCTTGGGCTCGATCCGCAGGGCCCGCAGGATCAGGTTGGCGATGCCGTTGAGCCCGAACACGATCGGCTTGAGCAGGGCGATCACCGCGAGCATGAACGGACCGAGGTACAACGAGGCGCGCTCGGGGGTCGCGAGGGCCAGGTTCTTGGGCACCATCTCGCCGAGCACCACGTGGGCGTACACCACCAGGGACAGCGCGATCGTGAACGCGATCGGGTGCACGGCGCCTTCGGGCACGCCGAGCGACTCCAGCGGCGGCTCGATGAGGTGCGCGATCGCCGGCTCGCTCACCGCGCCGAGCAGCAACGAGCAGATGGTGATGCCCAGCTGGGCCGCTGCCATGGCGATCGTGACGTTCTCCATGGCCTTGAGGGCCAGACGCGCCGTGCGGGAGCCGGCCTCGGCGGCAGGCTCCAGCTGGGTGCGGCGCGCCGAGATGAGCGCGAACTCGGCCGCCACGAACAGCGCGTTGAGCGCCAGCAGCACGACCGTGACCAGGATGCCGACCCACCAGCTCATCGGCCGTCCACCTCCCCGGTGGACGCGGCGGTGAGGGTGACCCGGTCGATCCGGCGGCCGTCGACGCGGTCGACCGACAACGTCACTTGGAGCGGCGCCGGGTCGTCCTCGTCGTCGCCCCGCGGCGGGCGCACCTCGAGGGTGATCGAGTCACCTCGTGCCGCCAGGTGCCCGAGCTCGGACACCATGAGGCCGGCGATGGTCTCGTAGTCGTCGCCCTCCGGGAGCATGACGCCGGTCTCCTCGAACACCTCGTCGGGACGCAGCAGGCCCGACAACGACCAGGTGCCGTCGCGGCGGTGCCGCGAGTGCGCGAACAGCCGGTCGTGCTCGTCGGCGATGTCGCCCACGATCTCCTCGACCAGGTCCTCCAGCGTGACCACGCCGTCGGTGCCGCCGTACTCGTCGACGACGACCGCCATCTGCATCCCCTGGGCCCGCAGCAGCGTCAGCAGCGGGTCGAGCTCGAGGCTGTCCGGGACGGTCGCGGCCGGGGCCGCGATGTCCTCGATCCGGGTGCTGCGCCGGCGGTCGGCCGGCACCCCCACCGCATGCTTGACGTGCACGATGCCGACGACGTCGTCGGGGGTGCGGCCGATGACGGGGAACCGCGAGTGACCGGTCTGGCGGGCCGCCTCGAGCACCGCCTCGGCGGAGTCGCGGCCCTCCAGGAAGGTGACCCGGACCCGCGGCGTGCGCACGTCGGCGGCGGTCCGGCTGCCGAAGGCGATGCTGCGGGCCACCAGGGTGGCGGTCTGGTCGTCGATCGCGCCCTGCTGGGCCGACCGCAGCACGAGGGAACGCAGCTCCAGCGGTGACCGCGCCGATCGCAGCTCCTCCTGGGGTTCGACCCCCCACGAGCGCAGGATCGCGTTCGCCGTGCCGTTGAGCCACCGGATCGGGTAGGCCATGACGTTCGTGAACCAGCGCTGCGGCAGCTGGGTGACGGCGGCGGTGCGCAACGGCAGCGCCAGCGCGATGTTCTTGGGGACCAGCTCGCCGACCAGCATCGTGACGACGGTGCTGAGCCCGAGGGCCAGCGCGTAGCCGGTGAACCGGGCGGCGCCGCCCTCCAGTCCGGCCGAGGCGAGCGGATCGGCCAGCAACCGGCCGATCGCCGGTTCGGCGAGGAAGCCGATCGCCAGGTTGGTGATGGTGATGCCGAGCTGGGCGCTGCTCAGCTGCGTCGACAGGGTGCGCAGGGCGGCCTGGGTGCCCAGCGCCCCCCGCTGACCCTCGGCCACGGCACGCTCCACGCTGGCGCGATCGACGGTGACGAACGAGAACTCGGCGGCGACGAAGATGCCGCAGGCGAACATGAGGAACAGGGAGAGCGCGAGGAGCAGGACCTCGGTCACGAGGCGGCTCCGGCAGGCGGGGGCTCATTCACAGTGCGGCCAACTGTACCCTTGGCCTGCTCGCCCCATCGACCTGGAGAACCGCCGTGCCCACCTACCAGTACCAGTGCACCGACTGCGGAGAAGGCCTCGAGGTGCAGCAGAGCTTCACCGAGGACTCGCTGACCGTGTGCCCCGCGTGCGAGGGGCGTCTCCGCAAGGTGTTCAACGCCGTCGGCGTGGTGTTCAAGGGCTCCGGCTTCTACCGCAACGACAGCCGGTCGACCACGACGTCCTCGGACGCGGCGAGCTCGAGCACGTCCTCAACAGCTGCCACGCCGGCGTCGGGCTCGTCGGGCTCGTCGTCGGCGGCACCCGCCAAGCCGGCGAAGTCGTCCGGCAGCGGCACCGACTCCGCGGCCTGAGCCGGCAGGCGCGGACCGCGCCTGTGGACGGACCGCTGCGCACGGGGGCGCGTCGCGCCTAGCCTCGCCGGCATGGACCGTGTCGACCGCTGGGTGTTCCTGCACCGCCGTCTCCTCGCCGCCGCACTGGCCGGCCTCGCCGTGCTGATGGTGGTCTCGGCCCTGCGGGACGTCCCGGCCGGGGTCCCCGTGGTCGTCGCCGGGGACGACCTGCCCAGCGGGCACGTGCTGAGCGCCCGCGACCTCGAGGTCCGGCACTTCCCGGCCGACGTCGTGCCCGCCGGCTCCCCCACCGACCCCGGGGCGGTCATGGGTCGGTCGCTCGCCGGTCCGGTCCGCGCCGGCGAACCCCTGACCGACCGGCGCCTCCTCGACGGCGACGACCTGTCGGGCTACGGCATCGACGGGCCGGCGGTGCTGTCGACGGTGCGGCTGGCCGACCCGGGCAGCCTCGCGGTCGTCGGCGTCGGTGACACCGTCGACGTCATCGCGGTCGACCCGCGCGGGGAGTCCGAGCCGCGGGTCGTGGTCGCGGCTGCCCGCGTGGCCGCTCTGCCCGCGGCCGATCCCGACCGGCCCGGAACCGGGGCCGTGGTCACCCTGGCCACGACCGAGGAGGCCGCGCCCGCGCTCGCCGCGGCCGGTCTCAACGCCGAGCTGACCGTGGTCGCCCGCCGCTAGGATCGGCGGGTCGGGGGCGCGCTCGCCCTCCCGATTCCGGATCGACCCAGAGGGGACCACCATGCTCCAAGGATTCAAGGACTTCCTGCTGCGCGGCAACATCGTCGACCTGGCCGTCGCCGTCGTCATCGGCACCGCCTTCACCGCCCTGGTCGGCGCGTTCACCGCGTCGTTCATCGACCCGCTGATCGGGCTGGTCGGCGGTGGCGGACCCAGCGGCATGAGCTTCGAGGTGAACGACCAGACGTTCACGGTCGGCGCCTTCATCACGGCGATCATCACCTTCGCGATCACCGCGGCGGTCGTGTACTTCTTCGTCGTGGTGCCGATGAAGAAGATGAACGAGCTGCGCGCTGCCGGCAAGGCTCCGGAGCCCGAGGGCGTGTCGGAGGACATCGCCCTGCTGCGCGAGATCCGCGACTCGCTGCAGAACCGGCCCAGCTGACGCCGGACTCAGCCCCCGTGGTGGGGCGGGACGTCACGCCGCAGGTCGTCGTCGTGCGACGACCCGGCCGGCTCGCCCCACCCACGGTCGGTGTCGTCGTCGGACGTCGACGGCACCAGGTCACCCAGGCGGTCGGCGGCACGGCGGGCCGCCTCGCGGGCGTCGCGGCCGCCGGACTCAGGCGTCGTCATCGAGCCAGTCCGGGGTCAGCTTCGGGTGCGCGGGGTACCAGCCGGTGCGCTCGCTGAACCGTTGCGAGCTCACCCGCTGCGAACGGGTCAGGATCTCCAGCTTGTCGGACCCCGCCCGCAGCACCCACGGCGGGACGAACCGACCCTCGCGCCGGCCTGCCGCCTGTGCCACGACGTCGGCGAAGTCGCGGCGCTGCACCGGCTCGGCGCCGATGTTGTACGTGCCGCTCGGCGCCGACAGGGCGTGCTCCACCGCGCTGCCGACGTCGTCGGGGTGCACGACGTGCATCCAGGTGTCCGGGTCGCCGGTGACGAACGGGCGCCCGCGGCGGGCCCGGTGCATCATCCAGGCGGAGTTGGGGTCGAACCCGACGACCAGTCCCAGTCGCAGGCAGACCGCGTCGCCCGCCCCGTCGGCCACG
This sequence comes from Aeromicrobium marinum DSM 15272, assembly GCF_000160775.2. Lineage (NCBI taxonomy): Bacteria > Bacillati > Actinomycetota > Actinomycetes > Propionibacteriales > Nocardioidaceae > Aeromicrobium > Aeromicrobium marinum. The sequence goes on along the minus strand of NZ_CM001024.1, from coordinate 264,335 downwards.
AACCGGGCCATCCGGGTCTCGGCGACCACGAGGGGCTCGGTCGTGCGCGAGACGTCGACGAGCGAGTCCTCGTCGATCCACCCGTCGCCGTGGTCGGCGTAGATGAAGCTGAGCGACTGCTGCACCAGCCGGCGGACGCCGACCTCACGAGCCGCGTCGACCAGCAGCCGGGTGCCGCGCAGCCGCAACCGGTCGATCTGCTTCAGCGATCCCGGCCGCAGGGCGGACCGACCGACCGGCACCTTGGTGGCGAGGTTCGCCACGGCGTCGCAGCCCTGCATCGCTGCGGGCAGGACCCCGTCGTCGAGCAGGTCGCCGCGGTGGGGGGTGGCGCCGAGCGCCTCCACGACCTCCGCGGCCCGGTCGGTGCGCACGAGACCGACGACGTCGTGGTCGGCGGCCGTCAGGGCCCGGACCGTCGCACGGCCCAGGACGCCTCCGGCGCCGGTCACCAGCACCCGCATCCGCATCCCTCCTGCCCGTCGTCGGCAGCCGACGTCGACCCGGCCGCAAGGAGACATCCTACCGGTGGGTCACTACAGGTCAGCCGAGTCCGAAGAACTCCACCATCACCTCGGTGGCGTCCACGTCGGTCGACGTGGAGCCGAGCGCGGGGACCGGCGTGCCCCCCGGCCAGGTGTGGCCGCCGCCCTCGATCACGTAGGCCTCGAGCCTGGCGTCGGCGCACGCGGTCCAGCTGAGCAGCGTGATGCCGTCGGCGAAGGAGGTCTCGGCCGGCCTCGATCGGCACCGGTCGTGGGCGGCCCACTGACGCAGGGTCGGCTCGACGGCGGGGAGCGGTCCGATGGGGGTCTCGCCGCCCTCGAACGGCACCACCTGGTCCTCGGTGCCGTGGAAGTAGACGATCGAGGTGGGCGGTGCCGAGGAGCAGGTCGACGTGTAGACCAGCGCCCCGACCCCGGCGTAGGCGCGGATGGGCAGCTGCCCCGAGCAGGCCAGGGCCATGCTCATCGCGCTGCCGTTGGACAGTCCGGTCATGAACTGTCGCGCCGGGTCCCCGCAGAACTGCGTGACGGCGGTGTCCACGACGGCGCTGAGGAACTCCGCGTCGGAGCCCGGGGTGGTGACCGGGGTCTCGATGTCCCAGCCGGTCGGACGACCCTGGCCCGTCGGGGCCACGACGATGAATCCGTGGCGCTCCGCGGCGTCGACGAACCCGGTGTAGTCCAGCGTCACGATGGGGTCCGAGCCGCGGCCGTGCAGCAGGTGCACGACGGGCACCTGACGACCCGGCTCGACCGACTCCGGGACCATCAGCACGAAGCTGCGGATCTCGCCGCCCACCGTGACGACCTGCTCGGTCAGTCCGCGGGGCAGCTGCGTCTCGCACGCTCCGCCCGCTGCAGGCTCGGTGGTCGGGGCCGGCTCACCGGCTCGACGGGCGTCGTCGCCCGAGCAGGCGCTCAGCAGCAGCATCGCGCTCACACCGGTCGCCAGCCATCGCCTCACCCAACCATCCTCTCGCGTCATCGCGAACCGTGCGGGGTAACCCGGCGTGCTCCCCCGCCGCCGGGCGTGCCCCCGAGAGGATTCGAACCTCCGACCTGTGGTTTAGGAAACCATCGCTCTATCCCCTGAGCTACGGGGGCGGGGGCCGGGTCTCCCCGGCCCCCACATCCTGACACGTCGGTCCCGAGGACCGGCCGTCAGCCGCCCGGAGGTCGGACCGGAAGGTCACGTGAAGATGCTGACTCCGCCCGGCCCGACGAGCAGACCGACGACGATCAGGACGATGCCCCAGATCATTTCGCGGCGCAGCAGTGCCAGTACGCCGGACACCACCAGGACGACGGCGATGATCCACAGGATGAGTTCCATGTCGGGCTCCTTGTTCAGTTCGGACGTGATGCTCCGCACGACAGCGTCGCACGTGGCCCGGTTGTACCCCGGCGGACTGGGTAACAAACCCACAGCTGTGCACAAACCTGTTCACAAACTTGTTCAGCCACTTGCGCTGGTGAACAAGTTCTGGATAAGTTATGAATCACTTACGGATCACCCGCTCCGATCCACACCGACCTCCCAAGGGGGAGACATGGCGAACCTCAAGCGACTTCCGATGCCGCTGCTCGAGACCTACGAGTGGCAGTTCGACGGCGCCTGCATGGGCCTGGACTCAGCCGTCTTCTTCTCGCCCGACGCCGAGCGCGGTGCGGCCAAGGCGCTGCGGGAGGCCGGCGCGAAGGCCGTCTGCGCCACCTGCCCGGTCATCGACCAGTGCCGCGAGCACGCTCTCAACGCCCGCGAGCCCTACGGCGTGTGGGGTGGGCTGACCGTCGACGAGCGGGCCCAGCTGGTGCGCACCGCGAAGGCCGGCTGACCCCTCAGCGGTGGATCAGGCAGGTCGTGGTGCCGTGGGCCACGAGCCGGTCCTGGTCGTCGACGACACGGCCCTCCGCCGTGGCCACCTGGCGGCCGGCGTGGATGACCGTCCCCGTGCCCCGCAACCGGCGGCCGTCGATCGGCACCGTGCGGATGTAGTTGACCTTGAGCTCCAGCGTGCCGTACCCGACGCCCGCCTCCAGCAGCGTGTGGACCGAACACCCCATGACGGAGTCGAGCAGCGTGGCCGCGATGCCGCCGTGCAGCACCCCCAGCGGATTGCTGAACTCCTGCACCGTCGGCACCGTGAACGTGACGCGACCGGACTCGATCTCCTCGACCTCCATGTGCAGCAGGTCGCCGATGAACCGCGGCCGGTCCTCCAGGGCGAACGCCGTGCGCAGGTACTCCAGCCCGCTCATGCGCGACATCGCATCGAGCTGCTCGGACGACAGGGCTTCACTCACGGGTGCTCCTCGGGTCGGCGCCCACTGTAGACCGGCGACGGCGGTCAGCGCGGGCCGTGGGTGCCGAGCAGCAGCACCGGCCGGTCGAGCCGATCGGCCGTGCCCAGCACGGCCGCGACGGCCTTGGCGGTGTAGACCGGTTCGAGCTCCAACCCCAGATCCGCGGCCCGGCCCAGCGCTGCCTGGCCCTCCGGGGTCGGTGCGCCGTAGGTCTGCCCCATCCACTCGGCGGTGGTGTCGAGATCGTCCGCGGTGAGGCGCAGGTCGACCTCGGCCCCACGGTCGCGCAGGAGCTCGACGGTCTCGTTGGCCAGGCCCGCGACGGTGACGGCGTCGAGGCGGAAGGCGTCGTTGACGACGATGCCGAGCACCCGGGTGGACAGACCGGCCAGCCGCAGCCCCAGGGCGAGGCCGGCCGCCGTCCCGCCCGACCCGACCGCGGTGACGATCGTGGCCGGCTCGGGCAGCTCGCCGGCTGCGACCTGGTCGGCGATCTCGAGCGCCGCCTCGACGTACCCGAGGGTGCCGACCGGCGAGGAGCCGCCGGCCGGGAGGTAGTAGGGCAGGTGTCCGCGCTGCGAGTACCGCAGCAGCAACCAGGGGGCGGCGAGCTTGAGCCTCGCCACGGACCGGTACCGGTGGATCAGCGCGCCGGACGCCTCCAACCGGCGCAGCTGGTCGCGGACGTGGTCGTCGACCGGCTGGTCGACGAGGCCCAGCACCGTGCGCAGACCGTGGTCGGCGCCGTAGAGCGCCGCGGCGAGTCCCCAGTGCGTGCCGATGCCACCGACGGTGAGGAGGGTGGACCGGCCCCGACGGTGCGCCTCCGGGATGATCCACTCCAGCTTGCGGACCTTGTTGCCGCCCCAGGCTCCGTCACCGAACGCGCCGTCGTCCTTGATCCACACCTCGGGCCCGAGGCCGACCGCCTGCCGGACCGGGGTCGGCGAGGAGCCCAGCCTCACCGAGGGCAGGTCGGCCCGCGGGAACAGCTCCCCGAGACGACTCACCTAGTCGACCACGACGTCGTCGGGGACGAACGACGGCGCCGGCTCGTCCCAGCGCCACCGCCGGACGCTGTACCCCAGCAGCGCCCACGCGGCCACGGCCGAGGCGATGAGGCCGAGGCCCGTGATCCACCCCGCAGCCGGGAGCTCAGGGCCGAGGTCGAACCCCACCACCGTGAACTCCGGGATGGACGGCGACGTCCACCACACGACGCCGAGCGCCACCAGCCACACGCCGCCGGCGAAGCTGGCGATGATCCGTGGCCAGGTCGCCACCCCGTAGCGGGCGGCCTCGACGGCACGACGCTGCAGCGGCTCCAGGATGCGCCGCGCCCACGTGTAGTGCCGGGCCAGCAGGGCCACGCCTGCGACGAGCACGATGGTGCCCGGTCCCGGCAGCGGCATCATGGGGATGCCGATCAGGACGAGGGTCCAGCCGAGCAGCTCGCTGCCCGTCCGGGCGAACCAGGCCCGCAGGCGTCCGGACCACGTCCGACGACCGCGCACCGGGGTCTCGACGTCCATGTCCCCAGCATGCCACCTGTCGCACGGCCCGGCGACCGGATTTTTCAGTTGGCGTCACGGCCCCGCACGCGATGGAATGGGTCGGTGACCACTGCATCGCGACTCCTGACCCTGGCCGAGGACGTCCTCGACCTCCGCCTGCCGATCCGCCTGAGGGCATGGGACGGCTCCGAGGCCGGCGACCCCACCGGCCCGGTCGTGGTGATCCGCGACCGGCGGGCCCTGCGGCACATCCTGTGGCAGCCGGGAGAGCTCGGTGTCGCGCGTGCCTACGTCCAGGGCGACCTCGACATCGAGGGCGACCTCGGCGACGGGCTGCGCGCCATGTGGGCCGCGGTCCGCGAGGCCCGCGAGGCCGACCCGACTGCCGGTCGCCCCCGCATCCGCGCCCGCCACGCGGCCCGCGCCGCCGGACTGGCCGTGCGGTACCGGCTCATCGGTCGACGGCCGGCCATCCCCGCGTCGGAGGCACACCTCACGGGCGACCTCCACAGCCGCGAGCGGGACCGGGCGGCCATCAGCCACCACTACGACCTCTCCAACGACTTCTACGAGCTGATCCTCGACCCGAACATGGCCTACTCCTCGGGCTTCCACCACACCCCCGGCCTGACCCTCGAGGAGGCCCAGACGGCCAAGCTGCACCTCATCTGCCGCAAGCTGGGCCTCGAGCCGGGGATGCGGATGCTCGACATCGGCTCCGGGTGGGGCTCGCTGACGCTCTTCGCCGCCGAGCACTACGGCGTCCACGTGACCGGGGTGACGTTGTCGTCCGAGCAGCGCGACTACGTGCTGAAGAAGGCCGCCGAGCGCGGCCTGTCGGACCGTGTCGACGTGAGCCTGCGCCACTTCCGCGACCTGGGGGCCGCCGGTGTCGCCGACGGCACCATCGACGCCGTCGCGTCGGTCGAGATGGGCGAGCACGTGGGCGACGCCGAGTACGTCATCTTCACCGAGTCGATCCACCGGTACCTGCGGGCCGGCGGGCGCGTCATGATCCAGCAGATGTCGCGCAGCAACGACGCCGTGGGTGACCGCCCCGGCGGCGGCCCGTTCATCGAGACCTACATCGCCCCCGACATGCACATGAAGCCGCTCGCCAAGACGCTCGGCCTCATCGCCGACGCGGGTCTGGAGATTCGCGACGTCCAGGCCATGCGCGAGCACTACCCGCAGACGGTCGCCGCGTGGGCCGACAACCTGGAGGCCAACTGGGACACCGCCGTCGCCCTCGTCGGCGAGGAGATGGCGCGGGTCTGGCGTCTCTACCTCGTCGGCGGCTCGCTGGCGTTCGAGGAGAACCGGATGGGCGTCGACCAGATCGTCGCCGTCAAGCCGTCGACGTCGGGCGTCAGTGACATGCCGGCGACCCCGCTGGTCTGGTTGGCATGAGCAACGACCTGTCCACCACCGTCCTGACCCTCGGCGTCGGGCTGGCGGTGGTCGTCGCCCTGATGACCACCGGTCTGCTGCTCGCCCGCGCCCAGCAGAAGCTCACCGTCGTCGACACCCTGTGGGGCCTGGGGTTCGTCGCCGTGGCGATCGCCAGCACCGCGGTCTCGTTCGCCGGTGACGGGGACCCCGTCGTCCGCTGGATCCTGCTCGCGATGACCGCCGTCTGGGGCCTGCGGCTGGCGATCTACCTGCACCGGCGCAACCACGGCCAGGCCGAGGACCCCCGCTACGCCGAGCTGGCCGAGGCCGACGGCCGGTCGTTCAGCCGGGTCGCGATCAGTCGGGTGTTCCTGCCCCAGGGCATCGCGATGTTCCTCGTCGCGACGCCGCTGATGGTGGGGGTCAACACCGAGGACCCGGTCTGGGCGCTCGTCGTCGCCGGTGTCGTCGTCTGGGCCGTCGGGCTGTTCTTCGAGGCCGTCGGCGACGCCCAGCTCGCGGCGTTCAAGGCCGACCCCGCGAACAAGGGGCAGGTCATGGACCAGGGCCTGTGGCGGTACACCCGCCACCCCAACTACTTCGGGGACGCCTGCGTGTGGACCGGGATCTGGTTGGTGGCGGCCTCGTCGTGGGTGGGTCTGGCCACCGCGATCAGTCCGATCGCGATGACGGTGTTCCTCACCAAGGTCACCGGCGCCTCGCTCAACGAGAAGGGCATGCGCAAGACCAAGCCCGGCTACGAGGAGTACGTGCGACGCACGAGCGGCTTCATCCCGCTGCCGCCCAAGAAGGGCTGACCCTCCCCGGGGTCAGGCCGTGACGAAGATGTGGGCCGCCGCCTCGGCGTCGAGCTCGGCGGACTCACCCTGACGGGCGAGCACCACGCCGTCGTGCCCGCGGGTGACCAGCACGTCGTTGCCGGGCAACGCCCCGACCCGGCGCAGGACCGACATCACCTGGGTGTCCTTCTGCAGCTCCTCGGCGATCCGGCGCACGACGAGACGCACCGGGTCGGTGCCGGGACCGAGCGCCGCGGTGAGGGGCCGGACGCCGTGCAGGAACTCGTCGTCACCGGCGGCCTCACCCAGCTCGGCGAGACCGGGGATGGGGTTGCCGTACGGCGACTCCGTCGGGTGCTCCAGCAGCTGCACGAGCCGTCGCTCGACCTGCTCGGAGATGACGTGCTCCCACCGGCAGGCCTCCTCGTGCACGTACTCGAACTCCAGGCCGATGATGTCGGTGAGGAGGCGTTCGGCCAGCCGGTGCTTGCGCATGACGCGGGTCGCGAGCTGCCGACCCTTGTCGGAGAGCTCGAGGTGCCGGTCGCCCTCGACGCTCAGCAGACCGTCGCGTTCCATCCGGGCCACGGTCTGGCTGACCGTCGGTCCGGACTGGTGCAGCCGCTCGGCGATCCGCGCGCGCAGCGGGATGATGCCCTCCTCCTCGAGCTCGAAGATCGTGCGGAGGTACATCTCGGTGGTGTCGATCAGGTCGCTCACGCGTCCATTGTTCCACGATGTGCGCCGCGCCCGCGCACTCGACAGGATGAGGATCATGGGGACATCGGTGATGTGGTTCCGGGCCGACCTGCGGCTGCACGACAATCCGGCGTTGCGCGCCGCGGTGGAGGCGGGCCCTGACGGGGTCGTGCCGCTCGTGGTCCTCGACGACCACCTCTGGGGGCCGGGGGCCGGCGTGCGCACCGCCTGCTTCGCCCGACTGCTGGCCGAGTTCGACGAACGCATCGGCGGACTGCACGTCGTGCACGGCGATCCCGTGGCCGAGGTCGTCCGCGTCGCCCGGGCGGTCGACGCCGGCACCGTCCACGTGGCGGCGGCCCACACCCCGTACGGCGCCCGGCGCGACGCCGCCGTCGAACGCGCCCTGGCCGACCACGACGTCGCACTCGTCCGCACCGGCTCCGCCTACGCCGTCTCGCCCGGTCGCGTCACGAAGCCGGACGGCACCCCGTACCGGGTCTACACGCCGTTCCACCGAGCGTGGTCCGCCCACGGCTGGCGCGCGCCGGCGCCCGCCGTCCGGTCGGTGCCCTGGCTGCGGCCCGGTGGTCGGACCCACCGGATCCCGGAGGTCGCGGTGCCCGAGGGGGTCACCCTGCCGCCCCTCGGCGAGGAGGCGGCGAGGCGACGGTGGCGGGACTGGAAGGAGCAGGTCACCCAGTACGACGACGTCCGGGACCTCCCGGGGGTCGACCGGACCTCCCGCATGTCGGTCCACCTCAAGTGGGGCACCATCCACCCCCGCACGCTGCTCGCCGACCTCGACGGCCATGACAGCGACGGTGTCCGGTCGTACGTGCGGGAGATCGCCTTCCGCGAGTTCTACGCCGACGTGCTGCACCACCGGCCCGACTCCGCGCACGGCTACTACAACCCTGCCCTCGCGCGGATGGAGTACGACCGCCCCGGGGAGTCGCTGGACGCCTGGAGGACGGGGACGACCGGCTACCCGATCGTCGACGCCGGGATGCGCCAGCTCGCCGCCGAGGGGTGGATGCACAACCGGGTCCGGATGATCGTCGCGAGCTTCCTGGTCAAGGACCTGCACGTGGAGTGGACCCACGGAGCGGCCCACTTCATGGACCGGCTGGCCGACGGTGACCTCGCCTCCAACCAGCACGGGTGGCAGTGGGTCGCGGGGTGCGGCACCGACGCGTCGCCCTACTACCGGGTCTTCAACCCCACGACGCAGGGCAAGAAGTTCGACCCCGACGGCACCTACGTGCGCCGGTGGGTGCCGGAGTTGCGCGACGTGCCCGACCGGTTCGTGCACGAACCCTGGACGGCACCGACCCCACCGGACGGCTATCCGGCCCCGATCGTGGACCACGCCGAGGAGCGCCGCGAGGCACTGCGGAGGTACGAGGCCGTCCGGTGACGCGGCCGCGGGGTTAGGTTGACGCCATGGTGACGATCGCGCCCCGCTTCAACGGACCCGACCACTCCGGCAACGGGGGCTACGTGGCCGGCCTGGTCGCCGAGGCGCTGGGCCGCCCGGGCCCGGTCACCTCGACGTTGCGGCTTCCTCCGCCCCTGGCGACGCCGCTGGCGTGGGAGCACGGCGACGACGAGGTGCGACTCGAGACGCACGGCGGCGCGGTGGTGGGCACGGCGGTCCCCGGCGAGTTCAGCCGTGCGGCACCGGCCTTCGCCGACACCGTCGAGATCGCCGCGGGCCTCGCGGCCTACCCGGGCTTCCACCACCACCCGTTCGACCACTGCTTCACGTGCGGCACGGCCCGTGCCGCGGGTGACGGGCTGCGCATCTTCACCGGCCCCACGACGCCCGGCCGGACGGCGGGCAGCTGGTCGGTCCACCCCGACCACGCCGACGCCGGGGGCGCCGTCGGCACCCCGGTCGCCTGGGCCGGACTGGACTGCCCCGGGGGCTGGGCCGCCGACTTCACGCTGCAGCCGATGGTGCTGGGCCGGATGACCGCCGAGGTCGTCCGGCCACCCCGTGCCGGCGAGCAGCTGCACGCGGCCGGCGAGCTGCACGTGCGCGACGGCCGCAAGTTCCACACCTCGACCGCGCTGTACACCGCTGCCGCCGAGCTGGTCGGCCGGGCCGAGCAGACGTGGATCGAGATCGACCTGGCCCAGTTCGGCTGATCCAGTTCGGCTGATCCAGTTCGGCTGATCCGGACCATCCGGTTGGCACGATAGGTAAGCCTACCTATAGTGAGGTGTGCTCACCACCACCCGCCGGTCGGTCTTCGCCGACCTCGCGCGCCACGGGGACCGGGCGGCGTTCGTCACGACCGACCGGACACTGACGTACCGGGACCTCGCCGAGCGGGTCGACGACGTCGGCCGGCGGCTCGGGGCGACGCGGCGGCTCGTGGCCGTCCCGCTGCGCAACGACGTCGACTCGCTCTGCACGTACCTCGGGGCGGTGGCCGCCGGACACGCCGTGCTGGTCACGTCGCCGGACCGGGCCGCGACCGACGCGCTCACCGCCGCCTACGACCCGGACGTCGTGGCCGGCGAGCAGTGGCAGGTCCGGCGGACCGGGTCGGCCCACGACCTGCACCCCGACCTCGCGGTGCTGCTCTCCACGTCCGGGTCCACCGGCTCACCCCGCCTGGTCCGGCTCTCCGGGACCAACGTGCGGTCGAACGCCCAGTCGATCGCCGAGTACCTCCGGATCACCCCGGACGACCGGGCCCTCACGACCCTGCCGCCGCACTACTGCTACGGACTCTCGGTCGTGCACAGCCACCTGGTCGCCGGTGCCGGGCTCGTGCTCACCGAGGGATCGGTCGTCGACGACAGCACCTGGCAGCTGGCGGCCGCCGCCGGTGCGACCTCCTTCGCGGGTGTGCCGTACACGTTCGAGATGCTCGACACCACCGACTTCGCCGCTCGCGACCTGCCCCACCTGCGCCTCGTCACCCAGGCCGGCGGACGGATGGCGCCCGACGACCTGCGCCGGTGGTGGCACCTGGGTCGGCGTCGCGGGTGGGACCTCGTCCCGATGTATGGCCAGACCGAGGCCACGGCCCGGATGGCGTACCTGCCGCCCGACCTCGTCCCGACCCACGCCCACACCCTCGGCATCGCCGTGCCCGGCGGATCCTTCCGCCTCGACCCGGTGCCGGAGGCCGCACCCGGGACCGGCGAGCTGGTCTACCGCGGCGACAACGTGATGATGGGGTACGCCGAGCGTCCGACCGACCTGGCGCGCGGACCCGAGCTGGACGAGCTGCGCACCGGCGACCTGGCCCGCCGGCACGACGACGGCAGCCTGGAGTGGGTGGGCCGGCGTCACCGGATCGCCAAGTGCAGCGGCCTGCGGATCGACCTGGACCACCTCGAGCGCCGGCTCGACGACGCCGGGTTCGACACGCGGTGCGTCGCGGTCGACGACCGGCCGCACGTCCTCACGGTCCACCACGACGTCGACCTCGTCCGGCGCACCGCGGCCGACGTCACCGGGCTGCCGTCGCACCGGGTATCGGCCCACACGGTGGCGACCTACCCCCGCACCGACCGGGGCAAGGTGGACTACCCGGCCCTGACCACCGCCGCCCGCGACGCGGCCACCCGCGCGTCCGCCGCCCGGGTCGCCGGGCCCGCGGCCGTGCGGCACCTCGTGGCCGACCTGCTCGACCGGCCCGACGCCCGCGACGACCAGAGCTTCGTCGACCTCGGCGGCGACTCGCTCTCGTACGTCGAGGTCTCGGTCCGGCTCGCTGACCTGGGTGTCGACCTGCCTCCGGGGTGGCACCTGCGGCCCCTGGCCGAGCTGACGGCCGGACCCGCCGAGGCGCGACGAGGCGTCCCCGTCGACACGTCGGTGGTCCTGCGGGCGCTCGCCATCGTGCTGGTGGTCGGCAGCCACGGCAACCTCTGGGCCCTCGCCGGCGGCGCGCACATCCTGCTCGGCATCGCGGGCTACAACGCCATCCGCTTCCGGGCGGGCGCCGGGTCGACCCGGGCCCGCGTCACGGCCGGCCTGCGGTCACTCTCGCGGCTCGTCGTGCCCAGTGCCCTGTGGATCGGCGGGGTGGCCCTGGTGACGGGCATGTACGACCCGGCCACGGCGGTGTTCCTCAACGGCGCCCTCGGCGAGGACCGGTGGACCGTCCAGTGGCAGTTCTGGTTCCTCGAGGCGGTGGTCTGGACCCAGCTGGCCGTGGTGGTCGCCCTGGCCGTCCCGGCGCTCGACCGGTGGCACCGACGATCCCCGTTCTCCCTGGCCTCAGCCGTGCTGGCGGTCGCGCTCGCCGCGCGGTACCTGCTGGTCGGGGTGGAGGCCGGCCCGACCGAGCGCTACTCCGTCGCCGTGGTCGCGTGGTGCTTCGCCGCCGGGTGGGCCGCCGCCACGGTGCGGACCACCGGGCAGCGCGTGCTGCTGTCCGGCGTCCTGGCGCTCGCCCCGGTCGGCTTCTTCGGCGAACCGCAGCGCGAGGTGCTGGTCGGCGCGGGGCTCCTGGCCCTGTTGTGGGTGCCGCGGGTGCCGCTCCCGCGGATCGCCGCGCTGCTGGTGGGGCAGCTGGCCGGTGCGTCGCTGTTCGTCTACCTCACCCACTGGCAGGTCTACCCGCACCTGGAGGACGTGTCGCCCCCCGCAGCCGTGGCCGCCTCGTTCGTCGTCGGCGTCGCCGCGTGGCGCGGCTGGGAGGCGCTGACCGGTACGGCCGGCATCGGCCGGCTCCGCGGGCTCAGGACGGCAGCGCGACCGGCGGCCGGTGGCGCGGACGACGCGGTGCCCGTGCCGCTCGGACGCCGAGCAGGGTGAGCCCGGCGGCGGCCAGCACGACCGCCAGCGGGACGGCCGCCCCGCCCATGACCTCGAGGACCAGCCGACCGGCGACCGCGAGGGCCGACCCGCCCGCCACGTAGACCGCCGACCACAGGACCGATCCGGCCACCGACGCGACGACGAACGACCGGTACCGCAGCCCCGCGACCCCGGCCGCGGCCGGGGTGAGCACCCGCACCACCGGGACCAGGCGGGTCCAGAAGACCGCCGCCGCCCCGCGCCGCTCCAGGATCGCCAGCGCCCGGTCGTACGCACCGGTGCCGACCCGGCGGATCACCCGGGTCTCGCGCAGACGGGGCCCGAAGCGTCGTCCGAGCAGGTAGCCCACGTGGTCGCCCATGCAGGCACCGACCGCCACGCACGCGCCGAGGGCCAGCAACGACGGCCAGCTCGTCAGGGAGGCCGCCAGCACGACCACGACGGTCTCGCCCGGCACGACCGTGCCGACGCCGATGCCGGACTCGGCGAACGCCACGCCCAGACCGAGCAGCAGGACCGCCACCACACCGAGGTCGTCCATGCACCCACGGTGACGACGCCGGATGACACGGTGCCGGACACCGGATGTCCCTCAGGTGAACCCTGGCCGGCGGGCGTCAGGGCTGGAGGCGGGTACGACTCCAGCCCTCGTCGGTCCGCACGTACAGCAGGCGGTCGTGCAGCCGACCGGACCGGCCGTGCCAGAACTCCACCGAGTCCACCGTGATGCGAAAGCCACCCCAGTTGTCGGGCCGGCGCACCGGGTCGTCGCCGGCGGCGGTGGCGACCCACGCCAGGCGTTCCTCCAGCGCGGCCCGGTCCTCGATGGCCCGCGACTGCTCCGAGGCGCACGCTCCCAGCTGCGAGGCCCGGGGGCGGCCGGCGAAGTACGCGTCGGACTCGGCCGGGTCGACCCGATGGGCACGGCCCTCGATGCGCACCTGACGGTGCATCGGGTGCCACAGCATCGTGGCCGCCACGCGGGGGTTCGTGTCGATCTCGTGACCCTTGCGGGAGTCGTAGTGCGTGTAGAACACCGGCCCCCGCTCGTCCAGCCCCTTCAGCAGCACCGTGCGCACCGACGGTCGGCCGTCGGTCGTCGCGGTCGCGAGCGCCATGGCGTTCGGCTCGGGCAGATCCGCCGCGGCCGCGTCGTCGATCCACCGCCGGAACAGGGCGATCGGGTCGTCACCGGCCTCGTCCTCGGTGAGCCCGTCGCGCGGGTAGTCCGTCCGCATTCCGGCCAGATCGGGGGTCTCCATGCGCACACGGTAGCCGGGAGGGGCACAATGGCGGCCATGACTGAAGTGCACCACGGACTTGAAGGCGTCATCGCGTTCGAGAGCGAGATCGCCGAACCCGACAAGGAGGGTTCCGCCCTCCGTTACCGCGGCGTCGACATCGACGACCTGGTCGGGCGGGTGCCCTTCGAGAAGATCTGGGGCCTGCTCGTCGACGGCAGCTACGAGCCGGGCCTGCCCCCGGCCGAGCCGTTCCCGATCCCGGTGCACTCCGGCGACATCCGGGCGGACGTGCAGAGCGCGATCGCCCTGACCGCGCCTGCGTGGGGCATGAAGCAGCTGTACGACATCGACGACGTCCAGGCCCGCGACGACCTGGCCCGTACCGCCGTCATGGTGCTGTCCTACGTGGCGCAGGCCGCGCGCGGTGTCGGCCAGCCGATGGTCCCGCAGTCCGAGATCGACAAGGCCGGCACCATCACCGAACGCTTCCTCACCCGCTGGCGCGGTGAGGTCAACCCCGACCACGCCAAGGCCATCGACGCCTACTGGGTGTCGGCCGCCGAGCACGGCATGAACGCCTCCACCTTCACCGCCCGGGTCATCGCCTCCACCGGCGCCGACGCCGCGGCCGCGCTGTCCGGCGCGGTGGGCGCCATGTCGGGCCCCCTGCACGGCGGCGCCCCCGCGCGGGTGCTGACCATGATCGAGGAGGTCGAGAAGTCCGGCGACGCCGAGAAGTACGTCAAGGGCCTGCTCGACGCCGGCGAACGGCTGATGGGCTTCGGCCACCGCGTCTACCGGGCGCAGGACCCCCGTGCCCGCACGCTGCGCCGCACCGCCAAGGAGCTCAACGCCCCCCGCGCGGAGGTGGCCATCGCCCTGGAGGAGGCAGCGCTCAAGGAGCTCAAGGAGCGCCGTCCCGACCGGGTGCTGGAGACCAACGTGGAGTTCTGGGCCGCGATCGTGCTCGACTACGCCCAGATCCCGCCGCACATGTTCACCGCGATGTTCACCTCGGCCCGCACCGCCGGGTGGAGCGCCCACATCCTGGAGCAGAAGCGCACGGGCCGCCTCATCCGCCCGTCGGCCATCTACACCGGCCCGCCCACCCGTCGCGCCGACGAGGTCGACGGCTGGAACCCGGACTGGGCCACCGCCTGACCGACGGGCCGGCCACCCCGAGATGCGGGGCTTGGCCGGCTTGGGATGCTGGAGGGGTTGTCCACTCCCCACCCGAAGGAGCATCCGCATGTCCGCGATCCGTGACATCGCCCTCAACGACGGCGTCAGCATCCCCCAGCTGGGGCTCGGCGTCTTCCAGGTCGATCCCGCCGAGACCCAGGCGAACGTCGAGACCGCCCTGGAGATCGGCTACCGCCACATCGACACCGCCAAGATCTACGGCAACGAGGCCGAGGTCGGCGCTGCCCTGAGCGCGTCGGACCTGCCGCGCGAGGACCTGTTCGTCACGACCAAGCTGTGGAACAGCGACCAGGGCCACGACTCCACCCTGCGGGCCTTCGACACCAGCATGGAGAAGCTCGGTCTCGACGTGCTCGACCTGTACCTGATCCACTGGCCCACGCCGCAGAAGGACACCTTCGTCGACACGTGGAAGGCCTTCGAGCAGCTCAAGGCCGACGGCCGGATCCGGTCGATCGGCGTCTCGAACTTCCGGGTCGAGGACCTGCAGAAGCTGCTGGACGCGGGCCTGACGGTCCCGTCGGTCAACCAGATCGAGCTGCACCCGGCGCTGACGCAGACCGAGCTGCGCGCGTTCCACGACGAGCACGGCATCGCCACCGAGGCCTGGAGCCCGCTCGCCCAGGGCCAGGTGTTCGAGGAGCCGGCCATCACACAGGTCGCGCAGGCCCACGGAGCCTCCCCGGCGCAGGTGATCCTGGCGTGGCACCTCGCCCTCGGCAACATCGTGTTCCCCAAGTCGGTGACGCCGCAGCGGATCGCCGACAACTTCGCCGCGACCGACATCGAGCTGACGCCGGACGAGATCCGGTCGATCAGCGGCGTCAACCGCGACGAGCGCATCGGCCCCGATCCGGCGGCCTTCAACTGACCCGCGCCGGGTCGACGCGCCGGGGCCCTATCCTGACCGGGTGAAGGGATCGGTGGTGCGCGTACTGGCCGCCGTCGTGACGCTCGTGGCGCTGGCGGCGATCGCGCTGGGGCTCAGCTCACCGGACGGCGAGGTCACGTCGGCTCCGCGACCCACCGAGCCCGCCCCGACCTCAGCAGCGCCGACGCCCAGCGCCCCGACGCCCACCCCGTCGCCCACGCCCGAGCCGGTCTCCGCAGCACTCGCCCCACGCCTCACGGTGCCGACCGCCGCCGAACGGTGCGCCTCGACCACCGTGCAGGCCACCGAGGCGGTGCGGTCGGCCGTCGGTGACGAAGGTGTGCAGGCCGCCGTGTGCCAGGCGCTCGACTTCGTGTTCGACGCCCGCTACTCGGCCCTGTCGCTGCCGCGGCAGACCTACACGTCGGCCGACTTCGACGCCGCCCGCGGATTCCTCACCGAGGCCGCCCGGGACCGGGTGTACGCGTCCCGGGTCGCGGCGGTCGTGGCGGCGCCCCGCAGCGACCCCGCCCGGCGCGGCACCGGCCTGCTGCTCCTGGACGGACCCGATGCCGGGTCGGGCCGGGAGTTCTTCGGCACCGACTGGACCACCGACGGCTACCCCGACCGGCCGGTGTGGGTGGATCCGTCCTGGTCGCCCGTGCGCGTCGGCCTCGAGCGCGGCGGGGCGACACCCCGCCTGAGCGTGGCGGTCGAAACCGAGGCCGGCGCCCTGGTGTGGAACCCGGCCAGCAGCGCGGTGGAGCAGATGCGCATCGACACCGAGGGCACCTTCGGACTCGTGAGGACCGCCGACGGCTGGCGGATCGACACGTGGACCGTCTCGAGCAGCCGGCCACGGTTCACCGCCGCGCCCCCGGCCTGACCGCGCCTGATCCCGCCTGGTCTGCCCCGACACGCCGAAGGCCGACCATCCCCCCGAGATGGTCGGCCTGACGCGGTCCGCTGCGGACCGGCGGGAGCGGTGCTGCCTGCCCTCGTGGGCTGTCCCGGGCACCACCCTAGCGCACTTCATGGTTCTAAAGAACTATGGTTCACTGGTCACCATGGGTGGTGCCTCATCGGGACCTCCGGGACACCTGCGCGACTCTCCCTCACGTACGGACCATTCCCGCCCGGTGACATCGCCCCAGACGAGGCTCGCGCATCTCCCTGCGCGGGCCTCGTCGTCCGTCCGGGCCTCAGGCGTCGTACGCCGCGAGCAACCGGTCGGCCGCCTCGGCCGCGCCCAGGTCGCCCGCCAGGATGAGGCTGCGGACCTCCTCGCGCACCTCGCCGACCCCGGGATGCGTCCGCAACCGCTGGTCGAGCTCGTCGCGCACCAGCGCCCACGTGAAGTCCCACTGCTGGCCGGCCCGCTTCTCCGCGAGACCGCGGTCGCCCATGAAGGCGCGGTGTCGCATGACCCGGGACCACACGGTGTCGATGCCGGTGCCCTCCAGCCCCGAGCAGGTCAGCACCGGCGGCACCCAGTCGGCCGTCCCCGCGTACACGAGGCGCAACGCGCCGGCGAGGTCGGAGGCGGTCATCTCGGCCTCCTTGGCCCGCTCGCCGTCGGCCTTGTTGACGGCGATGACGTCGGCGATCTCCAGGATGCCCTTCTTGATGCCCTGCAGCTGGTCGCCCGTGCGCGCCAGGGTGAGGAACACGAAGGTGTCGACCATGCCGGCCACGGTGATCTCGGACTGACCCACCCCCACGGTCTCGACCAGCACCACGTCGAAGCCGGCCGCCTCGAGGATCGTCATCGCCTGGCTGGTCGCGCGGGCGACGCCGCCGAGGGTGCCGGCCGACGGGGACGGCCGGATGTACGCGTTCGGGTCGACGGCCAGCCGCGCCATCCTGGTCTTGTCGCCCAGCACCGAGCCGCCGGTGCGGACGCTCGACGGATCGACCGTCAGCACGCCGACGCGGTGACCCTGGCCGGTCAGGTGGGTGCCCAGCGACTCGATCGTCGTCGACTTGCCGACCCCCGGGACCCCGGAGACGCCCACCCGGACCGCTCCCCCCGCGTCCGGGGTGAGGCCCGTGAGCAGCTCGCGGGCCGCGGCACGGTGGTCGGCCCGCCGGGACTCGACGAGCGTGATGGCGCGGGAGATCGCCGGACGGCGACCCTCCCGCACCTCGTCGGCGAGCCGCTCGACGTCGATGTCGGTGCCGGGTGCCGACATCAGGACGCGGTCGTGCCGCGGAGCTTGTCGAGCAGCGACAACGCGGAGTCGGCGATGACCGTGCCGGGCAGGAACACCTCGGCCGCACCCATCTCCTTCAGCGTCGGCACGTCGTCGGGCGGGATGACACCACCCATCACGACCATGATGTCGGGCCGGCCGAGCTCGTCGAGCGCCCGCTTCAGCTCCGGCAGGAGCGCGAGGTGGCCGGCTGCGAGCGACGAGACCCCGACGATGTGCACGTCGGCGTCGATCGCCTGCTGGGCGACCTCCTCGGGCGTCGAGAACAGCGGACCCACGTCGACGTCGAAGCCCATGTCGGCGAATGCCGTGACGATGACCTTCTGACCCCGGTCGTGGCCGTCCTGACCCATCTTGGCCACGAGGATGCGCGGGCGGCGGCCCTCAGCATCCTCGAACTCGGCGGTGGCGTCGATGACGCGCTGGACGTTGCCCCCCTGGCCGGCCTCGGTGCGGTACACACCCGAGATCGTACGGATCACCGCCTGGTGGCGCCCGTAGACCTTCTCGAGCGCGTCGGAGATCTCGCCGACCGTGGCCTTCGCGCGGGCGGCGTCGATGGCCAGGGCCAGCAGGTTGCCGTCGAGCGATCCGTCGCTGGACGAACCCCGCTCGGCGCTGTTGGTGAGCGCCTCGAGGCTGCGGCGGACGTCGTCGTCGTCACGCTCGGCGCGCAACCGCTCCAGCTTCGCGAGCTGAGCGGCGTACACCGCAGCGTTGTCGACCTTCAGGACGTCGAGCGGGTCCTCGTCGCGCAGCCGGAAGGTGTTGATGCCGATCACGGCCTGCTGGCCGGAGTCGATGCGGGCCTGGGTGCGGGCGGCCGCCTCCTCGATGCGCATCTTGGGGATGCCGGCCTCGATGGCCTTCGACATGCCGCCGGCGGCCTCGACCTCCTGGATGTGCGCCCACGCGCGGTTGGCCAGGTCGTGGGTGAGCCGCTCGACGTAGTACGAGCCGCCCCAGGGGTCGATGCTGCGGGTCGTGCCGGACTCCTGCTGCAGCAGCAGCTGCGTGTTGCGGGCGATCCGGGCGCTGAAGTCCGTCGGCAGGGCGATCGCCTCGTCCAGCGCGTTGGTGTGCAGGCTCTGCGTGTGGCCCTGCGTCGCGGCCATGGCCTCGATCGCCGTGCGGCCCACGTTGTTGTACACGTCCTGCGCGGTGAGGCTCCAGCCGGACGTCTGGCTGTGCGTCCGCAGGCTCAGGCTCTTGGGGTTCTTCGGGTCGAAGTCGCTGACCAGCCGGGCCCACAGGGCGCGGGCGGCGCGAAGCTTGGCGACCTCCATGAAGAAGTTCATGCCGATCGCCCAGAAGAAGCTCAGCCGGGGGGCGAACGCATCGATGTCGAGCCCGACGTCCAGGCCCGACCGGATGTACTCGACGCCGTCAGCCAGCGTGTAGGCGAGCTCGAGGTCGTTCGTCGCCCCGGCCTCCTGGATGTGGTAGCCCGAGATGCTGATGGAGTTGAACCGCGGCATCTTCTGCGCCGTGTAGGCGAAGATGTCGGAGATGATCCGCATCGACGGGGCCGGCGGGTAGATGTAGGTGTTGCGGACCATGAACTCCTTGAGGATGTCGTTCTGGATGGTCCCGGCCAGCTGTTCGGGCTTCACCCCCTGCTCCTCGGCGGCCACGATGTACAGCGCCAGCACCGGCAGCACGGCGCCGTTCATGGTCATCGACACGCTCATCTCGTCGAGCGGGATGCCGTCGAACAGCGTGCGGGTGTCGTAGATCGAGTCGATCGCGACACCGGCCATGCCGACGTCGCCCTTGACGCGGGGGTGGTCGGAGTCGTAACCACGGTGGGTGGCCAGGTCGAACGCGACCGACAGGCCCTTCTGCCCCGCCCGCAGGTTGCGGCGGTAGAAGGCGTTGGACTCCTCGGCGGTGGAGAACCCCGCGTACTGACGGACGGTCCACGGCTGGGTCGTGTACATCGCCGGGTACGGCCCCCGCAGGAAGGGCGCGAGCCCGGGGAAGGTGTCGAGCGCGTCGAGGCCGTCGAGGTCGCCCGGGGTGTAGAGGCCGTGGATGCCGATGCCCTCGGGGGCGGGCCACGGTTCGGCCCCCTCCGTCGCGGCGGCGTAGGTCGCTGGGTCCGGCGCGGCGGGCTGCTCGGGGTCCAGTGGCAGGCCGGCGAAGCTCTCGGGGATGCTCATGCCGTCAGCTCCTCTCGGGTCCGGCGGAGGAAGGCCAGGGCATCGAGCCCCATGGCCACGGTGGTGTCGGCGTCGACGTCAGCCGTGCCGGCCAGGACGACGAACCGGGCTCCGGCGTCACGCAGTGCGGTGACGAGCTCGGCGCCCCAGTCGGCGTAGGCGGCGTCGTTGCCGGTCAGGCACACCACGGGGGCGCCGTCGTAGGCCGCGAGGACCTCGGCGGTGCCGGAGGTGGCGCCGGCCGCGACGGTGTCGATCCCGCCGGCGGCGAACAGGTTGGCCGCGAAGGTGGCGCGGGCGGTGTGCGCGGCGATCGGCCCCATCGTGGCCAGGAAGACCGGAGTGGACGCCGGGGCGTCGCGCATCTGCTCGAACTCGACCCCGTAGCGGTGCACGGCGGGCGCGGTCGGGTACGGCCGACGCTCGGGCTTGACCTCCGCCAGGTTCGGGAACTCGCTGACCCCGGTGATCGGGCGCTCGCGAGTGGCGATCTGCAGCGCCCGCTCCGAGACGGTGCGCTCGATGCCGGCCGCGATGGTGCCGTCGGCGATGGCGGCCACCACGCCGCCGGCGGACTCGATGGCCCCGAACGCCTCCCACGCGGCCCGGGCGACGTCGTCGGTGAGCTTCTCGGTGACGTGGGAACCGCCGGCCGGGTCGGTGACCTTGGCGACGTGCGCCTCGCTGATGAGCAGGCTCGAGGTGTTGCGGGCGATCCGGCGGCTGAACACCTCCGGCAGGCCCAGCGGCTCGTCGAACGGCAGCACGGTGACGCTGGTCGCCCCACCGACCCCGGCCGCGAAACCGGCCACGGTGGTGCGGAGCATGTTCACGTAGGGGTCGTACGCCGACATCATCGGCCGCGAGGTGACGGCGTGCTGCACCTGGCCGGCGGCCGCGCCGCTGACCCCGCTCAGCTCGGCGACCCGCGCCCAGAGGCGGCGCGCGGCGCGGAACTTGGCGATGGTCGGGAACTGTTCGTCGGTGGCCGCCAGCCGGAATTCCAGCAGCGAGGCCGCGGTGTCGACGTCGACCCCCGACCCGACGAGCGCCCGCAGGTAGGCGGCACCGGCGGCCGTGACGTAGGCGAGCTCCTGCACGTCGGACCCCCCGGCGTCGTGCACGGCGGTGCCGTCGACCACGACGGCGCGGGCTCCGACGCCCGAGGCCAGGTTCGCGACGTCGGTGGCGACCGAGAGGTCGGTGACACCCCGCCCGCGCACGGCGTTGCCGATCGGGTCGGCCCCCAGGTTGGTACTGGGCGCCGGGGTCAGGCCCCGGTCGGCCAGGACGTCGACGAGGACCTGCGCCGCCGCCACGGGGTCGTGGGGGGCGTCCAGCACGACGGGCGCCAGGTCGAGGAAGACCGGCTCGAGGATGCGCGGGAGGTCGGCTGCGTCGACGCCGTCAGGACCGACGGTGAGCCACAGCGAGTTCACGCCGTTCTCGAGGTCGGTCATGACGTGCTCGGCGGTGCGGTCACCGTCGGGGTCGGTGAACCACGCACGGATGTCCCAGGCCTGGTGCTCGCGGGCGGCGGCGGTGCCCCGGGTGAAGGGCGCCTGGCCGGGGAGACCGGGGTCGGGCAGGTCCGCCGTCTCGGCCGGGGTCCCGAGCGGGCTCACGGCGATGCCGTCGAGGGTGGTGCTGGTGAGCTCGGTCCACACGTCGCCGTCGGGGGCGTCGTCGGCGAGGCGACGGGACTTGCGCAGGACGGCGGCCGTGGCCTTCTCCCACTGCTCACGGGTCGCGTCCAAGCCATCGGCCAGGGGGACCGTCGGGTCGGGGGCGACGGACGACGATTCGGCTGCCATGGAACGCATCGTAGGGGGTCGGCACCGGGCCGGCTCCGGGAGGACGGGCCCACGGGGGTCCCGGACGCCCGCGGGCCGGTGCGAGAGACTGGCCGGGTGAAGATCCCCGCCGACCTGCTCCCCCGCGACGGCCGCTTCGGCTCCGGCCCCTCCAAGGTGCGACCCGAGGCGCTCGCCGCGCTGGCCGCCTCCGGCTCCTCCCTGATGGGCACGTCCCACCGGCAGCCGCCGGTGAAGCAGCTCGTCGGACGGCTGCGCGAGGGCCTGGCGCAGCTGTTCACCCTGCCCGACGGGTACGAGGTCGTGCTGGGCCTCGGCGGGTCGCACGCGTTCTGGGACGCGGCGACGTTCGGTCTGGTCAGCGAGCGCAGCCAGCACCTGGTGCACGGGGAGTTCACGGCGAAGTTCGCGGCCGCCACCACGGCGGCCCCGTTCCTCGCCGACCCCGACGTGGTCGAGTCCGCCTTCTCCACCCGGCCCTCGCCGCGCGCCGTCGCCGGCGTCGACGTGTACGCCTGGGCGCACAACGAGACGTCCACGGGCGTGATGGCACCCGTCGAGCGGGTGGCCGACGCCGACGACGGCGCTCTGGTGCTGGTCGACGCGACCTCGGGGGCCGGAGGGCTTCCGGTCGACGTGTCGCAGACCGACGCCTACTACTTCGCCCCGCAGAAGTCGTTCGCCTCCGACGGTGGCCTGTGGGTGGCGCTCATGTCACCGGCAGCGATCGAACGGGCCGAACGGATCAAGGCCGAAGGACGGTACGTGCCGGCGTTCCTCGACCTGCCGACCGCGATCGACAACTCCCGCAAGGACCAGACGTACAACACGCCCGCCGTGGCCACGCTGTTCCTCATGGAGCACCAGGTGCGGTGGCTCAACGGGCTCGGCGGACTCGACGCGGCCGTCGGCCGCACCACGGAGTCGTCGGGTCGGTTGTACGCGTGGGCCGAGCGGACGTCGTACGTGACGCCGTTCGTGCCCGACCCCGCCGACCGCTCGCTCGTGGTCGGCACGCTCGATCTCGACGGCGTCGACGCGGCGGCCGTGGCGGGCGTGCTGCGCGAGAACGGGATCGTCGACGTCGACGGCTACCGCGGACTCAAGCGCAACCAGCTGCGCATCGCGATGTTCCCGGCGATCGATCCCGACGACGTCACCGCCCTCACCCGCTGCATCGACCACGTCGTCGACCGCCTCTGACTCCCTCCCCGCCCCCCCTTCCCGCCTCCCCCTTTCCCCTTCCCCCCTTCCCGCTGGGAGTGACGATTCGGCCCTGATGTTCGCCATTCCGGGGCCGAAACGTCACTCCCAGCGGGAAGGTGCCGACGGGCGAGGTGGGGTGCCGTGCGGGACACTGGGCAGATGGGAGTGCGCGAGGTCCTCGGCCAGGTGATCTTCGAGCGCGTCGCCGGCGACGAGGGGCCCGCGCACCGCGAACGGATCCACGGCAGTCCCGGACCCCGACGGTTCGGGCCGGGCGACGCGATCGTGACCGTCCACGCCGACGCGTCGATGTTCATCGGCGGCATCCGCGCCCTGCTGCTGCAGTCGCTCCACCCGTTGGCGATGGCCGCCGTCGACGAGCACTCGGGCTATCGCGGCGACCCGTGGGGCCGCCTGCACCGCACCAGCACCTTCCTGGCCGAGACGACGTTCGCGACCACCGAGGACGCCGACCGGGCCATCCGGATCGTCCGTGCCGTGCACGGCCGGATCCATGGCACCGCCCCCGACGGCCGCCCCTACCGGGCGTCGGACCCCCACCTGCTGAAGTGGGTCCACGTGGCCGAGGTCGACAGCTTCCTGCGGGCCCACGACCGCTACGGCTCCACGAAGCTCTCGCCTGCGAAGCGGGACGAGTACGTGGCGCAGACCGCGGTCGTCGGCCGTGCCCTCGGGGCCGACCGGGTGCCCACCACGGTCGCCGAGCTGGAGCAGGCGCTCGCGGACTTCCGCCCCGAGCTGGCGGGCACCGAGGCAGCCCGGCGCACCGCTCGGTTCATCCTGGTCAACCCGCCGGTGCCGCTGGCGCTCCGGGCGCCGTACGGGGTTCTCGCGGCGTCGGCGATCGCGATGATGCCTCGGTGGACCCGGTGGCCGCTGCGGCTGCCGTACCTGCCGGTCGCGGAGGGCACGGTGGTCCGTGCGTCGGGCGAGGTGGCCACCCGGGCCATCCGGTGGGCGATGACCCCGCCCGAGCGCAGCACCACCTGACGACGGTCCGACGGTCCTCGCACCCGGCATCGGTGGGTCAGCAACCGAATCCGTCGGTCGTGCGGTACCTCACCCACCGCCCGTGCCCGGGAAGGGTTGCTCACCTACCGCCCCGGGTGGGTGGGGTGGGTCAGGGGGCGGAGGTGGCGTCGCGGTGGGCGTCGCGGTGCTCCTCGTAGATCCGTGCGTTGCGGTGCAGGTGGGCGATCTCGTCGTCGGTCAGCTCGCGCCGCACCTTGCCGGGCACCCCGGCGACCAGCGTGCGCGGCGGCACCTGCATGCCCTGCGGCACGAGCGCCCCGGCCGCCACGAGCACCTCGTCGCCGATGACCGCCCCGTTGAGCACCGTGGCGTTCATGCCGACCAGCACGTGGTCGCCGATCGTCGCGCCGTGGACGACCGCACCGTGGCCGATCGAGACGCCCTCGCCCAGCACCACCGGCTGACCGACGTCGACGTGGAAGACGCAGTTGTCCTGCACGTTCGACCGCGGACCCACCGTGATCGGCTCGTTGTCGGCGCGCAGCACCGCTCCGTAGAAGACGCTCGCGCGCTCCCCGAGGCGCACGTCGCCGACCAGGGTCGCGTTGGGTGCCGCCCAGGCGCCGTCGGCGAGCCGGGGCGTGTGTCCGTCGAAGGTGATCTCCATGCGGCCCAGCCAACCACGCGACCGGTCAGGTCAACCAGCGCGTCAGCGGGTCGATCGAGAAGTACACGACGAACAGGCCCGCGACGACCCACATCAGCGGGTGCACCGCCGCGGTGCGGCCCCGCACCACCTTGAGCAGGACGAAGGTGACGAACCCGGCCCCGATGCCCGCGGTGATCGAGTAGGTGAACGGCATCAGCACGATCGTGAGGAACGCCGGCAGCGCGATCTCGACGTCGTTCCAGTCGATGCCGCTGATCTGGCTCATCATCAGGAACCCGACGAACACCAGGGCCGGCACGGCCGCCTCGTTGGGGATGCTCTGCACGAGCGGCGCGAAGAACGTGGACGCCAGGAACAGCACGCCGGTGACGATCGCGGCCAGACCCGTGCGGGCACCGTCGCCGACCCCCGAGGCGGACTCGATGTACGAGGTGTTGCTGCTGACGCCCGCGGCGCCTCCCGCGACGGCCCCCAGCGAGTCGACGACGAGGATCCGCTGGGCCCGGGGCGGCGACCCCTCCTGGTCGTTGAGCCCGGCCTCGGCACCGATCGCCGTCATCGTGCCCATGGTGTCGAAGAAGTCGGCGAGCAGGAGCGTGAACACCAGCAGCGCGGCGGCCACCAGGCCCACCCGGTCGAACCCGCCCAGCAGCGAGAACTCACCCAGCAGCGACAGGTCCGGCACGTCGACGACCGAGTCGGGCCAGCCCGGCACGTTGAGGTTCCAGCCGATCGACCCGGCGTCGCCGAGGCTCGCCGGCGTGTCGGTGAACACCTGGATGATCCCCGCCAGCACGGTGCCCGAGACGATGCCGATGAGGATCGCCCCCGGGACCGCACGGGCGTGCAGCGAGATGATCAGCAGCAGCGTCAGGCAGAACACCAGCACGGGCCAGCCCGCGAGGTTGCCACCGATGCCCAGCCCCACCGGAGGGGCCGCGTTGCCCGTGGCGCGCACGAACCCCGCGTCGACGAGGCCGATGAAGGCGATGAACAGGCCGATGCCCACCGCGATCGCCGTCTTCAGCGGCGGCGGGACCGCGTCGAACACCGCCTTGCGGAACCCGGTCAGCACGAGCAGCAGGATGATCAGGCCCTCGATCACCACCAGGCCCATCGCGTCGGCCCACGTCATCTGCGACGCCACGGAGAACGCGACGAAGGCGTTGAGACCGAGCCCGGCGGCGAGCGCCAGGGGGAAGTTGGCGACGACCCCCATGAGGATCGACAGCACACCGGCGACCAGAGCCGTGCACGCCGCGATCGTCGCGAATCCCGACCCCGGCTCGGCGCCGCCGCCGAGGTAGAGGCCGTCCGCGTCGGGGACACCGGCCAGGATGATCGGGTTGAGCACGATGATGTAGGCCATCGTCAGGAAGGTCACGACGCCACCACGCACCTCCCGGCCGATCGTCGAACCGCGGTCGGTGATGAGGAAGAAGCGGTCGAGCGTCGTGGTCATGGGGCTCCTGCCGGGCCGGGTGCGGGACGACCGGCGAACCCGGTCACCGCCACATCATGGACGACGGCGGCCGCGCACCACCAGCAGGCCGACCAGGATCACACCGAGCGCCGCCAGGACGCCGATGACGACCGACGGGTCGACGCCGTCGGTGTCCTCGGGAGCATCGACGGTCGCCCCGTCCGCTGCGCCGACCCGCGGGGCGTCGCCCGACCGGGCGTCGTCGGCCTCCGGGGCGATGGCCGGCACCCGGGTCAGCGCGGAGCCCGTGCCCTCGCTGCCGACCAGGTAGGTGCCGGTGGCCTCGACGGCGATGGTCTCGCCCTGCTCCTGGAACGGCAGCTCCACCGCTCCGAGCCGCACGAAGTCCCGGTCGTACAGCAGCGCGGACCCGTAGGTGCGCACCACCAGGCGCTCGCCGTCGGGGTGGAACGCGGCGTCGGTGACCAGCCCCGGCATCGCCACCCCCACCGGTTCGGCCCGGTGGGTGGCACCGGGCGTGAGGTCGGCCGGCAGGCGGAACACCTCTCCGCCGAGCAGGCCCTTGGTGACCAGGTGCACGGGCCCGCCCGTCGGGTCGACCAGCAGGGCCTCGACGTCGCGTGGCCCGCCGGCGAAGGAGACCGGGAAGACCGTCGGGGTGACCCGGTCGTCACCCCCGGCCGGCTCGGGCAGCACGTACAGGGCGGTGTCGTCGCGCGCCGCCAGGTTGTCGCCGGTGTCGGCGACCCACAGGGTGCCGTCCGGTCCGACCGCCAACGCCTCGGGGTCGCGCCAGGCGACGCCGTCGAGGGTCGTGCGCCCGACGGTCTCGCCGGTCGACAGCCGCACGGTGAACACCACCGGGGCGCTTCCGGAGTCGTTGACGGTGTGGACCAGGTCGGGGTCGAGCGGGCTCACCGCCAGTCCGCTCGACTCGGTGATGTCCGGGTCGAGGAACCGGCTCACCTCCGTCGCCTCGGACGCGACGGCTGCCTCGGAGGAGTCGGTGAGCGCAGCGACGACCACGACCACGACCAGCGCCGTGAGCAGGCCGGGGATCAGCAGACGTCGATAGCGCGGATTCATCGGCCCTCAGCATGCCAGCCCACCGCGAGCGTGTGACGGCGGCGGTACGCTGGCCGGGTGACCGACGGCGACGACTGGACCATCCGCGAGGGGGACGGACCGGCCACGGTCGAGCGCAAGCTCGGCCACCGCGAGCGTGAGCGGCTCGAACGCGCCGCCCGCCGGCACGACTTCGGTCGGCCCGAGGTGACCGAGCTCGAGATCGGCAACACGACCCACCGCGTGGCCGAGGTCGAGCCCATGGACGTCGACGGCGTCCGCACCATGGTCGTCGGCACCATCGTGTGGGGCGTCGCCGCCCTGGCCCTCGTGCCGTTCGTCGGCACCCTCGAGGAGTCCGACCGCATGTGGTGGTTGTGGGCCGCGGTCGCCGGATTCGGTCTCGGGTGCATCGGCATCGAGTACTGCCGGCGGCGGCGCAACGCCCTGCGGATCCAGCCGGGCCGGCGCCGCGCCGCGATCGACTGAACCCCGGTCGTCGGCGGCTCAGTCGGCGACGGGAACCGCCGGCCCGTCCGGCTCCTGCATCGCGACCGTGGTGCGCAGCGGGATCTCCTTGATCATCACGGCAGCGACCAGGCTGATCACCGAGACCACCGCCGCGACGGCGAAGATGTTCCCCGTCGCGTCACCGTAGGCGGCGCGCACCACCTCGGCCACCGGACCGGGCAGGGAGCCCACGTCCAGCAGCGACCCGGAGTCGCCCGACCGGCTCAGACCCAGCCGGCCGAGGCCGTCGGTGACGTCGGTCCGGACCTGGGCGGCGAGGATCGCTCCCAGCACCGCGACACCGACAGCACCCCCGAGCGACCGGAAGAAGGCCACCGACGCGCTGGCCGACCCGACCTCCCGCACGTCGACGGTGTTCTGGACCGCGAGCACGAAGTTCTGCAGCATCATGCCCATGCCGAGGCCGACGACGGCCATGAAGACCATGGTGTGCCACTCCGGCGTGGTGTGGTCGACCGTGGCGAGCAGGCCGAACCCGACGACCAGCAGGGCCGAACCGGTCACCAGGAACCGCTTCCACCGCCCGTACCGGGTGATCAGACGACCGGACACGACCGTGCCCACCAGGGACCCGACCATCAACGGGGTCCCGAGCAGGCCGGCGACCGTCGGCGAGTGGCCGCCCGCCACCTGGAAGTACTGGCCGAGGAACACCGACCCCCCGAACATCGAGATCCCGACGGCGATGCTGCCGATGATGGCCAGCGTCGTGGTGCGCTGCCGCACCACCTGCAGGGGCAGGACCGGCTCGGCGTGGCGCGACTCCACGACGACCACGAGGCCGGCGGCCAGGGCCGTGCCGCCCAGGAACGCGGCCGAGGTCCACGAGACCCACGGGTAGGCGTCACCCGCGAAGGTGACCCACACCAGCGGCAGCGAGGCGGCGACCGCGATCAGCAGCGCGCCTGCGTAGTCCAGGTCGACCGAGCGGCGAGTGTCGGGCAGTCGGAGGAAGCGCTGCAGGACCACCAGACTCATCACCGCCAGGGGGACGCACACGAAGAAGCACCAGCGCCAGCCCAGCCCGGGGGTGTCGACGATGATGCCGCCGATCAGCGGCCCACTGACGGTCGCGACCGCCATCGTGGCGCCGAGGTAGCCGGCGTACCGACCACGCTGACGCGGCGGGATGATCGCGGCGATCAGGGCCTGTCCGGTCGCGATGATGCCGCCCATGCCGATCCCCTGCACCGCGCGCATCGCGATCAGCTCGGGCAGGTTGCGCGAGAGTCCGGCCAGGACGGACCCGACGACGAAAATGCCGATCGCGGTCTGGATCATCAGCTTCTTGTCGAACAGGTCCGAGAGCTTGCCCCACACCGGGGTCGACACGGTCATCGCCAGCAGCGACGCCGTGATGACCCACGTGTACTGGGTCTGGCTGCCGTCGAGGTCGGCGATGATCGTCGGCACCGCGTTGGACACGATGGTCGAGCTGATCAGGCCGGTGAACATCGCCGCGAGCAGGCCCACGAGGACCTCGAGGACCTCCCGGTGGGTGTACTCCGGGCGGGGCTGCGCCACGGTCTCCGCGGGTGGGTCGGTCACCTCGTCATCAAGTTGCACACCGCAACTATATGACGAGGAGCCCCCTGCAGCAACGTGAGGGAGCCGACAGGCTCAGAGCACCTCGACGTCGTCGTTGGTGACGGTGTCGAACACCGGCGGCGGCAGCGGCTGCGGGGTGACCGACCGGCCGAGCCGGACTCCGGAGTGCGCGCCGCACCCGTGGTCGAGCGTCACCACCCGGCCGTCGTCGTTGGCCATGCCGTTCGCGCAGAGCCCGAAGCGGCCGCCCAGCTCACCGGCGAGCCCCACCATGAACCCGCAGGTGCGGCACGAGCCGGAGGCCTGCTGCGCGATGGGGGTGTCGGGACCCTGGGCCCCGGCGTGCCACCGGTCGGCGGCCATGTCGCGGCCCTCCCGGGACAGCACCCACTCCCGCTCGGAGGCGATCTCGCGGGCCACCGGACGGTCGTCGTCGTCGGTGTCCTCGGCCGACCAGGCCGGCACCAGTCGCAGGTCGTCCTCGTCGGGCGGCAGCACGTCGCCGGGCCCGAGGTCCCCGGGGCGGATGCGGTCACGGTAGGGCGTCCACGCCGGGGCCACGATGGCGTCGGACCCCGGCAGCAGGACGACGTCGTTGACCGTGACGGGGGCGTCGGCCGCGACGGCCGAGAGGCTCACGACCCAGGTCCATCCCTGGTAGCCCGGCTGCGTCGACGCGAAGTAGTGCGACACCAGGCCGTCGGCGTCGACCTCGGCCCGCAGATGGTCCCCGACGACGTCCTCGACGTCGGCCAGCGCGGCGCGCGCGGTCGCGGTGGCTGAGGTCAACAACTCCTGGACGGACATCCCACGATTGTCCCCCATCTGAGCCAGCCCGCCGACTCGGGGTGAGGCAGGATGGAGGGCATGGGTGCCCACGACGACCACGACCCCGACGGGTACGGCCGCGAACCCACCCTGCCCGAGCCGCTGCCCCCGTGGTCCGACGCGTCCGACGGGCCCGGGGCCGACCCCCGTCCCGACGGCCCGCCGCCGCCCGGGGGCGTCCAGCGGTCCGCCCGCGTGGCGGCCCAGGCGACCCGCGGCGCCGGTCGCGTCATCGCCCGCGGCAGCGGTTCGGCCTTCCGTGGAGCCCGCCGCTTCACGCACTCCGGAGGCGCCGGCGAGACCGGGCTGGCCCGCCTGCTGGAGCTGCACGCGTTCAACACCGCCGGTGACGCCGCCGTGGCCGTGGCGCTGGCCGGCACGGTGTTCTTCACCGTCCCGTCCGACGAGGCCAGTGGCCAGGTCGCGCTCTTCCTGGTGCTGACGATGCTGCCGTTCGCCTTCGTGGCACCCCTCATCGGCCCGTTCCTCGACCGCTTCCGGCGGGGTCGCCGGTGGGCGATCGGCACCACCTTGGCCATGCGGGCGTTCTGCTGCCTGGTGCTCGCCGGTGCCGTCGTCGACGAGTCGCCCACCTTCTACATCGCGGCCCTCGGCTGCCTGGTGTCCTCCAAGGCGTACGGCGTCACGCGGGCGTCGGCCGTGCCGCGGCTGCTGCCGGCCGAGCTGACCCTGGTGAAGGCGAACTCACGGATCTCGCTCACCGGCACCGCGGCGGGGGCGATCTCGGCCCCGTTGGCCATCGGTGCCGTGGCCCTGGGCTCGCAGTGGGCCCTGCGCTACGCGTTCGTGCTGTTCGTCATCGGCACCGTGCTCGCGATCCTCCTGCCGCCTCGGGTCGACTCCAGCGAGGGCGAGGAGAAGATCGACCTCACCGCCGCCAACGGCGTGACCGGCGTGCTCGCCCCCCGCGGGGTGGTGAACGCCCTGCGCTGCAACGCCGGGCTGCGGGTCATCACGGGGTTCCTCACGATCTTCATGGCGTTCGTGCTGAGGGACCCACCCGCGGTGATGGACTGGAGCGGCAACGCCACGATCCTGCTCGGCCTGGTGATCGGGGCCGCGGGCGTGGGCAACACCATCGGCGTCCTGCTCGGCTCGGCGGCCAAGGAGCGCGCGCCCGAGCTGATCGTGGTCGCCGTGCTGATCCTGGACGTCGCCGTGCTGGCGATCGTCTCGATCTTCCTCAGCTGGGGCACGGCGATGGTGCTGGGCCTCACGGCCGGACTCACCCAGTCGCTCGGCAAGCTCAGCCTCGACGCGCTCATCCAGCGCGACGTGCCCGAGCGGGTGCGCACCTCGATGTTCGCCCGGTCCGAGACGCTCATCCAGCTGGCGTGGGTCACCGGCGGGCTCACCGGCATCGGGCTGTTCACGATCGATGCCGGGGTCGACACCGGCCTGCGGGTCGTGGCCGGCGTCGTGCTCGTCTGGGTGGTCTTCGTGATCAGCCGCGTGCGCCGGGACCGTCTCCCCGCCGCCCCGACGGCCTGACCCGACGCCTCAGGCGTCGAGCTCGGTGGCGAGCGCCCGCAGCAGCAAGGCGACCGGCTTGGCCTTCTTCGCGTCGGGGTGGCGCCCGTGCCGGTAGGCCTCGCCCAGGTCGTCGAGCACGCGGATCAGGTCCTCCACGATGACCACCATGGTCTCGGGGTCCTTGCGACGGGCCTGCGCCTGTGAACGGCTGACCGAGGTCGCCGGCTCCGCCAGACGGACCTGGAGGGCCTGGTCGCCACGCCGCCCCTGGGCGATGCCGAACTCCACCCGGGTGCCGGGCTTGATGGTGTCCATGCCCTCCGGCAGGGCGTCGGCGTGCAGGTAGACGTCAGGACCCTCGTCGGAGGAGAGGAACCCGAATCCCTTGCCGGCGTCGAACCACTTCACTTTGCCCGTGGGCATGGCATGTCCTTTGGTCGGGGCGTCTGTCGTCGTGCACGAAGTGCGGTGCACCAGCGTAGACCGTGGTTCCACCGGCAGGCCACCAGCCACCGGCTGCCGGTCGCGGCGACCAGGTGGTCAGGCGGACGGCGGCTGGTCGTCGCGCGCGATGACCTCGGTCGGGGCGTCCACCTCGTCGAATCTGACCTCCACCACCTGGAAACCCTTGTGGCGCTGGGACTTGGCGTACGCGGTGTAGGCCCGCTGGTCGGCCTCGGTGAGCACCACGTTGTCGGTGAACGGCGTCAGCAGGGCCCGGGGGAACAGTCGCCTGGAGCTCACGACCGCGACCTCGAGGCCCACCACGACCATCAGGGCCGCCACGTAGATGAAGGCGATCAGACCCAGCACCAGCGCGAACGTGCCGTTCATGGAGCTGGCGGTGTTGATGACGTTGGAGACGTACGCCTGACCCGCCCACTGCAGCAGCTGCCACAGGCCGGCCGTCACGGCCGCTCCGGCGAGCAGGTACGGCCAGCGTCCGCGGCCGGCGCTCACCAGCCGGAACAGCGCCCAGAAGATGCCCACCGACAGCACGAACCCGACGATGCGCAGCGCCAGGTTGATCTCGTCGGAGAAGGTCTCGTTGATCGACTGGGCGTTGGCCAGGACCGACGACCCCACGGCGATCACCAGGATGCCGACGCCCGCGGTGGCCAGCAGGATCAGGCTCTTCAAACGCATGAGGAACGGGTTGGCACGGCTGTTGCGGGGCACCGACCACGCGATGTTGGCGGCGTTCTGGGTCGACTGGCCCAGACCCAGGGCGCCGTACAGGGCCGCGAGTGAACCGACGACGATCGCGCCGGTGCTGCCGGTGAGTCCCTCGGGCCGGCCGAGCTGGTCGCCCACGATCGGGAACTGGCTGAGCGCGGTGTCGAGCAGGCGGTCGCTGAGCCCGGGATCGCCCTGCAGCAGGAAGCCGAGCACCGAGGTCGAGATCAGCAGGATCGGGAAGATCGCGATGAACGAGTAGTACGCGATGATGGCGGCCAGGTAGGGACCCTGGTCGTCGAAGTACTTGTAGACGACCGCGATCGGGTACCCGACGACCCGGTGGCGCCGCTGGAAGGCGTCGACCCGTCCGATCCCGTTCACGACCGCCCCCCGGTACCGGCGCCGACCGCCGGCGCGACGCTGATCCTCACGTCCGAAGCCTGCCACAGGCCCCGACCGGGCCTACTCGAACTCGGGCAGTTCCCGCTTCATGACCTTGCCGGTGGGGTTGCGGGGCAGCTCGTCGAGGAACGCGATCTTGCGCGGCACCGCGAACCGGGCGACCCGCTCCTTGGCGTACGCGACGATCTCGTCCTCCGGCAGCGGCTCGCTGCCCTTGACGACGACGTAGGCCGCCAGCGAGTGGCCCCAGTCGGGGTCGGGGATGCCCGTGACCACCACGTCGGAGATGCGCGGGTGGTCGATCAGGGCGTCCTCCAGCTCGCGGGGGAACACGTTCTCGCCGCCGGAGACGATCATGTCGTCGTCGCGGCCGGCCACGAACAGCCGGCCGTCGGCGTCGAAGTAGCCGAGGTCGCCGGAGTGCATGAGTCCGTCGGCGAAGTTCTTGGTGTTGCCGTCGGTGTAGCCGGCGAACTGCATCTCGTTGCCGACGTGGATGACCCCGGTCTCGCCCGGCGGCACCTCCTGGCCGTCGGCGTCGAGCACCTTCACGACCGTGCGCCACGGCACGCGGCCGGCGGTGCCGGGCGCCGCGCGGAGGTCCTCCGGCGACGCGATCGAGACCCACCCGGTCTCCGTCGCGCCGTAGAAGTTGTAGACCGAGTCGGTGAAGGTGTCCATGAAGCGGGTGGCGAGCTCGCCGGCCAGGGCCGAGCCGCTGGAGGCGGTGATCCGCAGACTGGAGACGTCGGCCTTCTCGATCGCGGTCGGATCGGCGTCGACCAGTCGCTGCATCATGAGCGGCACGACGACCAGGGCCTCGGCCTTGTGCTGGTCGATGTCGGCGAGCACCTGCTCGGCCTTGAACTTGCGACGCAGCACGTACGTCGGGACGGTCGACAGGCCGAACCCGAAGTTGATGAGCCCCCAGGAGTGGAAGAGCGGCGCCGCGATCACGACCGTGGAGTTACCCCGGTAGGGAATGGCACCGAAGAAGGTCATCAGCGGATCGAGGTTCTCCGGCTCCTTGCGGTTGGCGCCCTTGGGCATGCCGGTGGTGCCGGAGGTGAAGATGACGATGCCGCCGGGCTTCGCGGGCTTCTTGTGGTCCGCCGAGGACTTCCCCTCCGCGATCTGCGCGAGCGTTGGCAGGCCGTGGGTGTCGTCGTCCTCCCACGCCACGACGACGAGGTCACGGTCGAGCTCGTCGGCAACCTTGAGGAACTCCTGGTCGAGGACCACCATCTCGGCGCCCTCACGGCGGGTCAGCTCCCCGAGCTGGCCGGCGCTCGCCATGGTGTTGAGCAGCAGGATCTTGCCGCCGAGCTGCATGACCGAGACCATCGCGACGACCATGTGCCGGTGGTTGCGACACAGCACCGCGACGGAGTCACCGACACCCACACCCCGGTCCTTCAGACCCTGGGTCGTGCGGTTGATCTCCTCGCTGAGCTGCTTCCACGTGAGCTCGCCCGCGTCGTCGATGATGGCGAGCTGCTGGGGGTGCCGGGCCGCGGCGGCGAGC
This sequence comes from Aeromicrobium marinum DSM 15272, assembly GCF_000160775.2. Lineage (NCBI taxonomy): Bacteria > Bacillati > Actinomycetota > Actinomycetes > Propionibacteriales > Nocardioidaceae > Aeromicrobium > Aeromicrobium marinum. The sequence goes on along the minus strand of NZ_CM001024.1, from coordinate 229,939 downwards.
ACGGCCGCCGGGAAGCCGGGACCCCACGTGGCCAGCTTGACGCCGGCCTTCACGAGGCGGTGCGGGGGCTGGACGGACAGCAGTCCGATCTGCCGCAGCACCTTGAGCTTGTAGGTCAGATCACCCATGAAGGCTCCACATCCACACCTCGACGCGCCGGGACGCTGCCGTCCCGGCCGGATGCGCGTCAGTGTAACAACGGGTTAACCCTTGGGTGCCTCGGTCAGCCGCGCCGTCTCCTCCTCGGTGAACACCCGCGACCGGATGATGAACCGGTGGCCGGTCGGACCCTCGATGGAGAACCCGGCACCGCGTCCCGGCACCACGTCGATCGTGATGTGGGTGTGCGACCAGTAGGCGAACTGCTCCTTGGAGATCCACACCGGAGCCACCTCCGTGGCCCCGTACTCCAGGTCGCCGAGGTGGACGTCCTGGTGGCCGGTGAGGAAGGTGCCCTGGGTGAAGCACATCGGGGCCGAGCCGTCGCAGCAGCCGCCCGACTGGTGGAACATCAGCGGCTTGTCGTGCGAGGCCCGGAGGCCGCGGAGCAGGTCCGCGGCCTCCGGGGTGATCGCCACCCGCTCCATCAGAAGAAGCCCTGCGCGTTCTGCGAGTACGACACCAGCAGGTTCTTCGTCTGCTGGTAGTGGTCGAGCATCATCTTGTGGTTCTCGCGTCCGATGCCCGAGGACTTGTAGCCGCCGAACGCGGCGTGGGCCGGGTACTGGTGGTAACAGTTGGTCCACACCCGACCGGCCTGGATGTCGCGACCGGCACGGTAGGCCGTGCCACCGTCGCGCGACCACACCGCGGCGCCGAGGCCGTAGAGGGTGTCGTTGGCGATGCTCATCGCGTCGTCGTAGTCGCTGAACCCGGTCACCGACACGACCGGACCGAAGATCTCCTCCTGGAACACGCGCATCTTGTTGTGACCCTGGAAGATCGTCGGCGCCACGTAGTAGCCGCCCGACAGGTCGCCACCGAGGTCGGTGCGCTCACCACCGGTGATGATGCGCGCTCCCTCCTTCACCCCGATGTCGAAGTACGACAGGATCTTCTCCAGCTGGTCGTTGCTGGCCTGGGCGCCGATCATGGTCTCGACGTCGAGCGGGTTGCCCTGCTTGATCGCCTTGGTCCGCTCGGTCGCGGCCGGCAGGAACTGCTCGAGGATCGAGTTCTGGATCAGCGCACGGCTGGGGCAGGTGCAGATCTCGCCCTGGTTGAGCGCGAACATCGTGAAGCCCTCGAGAGCCTTGTCGTAGAACGCGTCGTCGGCGCTGGCGACGTCCTCGAAGAAGATGTTCGGGCTCTTGCCGCCGAGCTCCAGGGTTGCGGGGATGAGGTTCTGGCTGGCGTACTGGGCGATCAGCCGCCCGGTCGTCGTCTCACCGGTGAAGGCGATCTTGCGGATCCGGGTGCTGGAGGCCAGGGGTGCCCCCGCCTCGACGCCGAAGCCGTTGACGACGTTGACGACGCCCGGCGGCAGGATGTCGGCCAGCAGCTCCATGAGGAGCATGATCGACGCGGGGGTCTGCTCGGCCGGCTTCAGCACGACGGCGTTGCCGGCGGCGAGCGCGGGAGCGAGCTTCCACGTGGCCATCAGCAGCGGGAAGTTCCACGGGATGATCTGCCCGACCACGCCGAGGGGCTCGTGGAAGTGGTAGGCCACGGTGTCCTCGTCGAGCTGCGACAGCGAGCCCTCCTGCGCGCGGATGGCACCGGCGAAGTACCGGAAGTGGTCGACCACCAGGGGCAGGTCGGCGGCCAGGGTCTCCCGTACCGGCTTGCCGTTGTCCCAGGTCTCGCCGACGGCCAGCATCTCCAGGTTCTGCTCGATGCGGTCGGCGACCCGGTTGAGGATCACCGCGCGCTCGGCGACCGACGTCTTCCCCCACGCGGGGGCTGCGGCGTGGGCGGCGTCGAGGGCCTTCTCGATGTCGTCGGCGTTGCCACGGGCGATCTCGGTGAAGACCTTGCCGTTGACCGGCGAGGGGTTCTCGAAGTACTGACCGCTGGCGGGGGCGACGTACTCGCCGCCGATCCAGTGGTCGTAGCGGGGCTTGTAGGAGACGACGCTGCCTTCGGTTCCGGGCTGGGCGTAGACCGTCATGGGGACACTCCTCGGGTAGGGATGCCGACGGAGGTGCGGCATGTGCGTGACGCTAGTCACATCCCCGTTGCACGCCCGTTGCAACGTCCCGGGCCCCTGCGCCAGGTGGCGGTTCAGCCCAGCTCGTCGTCGAGCAGGGCCACGCGCGTCTCGACCTGGGCGTAGCGCGGCGACGTCGACGGCAGGATCCGCAGGGCCTGCTCCCACACCTCGAAGTCGTCGCGTCCGTGCGCGGTGTCGGCGAAGGTGAGGATCGCGTCGACGTCGTCGCTGGCCAGCAGCGACGAGCGGACGAGCAGGTGCAGCTCGTCCCTGAGCCGCTGCACCGCCGGGGCCGTCGAGTCCGGCAGCACCGGCCCCCGGTACAGGGCGACGGCACGGCGCAGCCGTCCCGCGGCGAGCTCGTCGCGCACCTGGGCGACGTCGGTGGCCACGGCGTTCTCCAGGCGGTACGGGCGGGACGCGAGCTGCAGCGGACCGAGCACGCGGCGCAGCCGTGACAGCTCGGCACGGATGGTGACCTGGGCCTGCTCGTCGTCGCTGAGGGCCACCGCCAGCTCACCGGCACGCCACCCTCCGGGCCGGTCCGCGAGCAGCAGCAACAGCTCGCTGTGCCGCAGGCTCAGCCGGGTCGTGGTGGTGCCGTGGCGCAGGGTCGCGCCCCGGGCACCGAGCACGTCCAGGCTCGGCATGCTCCACCCGGCACCGGCCACGGAGCCCGACGTCGGGGGGTGCAGTCGCTGGATGCGCAGCTCGGCCTCCACGGCCGCCACGGTGGCCCGCACCAACGACAGCCCCTGCACCGAGGCGACCTCGGCCGTCCCCGTCAGGTCCAGCACCCCCAGCACCGCGCCGGTGTCCGGGTCGTGGATGGGAGCGGCGGAGCACGACCACGGGGTGACGGGCCGGGCGAGGTGCTCGGGTCCGAAGATCTGCACCGGCCGGTCCAGTGCGAGCGCGGTGCCCGGCGCGTTGGTCCCGGCACTGGCCTCGCTCCAGTCGGCGCCGGGAACGAAGTGCATGCTCTCCGCACGCGCACGCAGTGACGACGACCCCTCGACCCACAGCAGCTGCCCGGCGGCGTCGCTGACCGCGACGAGGTGGCCGGCGTCGGCGGCGCTCTCGACCAGGAGCCGGCGGATCACGGGCATGCCGGCCGCGAGCGGGTGGAGCGCGCGGATCTCGGCCAGGGCGTCGTCGTCCAGCACCACCGAGGCCAGTCCGATCTCGGGATCCAGCCCCGACGCCAGACTGCGCTGCCACGAGTCGGTCACGATCGAGCGGACGGCCGGGTCGGTGCGGCCGGTGGACACGAAGTCGTCGTGGGCTCGGTTCAGGTGCCGGGCGAGGCTCGCGGCGTCGGCGCCCGGGGGGACCGCGAGTTCGTGGGGTCGTCCCATGTGCGCAGCGTACCCGGCAGGGTGTGAGGTGGCTCACTCGTCGATCGATCCGCCCTGCGGGACATCCCCGATGATCCACTCCATGTGTACCGTTTTTTGATGTGCCATTCATTGATGTGAAATACGTCTCAAACACGCATCCCACCTGCGTCGCCGCGTAATGGGAACCGCCGTGTCACGTCTTCCAGGTGTGTTCGACACCACCGCCCGCGAGACCGACGAGCTGCTCGACGACCAGGCTCTGATCGACCTCGCGCGCGACGGCTCCCTCGAGGCGCAGGGGACCCTGTTCCGGCGTCACCGGGAGTCCGCGCTCCGTATCGCGCGCAAGCTGGCGGGTCCCGATCGGGCCGACGACATCGTGGCGGAGTCCTTCGCCCACGTCTTCGGCGCCATCGTCCGCGGCAACGGACCCAAGGTCGCCTTCCGCGCCTACCTGCACGTGGCCGTGCGGCACCAGGCCGTGGACCTGTTCCGGGCGGAGTCCCGCTACCTGCTGGTCGACGACTTCTCCGACTCCTCCCACGAGCCCACCGTCGGCGACCTGATCGACGAGATCGACGAGTCCACCCTGCTCGCTGCGGCCTTCCGGTCGCTGCCCGAGCGGTGGCAGGTCGTGCTGTGGCACAGCGCCGTCGAGGGCGAGAACCTCACCGAGATCGCTCCCCGTCTGGGACTCACGGCCAATGCCGTGGCAGCGCTGGGTTTCCGGGGCCCGCGAGGGCCTCCGCCAGGCGTACCTGGGCCAGCACGTCCCGCCCACCGACGACGAGGAGTGCGCGGACGTGCGGTCCCGACTGCCCGCCTTCGTCCGAGGACGGCCCGGCAGCCGTTCCCGCCAGATCGTCAGACAGCATCTCGACACCTGCCTGGAGTGCGCCGCGGTCGCGGCCGAGATGGACGAGATGTCGAGCCGGCTGGGGGCCCTCATGGCGCCCGCCGTGGCCGGGATCGTCGCCGGCGCGGCGACCGGTCCGGGCCTCGTGGCCGGCTACGCGGCGAAGGTCGCGGTGGCCGGCAAGGCGACGGCGGCCTGGGTGGCCGGCACCACCGCCGTGGTGGCGATCGGGACGGTGGCGGTCGGGCAGTGGGGCCCGGGGCCCCTGGCCGAGCCGCCGTCGGACACGGTCCGCACCGTCGTGGCTGCACCCCCGACCACCCCTGCCACCCCTGAGCCGACCCCGGGACCGGTGCTGCCCTCGACGCCGACCGTCGTGCAGGAGGTCGTGTCCACCGGCACGACCCCGGCGCCGGTCGATCCACCGGCCGCGGCCCCCGAGAGCACGCCTCCTCCGGCCCCGGTCGACCCGCCCACCAGCGAACCCTCCACGACCCACGACGTCCGAGTCGCTCCCGCGATGGTGTGGCGGTTGCCCGCCACCGACGGCTGGTACCTCATCAAGGTCCCGGTCCACTCCGCCGGTGACAGCACGACCATGGACCTGGAGTTCACCAACCTGCTCGAGCACGCCCCCTACACCCTGCCGTGGTCCGGGCGCGTCACCTGCGACCCGACCGTGGTCGATGACCGGACCTCGCTCACCTGTCTGCTGTCCGCCCTGCCGTTGCGCTTCGGTTTCGTGCCCCTGCTGGTCCGCACCGACGGGCCGCCGCGCTTCCGGATCGAGGCGTCCGCCCCCGACAACGCCGACCCGAGCCCGTCGAACAACACCTGGGCCACCCGGGGATTCGTCTAGGACCCGACCGCGTAGCCCGCGACCGCGTCGATGTCGAGGTCGCACGCCGCCCGGACGTGCTCGCGCACCGACAGCAGCTGCTGCTCGAGCGTCACCTTGAGCTCCGCCAGTTCCACGATCACCCCGTCGTTGGCCAGACTGCCGCCGGTCGCACGGAAGACGTTGTCGGCCTCGTCGAACGCGGTGGCCACGGCTGACCAGGCCGTGCCGGCGACCGGGTCGGGCGACTCCCCGGCCAGCTGTGCGAACGCGCCGGCGAGGACCTCCAGGCGGTGCCGCAGGACCTCGTCAGGAGACGTCGCGGAGGTGGTGTCCTGCGCGGCCAGTGCGGCCATCGCGGCGAGTCGGGGGCAGTAGCCCCCAGCCGTACGCGGGTCGATCAGCGGCTCTGCCGGCGCCGAGGACGTCTGCTCCGGCACCGTGTCGCGGTCCGGGGGCTCGGACCCCGGTGAGCAGGCACCACCGGCCAGGGCCAGGAGGGTCACGACCGTCGCAGCGGCGGCGGACCGGGTGAGGCGCCTCACGATGCCCCCACGACGGTGTCCGCGTCCGGCACCGAGATCTCGACGGGGCCCGGCGCACGGGTGAGACGGGTGGTCGCCACCGCCCCGTCACGCGTCGCCGTCACCTCGACCACCCACGGGTCACCGTCGGCGGTCACCACGACGGTCCGGGGCGTCCCGTCCGTCACGAAGTCGAACTCGATCACGGCCACCCCCTCGCGGTCCGATCGACGGGACACCGTCAGGTCCGATGCCGCCAGGTCCGACAAGGGGGCGAGCACCGCACCGGGACCGTACTGGTCGCGGTACCGCTGGCTCCCGATCTGGTCGAGCAGGACCCACCGGCCCTCGGCCGACGCTGCGGACTCCGGGGTGTAGCCCGCAGCGACCCAGTAGGCGGGGTCGGCCAGGACCCAGGTCGTCTGGTCCCGGTGCCGGACGGTCACGTCATGGGCTTCGTTGCTGATCCGTGCCTCGAACCGAGCGGTGGCCAGGTCGGCCGTGACGGTGAACTCGCCCTCACCGGTCGCATCGGTCGTCCCACCGGCCAGGATCAGTCCGCCGGTGACCGGGATGGCGTCGCGCACCTGTTCCCACCGCAGGGCGTCGTCGGCGTCGATCGTGATCGTCGGCGACGCAGACGACGAAGGCTCGGGGCCGGCCGGTGATTCCGACGAGCTCGTCCCCGACGCCCCGCAGCCGCCGGCCAGGACGGCCAGCAGGACCGGGACCACCCAGTGCTGCCGCGTCATGGTTCGGCCCTGTCGGCGTGCAGACCCGCTTCGTGGCGGGCCAGGACCCGTTGCCCTCGCCGGCTGCGGGTCCGCTCGATCCTGATCACCGACCACTCCCACGCTCCGATGGCGCGCTCCTGCACCACCAGGTAGGTGGCGGTGCTCACGAACAGGGCGTCGAAGGCCACCATCGACAACGAGAACCACGGCAGACCCATCAGGACGGCGATGCCCAGATGCATGAGGACCACGGCGACCAGGGCGAACCTGCGGGACTGTCGGTGGAGCAGCAGGAACGGGAAGAACAGCTGCACGGCGACCACGGCCATCGTCGAGACGGCCATGATCACCGGCAGCCCGGGCAGGAGGTCGTTGAGGAAGGGGAACGGCCGGAACTCGTCGAGCTGCAGCGGGTAGTACAGGGCCGTGCCGTACTGCCACGGACCGCCCTGGACCTTGTAGAACCCGGCGGCGACGTAGATCGTGACCACCTGGACGGCGAGCACGATCACGGCCAGGTTGTGGACCGCGGTCCGAAGCCGGCGCAGGTCGGCGACGTCGACGTACTGCTTCAGTCCCCAACGGTCGCCCACGAGGTAGGCGAAGGCACCGGGGACCCCGAGCGCGGCCCGGTCGGCGTCGAACGACCACCGTGCCGAGTTCCGGGTGAACAGCAACAGCAGCAGCCCGATGCGGGCGATGTTGTCGCCCTGGTCGCCGAGCAGGGGGTTGAGCTCCACCAGCTGCCAGGAGCCGAGCCACAGCAGCGGGCCGAACAACCACGCACGCCAGCCGACGACGAAGGCGACGGCGCAGGCCATGACGGCCAGGTAGACCGTCGTGAAGAGCGCGGGCGGCAGGGCACCGAGGTTCCACAGCCATGGCTCGAAGGAGTTCGTCGCGCGGTACGGGTCGACCCAGACCGACGCTTCGCCCCACAGGACGTGTCGGGCACCGAAGTTGGTCGCCAGCAGGCCCAGCAGCGCCAGGCCGATGAGGATGCGGCACACGGCGACGCCGTGCAGCGCCAGGTCGACCCCCAGCAGTCGGTCCTCGACGTCCCGCCAGCGAGGGCGGGGCCGGGCGGGTGCGGTCATGGCGTCACTCCGATGTCGTCGAGATGGTCGGCGAACTGCTCCACCGCGACCGGGCTGACCGAGGCGGCCGAACGCCATCCGCCCACGACCCAGTCGAGCACCTGGACCGGCTCGTCGCCCCGGTCGGCATACTCGCGGACCATCTGCCGGCGGGTCCGGTACTGCACCTGGTCCACGTCGTCCCAGCGGGTCCGCGCGGTCAGGGTCGCGTAGGCGACGGCGGCGGTGTCACCCTGCAGGTACAGGTCGGCGGCGGCGGCGTCGGCGCCGGCCGCCGCGAGCAGGGCCGACCGTAGCGAGTCGGTGTCGGTCCAGTCGCGGGCGACGACCTCGGCCTGCGCCGTGGAGAGCCGGGAGGAGGCGTTCGTCAGGGTGGTGGCGACGCGCCGGGACGCGATCGACATCCGGCCGGGCGTCAAGGAGTACCGCACCAGCTCGTTCTCGCCCTCGGTGACCGCGACCCATTCGCTCACCTCACCGTCGGGGAGCATCGCGCGGACCTCCAGGACCGACGAGCCCCGCTTGGGCACGGGAGCGAAGATCGACCAGCTCTGGTCGAAGAACGGGTCGATGTAGGCGGCCAGGCGGTCGGTGCCGACCTCGGCCTTGATGAGGTTGGGAGGCCCGACCCACAGGGCGACGGCGGTCGTGTGCACGAGGACGGCCACGAGCAGGGCACGGAAGATCCACCGGGTCGGGCCGCCGACCGGCGGGTCCTCGATGCTCCGGGAGTCCTCGAGCGAGGGCGAAACCATGGAACTGCCTTCCTGCCGGGAAGGCGCGACCGAGCGTGCCGGTCGCGCCCTCCCGGGATCAGCGGAGTGTCAGCCGCGCGTACGGGACGTGCGGATGACCGACGACCCGAGGGTCGCCAGGCCCAGCGCGAGGAGGCCGAGGCCCCACATCAGCAGCGAGACGGGCGAGCCACCGGTCGCCGGCAGGTGGCTCCCTCCGGAGCTGCCCGATCCCGAGGCACCGAACTGGTTCGCACCCGCCTGCGTGGCGCCGTTCTGGGCGCTGCCGGACTGATCAGTGCCCGTCTGATCGACACCGGTCTGATCGACACCGGTCTGATCGACACCGGTCTGATCGACACCGGTCTGATCGACACCGGTCTGATCGGTACCCGAGTCGCTGCAGTTGATGCCGCCCAGCGGGGCCTGGACCTGCGCGTCCGCGCGCTCGAAGCCGAGCTCGGCGGCGCCGAGACCCGCCGGCGCCACGATCGGGATCGGCGCGAGGGTGAGATCGGCCTGCAGACCGTTCAGCGATCCACCCGCCACGGTGCCGTTGGCGGCCTCGACGACGTTGGTGGTGCCGGTGTAGGTGATCTCACCGTCGATGAGACCGGACAGGGCATTGCCCACCGGGGACCCGTTGAAGACCTGGTCGAGCTCGATCGCCAGACCGGGCTGCAGCTCGACCGAGGCGTCGCCGATCCGGATCGTCATGTCCGGCAGCTCCGACACCACGAGGTCGGCACCGGCCGGCATGCCGTTCGCGGTCGCCGTCAACAGGGCCGAGTCGTTCGGGTTGCCCGCGTCACCGCCCCACGAGACGTTGACCAGGCCGTTGAACAGGGCGATGTCGGCGAAGTCCCAGCTGACCTGCGACTGCACGGCGAGGCCGGTGGAGCACGCCGCGGAATCGGGGACGAGCGAGACCTCGCTGGTGTTCTGGCCGAGGTCGGCCTCGCCCAGGGGGAAGATGCCGACCGGAAGCGGGATGCCCAGCGTCGGGTCGAGCAGGGTCAGCGCACCGGTGTTCGACTCGGCGTAGCCGAGGCGGCCACCGGCCGTGAGCACCGTGTCGTTCCAGTTGGTGTCGGCCGACCCGGTGAGAACACTGAGGTTGCCCAGGACCGGGATGTTCAGCGTGCCGAAGTCCTGCACGTCCAGGACGCCGTCGACCACGGTGGTCGACACCGACTCGGCCTTGACCAGCTGCAGGTTGAGTCCGACGGCTCCCACCCCGACCGGAGCGGCGCGACCGTAGGCGCGGGCCGTCGGGTCGTTCGCGACCGTCGAGGGCACGGCGAACTGTCCGACGCCGGTGCCGTCGTAGGCCGACAGGCCCTTGCTGTTGACGACCACGACGCCCTCGGCGATGTTGGCGCGCGCGTTGATGGAGTTGTTCAACAGCCCGACCGCTGCGAACACGCCGTAGTTGCGGGCGGTGCCGCTGAACGCCTCGTCGATGTCAGCCGCTGACGCGGCCGGAGCCCCGCCGATGGCCCAACCGGCGGTGGCGGTCATCGCCAGGACCACACCCCCGGCCGTGGTCCGGCGCCGCGGCGCCTGCCTGTTCCCTCGCATCACCATGTGATCTCGTCCCTCGTCCTCGTGTACGTGAAGGGCCGACGTCGATGGCGGCCCTACCTGCTGACGGCAGGACCCACCGATCGGCGACAGACGTCACCGACCGACATGGATTCCCACCCGATGGAGGAGACGGGCTCGCGACCCCGTGGATTACGCAGGATCAGCGGATGTGAGATGAGACACCCCGTGCGGTGCGGGCGGTACCACCGCGAAGCGCGCGCACACGAAGTCGACGTTGCGCCCCGTGTCCTCGAGCCGCAGGTCGACGCGGTGCGGCAGCAGGGGGGCGCCGGACCCGAGCGTGACCGGCGCGATGGACACCACGACCTCGTCGAGCAGACCGGCCACCGCCAGCCGGCCGGCGATGTCTCCGCCGCCCACGACCCACAGGTCACGTCCGGCGGCAGAGGCCAGCATGGCCGGATGCAGCTCGGTCACGTCCTGGGCCGCGAACCGTACGTCGGCCCCGGGGAGCGGATCGGCGGACCGGTGGGTGAGGACCCAGCACGGGATGGTGTACGGCCACGGTTCGCCGGAGTCGGCGAGGTGATGGACCAGCCAGTCGTAGGTCGACCGCCCCATGACCGCGGCCCCGACACCGGCCATGAAGGTGTCGTGGTCGAACGGTCCCCCCGGCTCGATCGTGGCGGCGAACAACCACTCGAGCGAGTGGTCGTCGGTGGCGATGAACCCGTCGAGGCTCGTGGCGGTGACGTACGACGTGCGCGGCATGCCGCGACGCTACTGCGCGGTACCGACAGAAGGGTCGTGGTGGACACGGGTGCCGGTCTCGGTCAGCCGGTCGCCGGTCCCGCCCCACCGCAGCGCGATGATCTCCGCCGCCACGGACACGGCCGTCTCCTCGGGCGTCCGGCCGCCCAGGTCCAGGCCGATCGGACTCGACAGCCGCGCGAGCTGGTCCTCGGTCAGCCCGGCCTCGCGCAACCGCTCCCACCGGGTCTCGTGGGTGCGGCGCGATCCCATCGCCCCGACGAACGCCGGCCGCCGGTCGCCGTCCAGGCGCAGGGCCAGGCTCAGCACCGGCACGTCGAACTTCGGGTCGTGGGTCAGGACGCACACGACGGTGCGCCGGTCGATCCTGTCGGCCCCGGCCTCCCGCTCCAGGTAGTGATGGGGCCACGACACGACGACCTCGTCGGCCTCGCGGAACCGTGCCCGGGTGGCGAAGACGGGCCGGGCGTCGCACACCGTCACGTGGTAGCCCAGCAGCTTGCCCTGGCGTGCGACGGCCGCGGCGAAGTCGATCGCCCCGAACACGATCATGCGGGGTGGCGGCTGGAAGGACGCGACGAACACCCGCATGCCGGTGTCCATCCGCTCGCCGGCGGGCCCGTAGGTGAGGACCGTGGTGGAGCCCGCCGCCAGGAGGCCCCGGGCGTCGTCGGCGATCGCCGCGTCGGCCCGCGGCAGGCCGAGTGAGCCCTTGGTGTCGTCCGGTCTGACCACCAACCGGCGACCCAGCCAGGTCGGGTCGGGGTGGTCGATGACGGTGGCCAGGGCCACCGGTCGACCTCCCTCGATGTCGTCGGCGAGACCTCCGAGCTCGGGGAAGGTGGCGGTCGACACCGGCTCGACGAACACGTCGATGATGCCGCCGCAGGTCAGCCCGACGGCAAACGCCTCGTCGTCGCTGAAGCCGTACCGCTGCAGGCGGGCCCGCCCGTCGGCCACGACCTCCTCGGCCAGGCCGTACACGGCACCCTCCACGCACCCGCCCGAGACCGAACCGGACGCCGTTCCGTCGGGAAGGACGAGCATCGCCGCCCCGGCCGGCCGCGGCGCGGACCGCACGGTCCCCACGACGGTCGCCAGTCCGATGGTGTCACCGGCACGCCACCGCTCGACCAGCTCGGTCAGGACCTCGCGCATGGGACTCCTCCGGTCGTGTCGGCGGGAACCCGGGGAGCGTAGCCTGCCGGGCCGAGGTCGGCAGTTCTACCGCGGCGGGTGCCACCGACCCAGCCCCGGTCGCGGCACGTCCACGTCGCCCCCGGTGGCGAGGTCGCCGCACTCGACCTCGAGGACCGTCCGGTCCGCGAGGTAGTCGCGGGCCCCGCCGTCACCGGTCGCCGCAGCCGCCACGCCCGACCAGTGCGTCCGGCCGATCAGGACGGGATGACCCGGCCCACCGGAGTACACGGCACGGGCGAGGACTTCGGTACCCGCGTGGGCCAGCACCCGCGCCACCACGTCGTGGCCGACGTCGGGCAGGTCGACCAGGTGCACCACCGCCGACTCCGCCCCGGTGTCCTCGGCCACCCGCAACCCCGCGGCCAGGGAGACGGCCATGCCACCGGCCCAACCGTCGGCGACGACCACCCGCGCCGACTCCCCGACCAGCCGCCGCCCCTCGTCGGCCGCGGCCCCGAGGACCACCACGACGTCCTCGCACCCCCCGTCCCGCAGGGCGAGGATCGAGGACGTCAGCCAGGGGCCCCGGACCTCGTCGGTCACCAGGGCCTTCGGCACCCCCATCCGCGCGCCGGCACCGGCGGCGAGCAGCAGTCCGGTCGTCGTCATGGGGGCAGTGTCCCCTGCGCAGCCCCACTGCGTCACCCGACCACCCCGGTGGAACGGTGCCGCCCGCAACCATCTGACCGTTGGTCGTGTCAGATCGACCGTTCGTCGCAGACATCGCATCTCCGATGGTGGTCCGGGTCACATCGTGGTCAGATCGGGGCCGAGGAACGAGCACCGCACACCCATCGTGACGGCCTTGAGGGAGGGGTCGCGAGAGGAAGCACATGACCACGTACGACACCGGACCGGTCCGCGACGACACCACATCGGGGGTGGCCGGACCGCCGGCCGAGACGGGGCCCACGGGCACTCCTCGGCGCCGCTTCCTCACCTACCTCGTCGCCGCGCCGACCCTCACGGTCGCCGCGCACCTGGGCCTGCAGAGCAAGCGGCCCGCCGAGGCGCTGCAGCCGGCCGACCTGCTGGACCTCGGAGAGCTGCTGATCCTCGCGGGTGCCGCGACCTCGGGCATGCTCGTCCTCGAGATCACGGCGGAGGGACGGGCCCGGCTCGAGCTGCCCCGCTCGGAGAACGGGCAGGGCATCACCACCGCGTTCGCGATGCTCGTGGCCGACGAGCTCGACATGGACGTGGAGGACGTGGACGTCGAGCTCTCGGACGCCACCCCCGAGCTGCTGTTCAACCAGCTGACCGGTGGGTCGAACACCGTGCGCAGCATGTACCACCCGGTCCGGGAGACCGCCGCGGCCGCACGCGGACGCCTGATGGCCGCCGCCTCCGAGCAGTGGGGGGTCCCGGTCGACAAGCTCTCGACCTCCGGCGGCTCGGTCGTGGGCCCGGGCAACCTGCTCGCCGCCTTCTCCACCCTCACGGTCGCCGCGGCCACCGGCGGCGGGAACCTCACGAGCCGGCCCAAGTCGGCCGAGGACTACAAGATCATCGGCAAGCCGCGCAACCGGATCGACGCCCGCAAGGCCGTCACCGGTCAGCTCAAGTACGCCACCGACCTCGACGTCCCCGGGGCGATGCCGACCATGGTGGCTCGTCCGCCGACGATCAACGGCTCGCCGATCTCCTTCAACGAGGCCGAGGTCCGTCGGATGCCCGGCGTCCTGGACGTCGCCATGATCGAGACCGGTGTGGCGATCCGCGCCGAGACGTTCGGTCAGGCGCTCGACGCCAAGATGGCCGTCGACGCCCAGTGGACCGCCGGCACCATCGACGGCATCTCCGACGAGCAGATCTTCGACAAGCTCCGCGGTGCGGCCCTGCCGTTCCTCGTGCCGCCGCTGCTGCCGCACGTCGATGCGGAGTTCGACTTCCACACCGTGAGTCACGCGCCGCTGGAGCCGAACTCGGCGATCGCCGACGTGCGCAGCGACGGCACGGCCGAGATCTGGGCGGCCGCGAAGTCCCCGATCATCGCCCAGCAGACCATCGCGTCCGAGCTCGGTCTGTCCGTCGACGACGTCACGTTCCACGTGCTGCAGGGCGGTGGATCCTTCGGCCGCCGACTCTTCTTCGACGCAGCCCTGGAGGCGGCTCGCGCCTCGAAGGCCTTCGGCGCTCCGGTGCGTCTGCTCTGGACACGGATCGACGACACCCGCCACGGCCGCGCGCGCGCCGCCTCGCACCACAAGGTGCGGGCCACCATGGCGCTGGGCCAGGTGCTCACCTACGAGCACCGCGTGGCCTCGGTCGAGACGGACCTGCGGCACGGGCTGGGCGAGATGCTGACGGCCGTGTCCGCCAGTCTCCCGGTCGGCGGGAACCTGTCGTTCGCCCAGACGGTCTTCCTCACCACGGTCCACGTGCCGTACAAGTTCGGTGTGGTCACCGAGCTGCTCAACGAGGTGCCGCTGGACATGCACACGGGCAGCTGGCGGTCGGTGTACTCGGCGAACACCCGTGGTGCCGAGGAGATCGTGGTCGACGAGATCGCGGCCAAGCTGGGCAAGGACCCGGTCGAGTTCCGGATGAAGGCGCTGGAGGACGATCGGCAGCGCGCGGTGCTGCAGAAGTGCGCCGACGAGGGCGAGTGGGGCAAGGAGATGCCGGAAGGGTTCGCCCAGGGCATCGCCTTCCACGACGAGTACAAGTCGTGCACCGCCTGCCTGGTCGAGATCGACGCCCGTGACCCGCAGGACCCGCGGGTCACGAAGGCCACGATCGTGGTCGACACCGGACTGACGCTCAACCCCCGCGGGTTGGAGGGGCAGATGCTCGGCGGGCTCAGCGACGCGATCTCCACGACGCTGCGGGCCGGCCTGCACATCGTCGACGGCCTGCCGCTGGAGGGCAGCTACTCGCAGTTCAAGTACGCCCGCCAGGCCGACCAGCCGACCGACGTGAAGATCCACATCATCACCAGCAGCGAGGAGCCCGGCGGAGCCGGCGAGCTCGGGGTGCCGGCCGCGGTGGGTGCCATCGCCAACGCGTACGCGCGCGCCACCGGCACCAAGCCCCGGTCGTTCCCGATCATCTTCCCCGTCGACTTCGAGCCCTTCCCCAAGAACTGAGGACCTGACATGCCGAACTACACCTTCAACCTCAACGGGTCACCGGTCACCGTCGACGCCCCCGCCGACCTCGACCTGCTGTGGGTCCTCCGCGACAAGCTCGGGGTCACCGGCCCGAAGTACGGCTGCGGCATCAACGTCTGCAAGGCGTGCACCAGCCACCTGGACGGCGACGCGTTCAACCCCTGCGTCACCCCGGTGGCCGAGGTCGCGGGCCGCGACGTGACCACGATCGAGGGTCTCGCCGACGGTGACGACCTGCACCCCGTGCAGGAGGCGTGGCTCGACCAGGACGTCGCCCAGTGCGGCTACTGCCAGCCGGGCCAGATCATGGCCGCCGTCGCGCTGCTGCGGCGGACCAAGAATCCGACGGACGCCGACATCGACGCGATCGAGAACGTCTGCCGGTGCGGCACCTACTTCCGCATCCGTGAGGCGATCAAGGCGGCAGCGGCCGAGATGAGCTAGCCCCGAGTGGCGCAGTTCGGGACCCGAGTGGCGCAGTTCGGCGCGACACGCCGTCTCAGAACCGCCGAACTGCGCCACTCGCGGGACCGGTGGGGGGCGGGGCCGGTTGGGGGGCGGGTCACCGGAGGGTGAGGGTGAGCGTCAGCGTCGCGGCGGTCAGCACCGTGGCTGCGGCCAGCGTCGCCGCGGCCGCAGGACTCCTGCGGACCAGCCACTCGGCTGCCTGGTAGGCCGCCGTGATGGCGGCCAGCACCAGGGTGACGTGCAGCAGGACGGCCAGGGCCACGCCGACCACCGCACCGGCCGCGGCGAACCGTCCCCACGCTCCGGCCAGAAGCAGGGGTACCACGACGGCGCCCGCCGCCCCGCCGAGGAGCTCGAGCCACCAGGGCCGGCCCGCACCCATCCACGGCAGCCAGGCCACGACGTCGAACAGGTCGAGGGTGGCGACAGCACCGAGGACGGCGATCGCCCCGAGCGTGACGGCCACGGTGAGCCGGTACCGCAGGTGCCGGGCCGGTGACCACGACGCCGATCCTCGCCACAGCGTCGCCAGGGTGACCGCCGACCAGATGAGCCACCGCCGCACCGGCCCGGTGTGCGTGTCGCGCAGGGCCCGCCGGAAGACCCGGTCGGCCGCGACACGGTCGAGCACGTGCCCGTCGGTCGAGAGGTAGGCCGCGCTGCGGTCGACCAGCCCGTCGTGGACGAGAGCGGCCGGGAGGTGCTCGCCGGACCGCGGCACCAGCCACGTGAACAGCCTCGGCACCGAGGTGAGGTCGGTGCGGAAGGTGCGGAGGTCGGCGGGCACGAGCAGCTCGCCGAACTCCTCGTCGACGTAGCCGACGCGGCGCCCCAGGCCGAACACCTCGGTGGCGCCCCTGGTGTCCCGCTCGAGCGTGATGCGCAGGGGCGCTGCCCGGTCCGGTGGCTCCGTGTCGGTGCCACCGTCGTGGAATCGCGCGGGCTGCGCGGGCGACGGGCGAGGGGTCAGGTCCATGTCATCCAGTATCGAGGCCCGGTCGCGGGACCAGGGCCGCCAGCCGGGGTGGGGCCTGGACGAGGTAGGAGTCGGTCAGAAGCTCGCCGAGCTCGTCCCAGTCGGTGTGGTCGCCGACGACCACGCCGACGACGTCGTGGCCCCAGCCCGCACGGAAGTACGGCGCACCGAGGTGCTCGAAGGCCATGACCTCGTCGGGCGCGGCCCGGAACATGACCCGGAACAGCTGGTCCTCGCCGCCGAAGACGTGCGCGACGGTGGCCTGGCCGACCCGCCACCGGATCCCGGTCCACGCCGACTCCTCGTGCAGCTCCGGCAGGCCTGCGAGGAGCGGCCGGAGCCGCTCGAGCAGAGCGGTCGGGACGTCGGGGCGGTCGGCCATGGGATCGAAGGTGCCACACGGCACCGACACCCGTCACGCACGAGGGCCCCGACCGCCGTGCGGTCGGGGCCCTCGTCAGGCGGGTCGGGCGGGGCTCAGAAGCCCATGCCGCCCATGTCGCCCATGTCGGGCGCGCCGCCACCGGCCGGGGCCGGCTCGGGCTTGTCGGCCACGACGGCCTCCGTGGTGAGGAACAGCGCGGCGATCGACGCGGCGTTCTGCAGGGCCGACCGGGTGACCTTGGCGGGATCGATGATGCCCGCGGCGATCAGGTCGACGTACTCGCCGGTCGCGGCGTTGAGGCCGTGACCCGGCTCGAGGTTGGCGACCTTCTCGGCCACGACACCACCCTCGAGACCGGCGTTGACGGCGATCTGCTTGAGCGGGGCCGACGCGGCGACGCGCACGATGTTCGCGCCCGTGGCCTCGTCGCCGACGAGCTCGAGCTTCTCGAACGCCAGCTTGGTGGCCTGGACGAGGGCGACGCCGCCACCGGCGACCACACCCTCCTCGACGGCAGCCTTCGCGTTGCGGACGGCGTCCTCGATGCGGTGCTTGCGCTCCTTGAGCTCGACCTCGGTGGCTGCGCCGACCTTGATGACGGCGACGCCGCCGGCCAGCTTGGCCAGCCGCTCCTGCAGCTTCTCGCGGTCGTAGTCGGAGTCGCTGTTCTCGATCTCGGCCTTGATCTGGCTGACCCGACCGGCGATCTGCGACTCGTCACCGCCACCCTCGACGATGGTGGTCTCATCCTTGGTGGTGACGACCTTGCGGGCGGTGCCCAGCAGGGTGAGATCGGCGTTCTCGAGCTTCAGACCGACCTCCTCGCTGATGACCTCTCCACCGGTGAGGATGGCGATGTCGGCGAGGATCGCCTTGCGGCGGTCACCGAAGCCGGGGGCCTTGATGGCGACCGACTTGAAGGTGCCACGCATCTTGTTGACGATCAGGGTGGCCAGCGCCTCGCCCTCGACGTCCTCGGCGATGATGACCAGCGGCTTGCCGGACTGCATGACCTTCTCCAGCACGGGGACGAGGTCCTTCACGCTGGTGATCTTGGAGTTGACGATGAGGAGGTACGGGTCCTCCAGCACGGTCTCCTGGCGCTCGGGGTCGGTGACGAAATAGCCCGACAGGTGACCCTTGTCGAAGCGCATGCCCTCGGTCAGCTCGAGGTCCAGCCCGAAGGTGTTGGACTCCTCGACCGTGATGACGCCTTCCTTGCCGACCTTGTCGAGCGCCTCGGCGATGATGTCGCCGACGGTGGTGTCGGCGGCGGAGATCGAGGCGGTGGCCGCGATCTGCTCCTTGGTCTCGATGTCCTTGGCCAGGCTCAGCAGCTGGCTGCTGATCGCCTCGACGGCCGCCTCGATGCCCTTCTTGAGGGCGATCGGGTTGGCGCCGGCGGCGACGTTGCGCAGACCCTCACGCACGAGCGCCTGGGCCAGCACGGTGGCGGTGGTGGTGCCGTCGCCCGCGACGTCGTCGGTCTTCTTGGCGACCTCCTTGACGAGCTCGGCGCCGATCTTCTCGTAGGGGTCCTCGAGCTCGATCTCCTTGGCGATGGACACGCCGTCGTTGGTGATCGTGGGGGCACCCCACTTCTTCTCCAGCACGACGTTGCGGCCCTTCGGGCCGAGCGTCACCTTGACGGCGTCGGCGAGCTGGTTCATGCCGCGCTCGAGGCCGCGACGGGCCTCTTCGTTGAATGCAATGGTCTTGGCCATGTGTGGTCTCTCCGCGTGTGCGTCGAATGGGTGGTCGGGCGGCGCCCGCGACGGACGGCTGCTCCGGTCGGCGAACCCTTCTCGCCGCGGCGACAACCTCACCGTTCCGACCGATGAACTGATTGGCACTCTCAGCATACGAGTGCCAACCCCGAAATTAGCACTCGACCCCCTCGAGTGCAAAGGCCCCGGCCCGAGGAACCGGCGGTGGGTGACCAACCCTTCCCCCCAGCGGCGGTAGGTGGCGAACCGAATCGCGGCCCCATTCGGTGCCCCTCCTACCGCCGGGCCACGGATTCGGTTGCTCACCTACCGCTCGGCGCGGGCGGTCAGACGTTGAACAGCAGGAACAGCCCGGTGAACGTGAAGGCGATCATCAGCACCAGCATCGCGAGCTGACCGGTGAGCCGGTGGCTGCGCGGCAGCAGCTCGAGCGCCTTGTCGTGGGCCGCGACGACGGCCAGCACGTGCCCCACCACCACGAACGTGACCTTGAGCGAGGCGAGCAGCTCGGGGTCCGACGACAGCACGTAGGACGGCTCGAGGTCCCCGAACGGTGTCCAGCCACGCCCGAGCGGATCGCCGAGCGCGATCAGGGTCTCCTGCCCCTTCTCCACCAGGTACGTGACGTAGTGGGCGAAGACGTAGCCCACCACGATCGGGACCAGGGAGTGCGCCAGCAGGCCGGGCAGCTCACGACGACGGTCGCGGTCCAGACCCCCGGTGGCCCGCGCGGCGCCGGTGAACAGCAGGCCGGCCACGGCGCAGAACCCCAGCAGGACGATCGTCTGCCCGACGTCCCCCACGTCACGGCGCTGCCAGAACGGTGACGCGGCGAAGCTGTCGAACGCCGTCGACCCGAGCAGCACGCCCAGCACGGCGACCAGGCCGTGGTCGACGGGCACCTGCGGCAGGCTCCGCAAGGGGTTGTGGAGCGCGAACCGGCCGTCACGGACGAAGGGCGAGAGCCGGGCGACCACCGCGCTGTACACGTCGAACGGGTCGGCCCGGTCGAACCAGCGCGGGCCGAACGCGGTGCCGCCGACCAGCATCACCACGACGTACACGCCGACCCACCAGCGCATCGCGACGACGCTGCCGGGGTCCGGGGAGGCGAGCTCGAGCCAGACGAAGGCGAACAGCCCCACCACCGCCGGCCAGTAGCCCCAGCCGGCCGGCCAGGGCAGCCAGCCGTCGGGACGTCCGGTCAACCGGCCGACGGCCGCCTGGGCGGTGCGCCACGGCGACAGGTCGCGCCACACGTGCCCGAACAGCAGGGCCAACGGCACCAGCCCGACCCACACCAGCACGTAGACCCCGCCGAGGGCACCGTTGCTCGCGTCGGCCGGACCGGCGTAGAGCGCCAGCAGCAGCCAGCCCGTGAGCACGAGGCCGAGCGCAGCCGACCAGCGACGGCGCGGCGGCGGCTCGGCGGCCGGCAGGTCGCTCTGCAGCAACGGCCGCTTCCACGCCAGGGCCAGCACACCGAACGAGATCGCCAGGGCCCACGACGCACCGATGACCGCGGCGGTGAAGGGGATCGGAAGATCCGTGGCGCCCCCCAGACCGTGGAGCGGCAGGATCATCGGGCGACGAGCTGGACGATCGTGACGCCGAGGTCGTGCGACTCCACGGCGACCTGGCCGGGCCGGTCGACCGTGACGACGAAGTCCTCGTCGGTGGTGGGGGTGATCGCGAACGACGCATCGGGCTCGGTGTGCACGTGCAGCTCGTCGGTCAACCCTCCGGGGTTGGTGACGCGCAACGTGACCGGTTCACCGACCACGACGTCGACCCGGTCGCCGCGGGGCGAGACACCGTCGGCGGTGTACGTGATCTCGACGACCACGCCCTCGTCGACCTCCTCGACCGGCGCCTCGGGGGCGGCCGTGGTCGGGGCCGCCGAGGTGGGGGCCGCGGACGGCGGTGGCTCCTCGTCACTGCCGCACCCGGCGAGCACGGCGAGGCAGGCGGCGGTGGCGGCAGCGATCGTCAGGGTGCGGGTCACGGGTCCTCCAGGTCCTCGGGCAGGTCGTCGAGCGCGCGCTCCAGCAGCTCGCGCTCCTCACGTTCCTCGCGGCGGTCCTTGCGGGCGACGTACACGACGACCCCGGCGATGACGATCGCCGGCACGAAGGCCGGGATCGCCAGCAGCAGGGGGTGGTGCGCCTGCCACACCGCGTCCTGGACCGCGGCCAGGACTTCGGTCATCCGGTCACGGGGTCCCGATCGGCGGCCGCGTCACGCTGCTTCTCCAGAGCGGCGATGCGACCCGAGACGCGGGCGACCGACACGCAGACACCGGTGATCACGGCGAGGCTGCACAGCAGCACCACGAAGTTCGCCAGACCCCAGAGCCACGCCGGGGCGTCGAAGTCGCGCTCGCGCTGCAGGATCTCGATCTCGGGGATGAACTCACGCGTCATCGTGGCCTCGACGGGCAGCTCCTCGGCACCGATCGCCTCGTCCGGGGAGAGGTAGATCGGGGCCGCGGTGAGCGTGCGGCCGTCCTGCACCCGCAGCAGGGTCTTCCAGGTGCCGCCGATCGGGACGGGCCGGGTCGACTCGTAGGTGTCGGGGGCGCTGCGACGCAGGTTGTCGGTGACGATCCCCTCGCCGCCGCCCTGCCACGCCGTGATCTGGACCCACGTCGGGTTGTCGTCGACGAGACCCTCGGACAGCACCACCTCGGTGAGGATCTGCGGGTCGTCGGGCGTGCCGACCTGCGTCGTGGTGAACGTCGCGGTGGCACCGTCGGGCACCGTGGCGTACAGGCCGTTGGCCACGGCGCCGGAGACCACGAGCACCGACAGCGTGACGACCGTGCGGGACACCGCCCGGCTCGGCAGCTCGCCGAGCAGACCCATCGCGAACAAGGCTCCGCACATGCCAGCACCGATCGCCACCGGCACCGCCATCAGCAGGCCCTCGAGGTAGATGTCCGACGTCCACGGGAAGTCGAACACCTGGTCGTTCCACACCTTCTCGATCGCCAGGCCGACCGTGCCGATCAGCAGACCCGCCGCGGCACCGAAGGCGAGCTTGTTCTCGCGCAGCCTCGACAGCGCGAGCAGCTCCACGAGCAGGGCGCAGCCGAGGTAGAGGGGGAACACGTGGTCGGCCTGCCCCAGCACCGGGCCGACGATGAAGGCGACCAGCCCGCGCATGCCGAGGAAGAAGGCGGCCGCGAACAGGGCGGCGCCGGGACCGACGAACAGGCGGGCAGCGACGAGGGTGATGCCGGCTGCGGCGACGATCATCAGGGGGGCGAACACCATGCGGAACTGCGCGATGCCGAAGTCGAACTCGGCCTGGAAGACCGACAGGCCGATCAGCAGACCACCGAAGGCGGCCCCGTAGACGAGGAACCGGGCGAGTCCGCCGCGGTCCTCGTAGTCCATCGAGAACTCCGCCTCGCGGCGCAGGATGATGATGCCGGCCGTCGAGAGGCCGGCGCCGCCGATGAGCATCAGGTGCGTCGGACCCCACAGCGTGACGTCCTGGCCGAAGAGTCGGTGCCACACGTCGTCGAGGGGGAAGCCGATGAGGGCGTACAGGCCGCAGGCCGCGATGTAGATGCCGGCCACGGGGGCGTACCACTGGCGGGTGATCTTGACCGACGCGATGCCGGGCTTCACCCCGTCGCGGGAGTAGACCACTGCGCTCATGCCGGCGATGAACAGGGCGAAGAGTCCGTAGAGGATGAAGTAGTGGGCCGGGTTGGCCAGCGGACCCTCGTCCCGGCCCCGGCCGGCGTGCAGACTGACGTCCCACAGGAACCCGAGCAGCGCGACGATCAGCGAGCTCGCCACGAAGAACACCGGGATCGCGGCCCAGCCGGGCTCGCCCATCCGGGCGTGGAGGAAGTCACCGAACCTCTGGAACCACTCGATGCGGTGCGTGCGGTGCTGCCAGGCGATGAACAGCAGCACGAGCGACACGGCGCCGGCCACGACGGACAGCCACAGGACCTGGTCGAGGGCGGCCCCGCCGACGGGAGTGGTGGTGCTGGCTTCGATGAGCATTCCCGGAGTATGCCAACGGCCATGTGTCATGACAAGTGTCGCGTCACACGTTCGTCACATGACGCTGATCACCCGGAAACCTGCAGGTCAGCCCCCGGCGACGGCCGGGATGATCGAGATCTGGGTGCCCTCGGGGGTGGGGGTGTCGAGGCCCGACGCGAACCGGACGTCCTCCTCGGCCACGTAGATGTTGACGAACCGGCGCAGGGCGCCGGCCTCGTCCACCACCCGCGAGCGGATCCCGGGGAAGTCGGCCTCCAGGGAGTCGAGGACCTCGGCGAGGGTCTCGCCGTCGGCCGTCACCTGGGACTGGTCACCGGTGTAGCTGCGCAGGATCGTGGGGATGCGGACGGATACGGGCATGGTCGTGGGCTCCTGGTGGGACGGGTCAGGCGATGCCGGAGGCGGCGAACGCATCGTAGGTCGGCGCGATCGTGGCGACCGGTCCGACCCGGCCGGAGACCGCGTCGAGGGTCTTGAGTCCGTGCCCGGTGTTGATGACGACGGTCTCGAGCGCGGGGTCGAGCACGCCGGTGTCGACCAGCTTCTTGAGCGTCGCGACGGTCGTGCCACCGGCGGTCTCGGTGAAGATGCCCTCGGTGCGGGCCAGCAGCACGATCCCGGCGCGGATCTCGTCGTCGCTGACCTGCTCGACGGTCCCCCCGGTCTGCCGGGCGATGTCGAGCACGTACACCCCGTCGGCCGGGTTGCCGATCGCGAGCGACTTGGCGATGGTGTCGGGCTTGACCGGGCGGATCGCGTCGACGCCGGCCGCGAAGGCCGTGGCCACCGGCGAGCACCCCTCGGCCTGGGCGCCGAACACGCGGTACGGCTTGTCCTCGACCAGGCCCAGGGCGATCAGCTCCTGGAAGGCCTTGTGCACCTTGGTCAGCTGCGACCCCGACGCCACCGGGATGACGATCTGGTCGGGCAGGCGCCACCCGAGCTGCTCGGCGATCTCGTAGCCGAGCGTCTTGGACCCCTCGGCGTAGAACGGCCGCACGTTGACGTTGACGAACGCCCAACCGTCCTCCTCACCGGCGATCTCGCTGGCGAGCTTGTTGACGTCGTCGTAGGTGCCGTCGACGGCGACGAGGTTCTCGGTGAACACCGCCGAGTTGACCTGCTTGGGGGTCTCGAGGTCGCTGGGGATGAACACCACCGTGCGGATGCCGGCACGTGCGCCCGCCGCGGCGACCGCGTTGGCGAGGTTGCCCGTGGACGGGCAGGCGAACACCCGGCTGCCGAACTCGCGGGCCGCGCTCAGGGCGCAGGCGACGACGCGGTCCTTGAAGGAGTTGGTGGGGTTGGTGCTGTCGTCCTTGACCCACAGGTTCGCGATGCCGAGCTCGCGGCCGAGGTTGTGGGCCTGCAGCAGCCGGGTGAAGCCCGGCTCGAGGTTGGGGCTGGACTCGATGTCGTCGGGCACCGGCAGCAGCGCCTTGTAGCGCCAGATGTTGGCCGGCCCGCTCTCGATCTGCTCCCGGGTGACGGGGCCGAAGTCGTAACCGATCTCCAGCGGGCCGAAGCACTCGTGGCAGGCGTAGTGCGGTCCCAGGGGGCGCGTGGTCCCGCACTCACGACAGACCAGCTCGCGGGCGGGGCCGAAGGCTCCCTCGCGGAGGGCGACGGCGGGACGGGGTTCGGTGGTGATGCTCACGGATACCTCCAGGTCATCTTCCCCGGAGCGGACTCCGGGACGGACGTAGCACCTGGTCGAAGACCGACTGGTTGCTGGGGTATCAGCGGGCCGTTCCCTCCACCCCTCGTGATGAGTGGAACCAGCCTACGAAGTGGTCTCACGATGTGTCCAATCCGTCCATATCCCGGACAGACCTCAACGACGTCGGGCGCGGCGCAGCCGTGCAGCGCGGTAGCCGCCGTCGTCCAGACCGGCGAGCCGCTCGAACGGGTTGTACGAGGCGTGGTCGCCCGCCAGCACCCAGGAGACCGCGGCGGCAGCACCGTACAGCGGCAGCATGACCGGACCGAGGCTCCACGCGTACTGCGTGCAGTGCCGGTCCTCGTGCCGCAGCAACGTCTCGCGGCCGGTCCACCATGCGGCGTCCCGTCGACTGATCACGACGTTCCCGACGGTGAAGGCGTCGGCCCGGGGGAACCCCCAGCGGTGACCTGTCGCCAGCAGCACACCGCGCCCCTGCCGCCGCGGGGTCGCCCCGCCCGCCCGGGCGACGAGCAGACCCAGCGCGGTCGACCCGTTCACCGCATTGACCACCGCACGGACCCGGGTCCACCGGGTGGCGTCGGCCGCCGGTTCAGAGCGCATCGGCGAGCTCGACCAGCCAGGCGGCCACGGCGTCCGGGCCGTCGAGCACCAGGTCGGCCCGCGGCACCAGTGCGGTCTGTTCCGTCGAGGCCGAGCACACCGTGAACCCGGTCGTCCCGCCGCGGCGCAGGTCGTCGACGGCGTCGAAGGCCGGTACGTCGCCGAGGTCGTCCCCCGCATAGACCACCACCCGCGGCGACCGCTCACCCACCAGCGTGCGCAGGGCGTCACCCTTCGTGACCCCGCTCGCTCGCAGCTCGACGACCTGACGGCCGGGCTCGACGGTCAGACCGTGCGCCCGCGCCAGGTCCGCCAGGGGGCGGCCGATGGACTCCAGGACCCCGTCGCCGAGCCCACGGGTGTGCACCGCGACCGCGAGGTGCTTGTCCTCGATCCTGGCCCCGGGGGCGCCGTGCCGCGCCAACCAGTCGGGCAGCGCCTCGGCCAGCGCCGCGACCGCGTCGGGTCGCGTCGGGCTCGACACGGCCCCCGTCGCGGCGTCCCACCGCTCCGCGCCGTACTGACCACAGATCACCAGGTCCTCGAGCCCGGCCCGACCGCGGAAGCCGCCGAGCTCCAACGCCTGGAGCACGGGACGGCCGGTGATGACGGCCACCGTGCCGAGCCGGCCACCGAGTCGGGACAGTGCCTCGGCGGCCGCCGGGTGGACGTGCGCCTGTGCGGGGTCGTCGACGATCGGCGCGAGGGTGCCGTCGAAGTCGAGCGCGAGCAGGGTGCCACCGGGGTCGGCCACCACCGCGTCGCGCAGGGTGGCGCGAGAGGTCATGGCACCGATGATGTCGGTTCGGCGAGGATGACCGTCAACCGGTCCGTGCGCATGGTCGCGACGATCGGCAGGATCCGCGTGATCCCGAGGTCGGCGGCGAGCAGGTCGGCCTGGTCCCGCAGGCCCGGTGCGAAGTACACGGTGTTCTCGGGGATGGCCCCGCGCCAGTTGCCGACCGTGACATCGGGCCAGCCCACCTCCTCGACCCCGTCGGCGAAGGTCGCGGCCAGGCCGGCGACCGCGGTGTTGTTGAGCACCGAGACCCCGGCCTCGCGCAGCTCGGGCTCCGGCGACGGGGTCGGGGTGGGTGTGGGGGTGACCTCCGCGGTCGGCGCGGGGGCGGGGTCCGCGTCGGGGGTCGGCGTGGGCGCGGGATCGGCGGCGACGACCGTGGTGTCGTCGGCGAGGTAGCGGTCGTAGCCCAGCCAACCGAGTCCCGCGACGCCGGCGACCAGGGCCGTCACGGTGACGACCAGCAGCCACACGGGAGGCACGAACGCCTTGCGGCTGATCGTGCGGCGGTGATCCACGCGGAGCCTCAGGTCAGACGTCGATGCCCAGGCGGCGCGCGGACCGGGTGCGGGCACGCTGCGCGCGGAGTCGGCGCAGACGCTTGACGAGCAGGGGATCGAAGGCCAGGGCGTCCTCGCGGTCGATCAGGGCGTTGAGCACCTGGTAGTACCGGGTGGCCGACATGTCGAACTTGTCGCGGATGGCCTGCTCCTTGGCGCCCGCGTACTGCCACCAGAGCCGCTCGAGCGCAAGGATCTCGCGGTCGCGGTCGCTCAGGGTCTCCGCGACCGAGGTGGTCGCGTCGTGCTGGTTCGGGGCAGCGCTCATGCGGGCAGTCTAGGGCACGAATGACAGCGTTGTCATTCGTTCTGCGGGTGCGCCGGGGCCGTGGCGTCGGGCTAGGGTGACGCCATGGGGATCGGATCGGCTGAGTTCGTGGTGATCGCGAACCGCCTGCCCGTCGACCGGGTGGTCGGACCCGGGGGCGAGACCCTGTGGCGCACCTCCCCCGGCGGTCTCGTCACCGCCCTCGAGCCCGTCATGCGGCGCAAGGGTGGCGCCTGGTTGGGCTGGCACGGTGCGCCCGACGAGCAGATGGAACCGTTCACCCACGCCGGCCTCGACCTCGTGCCGGTCCCGCTCAGCGAGACCGAGGTCGTCGAGTACTACGAGGGCTTCTCCAACGGCACGCTCTGGCCGCTGTACCACGACGTGATCGCTCCCCCGGAGTTCCATCGCGAGTGGTGGGACTCCTACGTCGCGGTGAACCGCCGCTTCGCCGAGCGGGCTGCCCAGATCGCGGCGCAGGACGCCGTCGTCTGGATCCAGGACTACCAGCTGCAGCTGGTGCCCGCGATGCTGCGCGAGCTGCGGCCCGACGTACGGATCGGGTTCTTCCTGCACATCCCGTTCCCTCCGACCGAGCTGTTCCAGCAGCTGCCGTGGCGCCGCGAGATCCTCGAGGGTCTGCTGGGCGCCGACCTGGTCGGGTTCCAGCTGCCGGGCGCCGCCCAGAACTTCATCCGGCTGGTGCGCCAACGGGTCGGGCACAAGACCCACCGTGACGCCGTGTACCTGCCCGACGGCCGCGTGGTGCATGCCCGCGCCTACCCGATCTCGATCGACGCCAAGGGGTTCGAGGAGCTCGCCCGCACGCCCGAGGTGATCGCGCGGGCCGCCGAGATCCGCGAGAGCCTCGGCAGCCCCGACACGATCGTGCTGGGCATCGACCGGCTCGACTACACCAAGGGGCTGCGGCAGCGGATCCGCGCGTTCGGCGAGCTGATCACCGACGGCGCCGTCCACGTCGACGACGCGGTGTTCGTGCAGGTGGCGACGCCGTCGCGTGAGCGGGTCGACCAGTACCGGCTGCTGCGCGACGACATCGACCGTCTGGTCGGCCGCATCAACGGTGACGTCGGGCGCATCGGCCAGCAGCCCATCACCTACCTGCACGCCTCCTACCCCCGCGAGGAGATGGCGGCGCTGTACCGGGCCGCCGACGTCATGGTCGTCACGCCGCTGCGCGACGGCATGAACCTCGTGGCCAAGGAGTACATCGCCTGCCGGTGGGACGACCGGGGCGCCCTGGTGCTCAGCGAGTTCGCCGGTGCGGCCGGCGAGCTCAAGCAGGCCTACCTCGTGAACCCGTACGACATCAACGGGATGAAGGCGCGCCTGCTGGAGGCCATGCGGGCGACCCGCAAGGAGAACTCGCGCCGGATGAAGGGCCTGCGCAAGCAGGTCATGGAGAACGACATCGACCAGTGGGCCAACGACTTCCTGGCCGACCTGCGCGCCGACCCCGAGACCCATCACAAGACCACCCGTCCGGTCTGACGGACGGGACCCAGTCGCCGTGGAGACCGACCCGTGGGAGGGCGCCGGGACGATGACCGGTGCCCACGTCCGGCTCGAGCCGCTGCGCCGCGACCACGCCGCCGACCTGCTGGTGGCTGCCGACTCCGACGACGTCTTCGAGCACCTCACCGTGTCGAGGCCCCGCAGCGCCCGTGAGGCCGAGGACCTCGTCGGGGCGCTGCTCGGCCGCGACGACCTGCAGCCCTGGGCGCAGGTCGAGGTCGGCTCCGGACGAGCGGTCGGCGTGACGACGTACTACGAGGTCGACCGGACCCAGCGCACCGTGGCGATCGGCCACACCTGGCTCGCCCGGCGGGTGTGGCGCACGCCGGTCAACACCGAGGCGAAGCTCCTGCTGCTGACCCGCGCCTTCGACCAGATGGGGTGCGTCCGGGTGGTGTGGCACACCGACGTGCGCAACCTGCGGTCTCAGGCCGCCATCGAGCGGCTCGGGGCGGTGCGCGAAGGCCTGCTGCGCAAGCACCGCCGCCGGCTCGACGGGTCGTGGCGCGACACCGTCGTGTACGCGATGACCGACGACGAGTGGCCGGGCGTCCGCAGGTCGCTCGAGGCGCGCCTGGCCTGACGAGGCCGCCCCGCCGGGTCAGGCGTGGGCGACGGGCCGGGCCTCGCGCAGCGTGCGGTTGGCCGCGAGGGCGAGCACGAGGGCGACCCCGGCGGCCGCGACGGTGACGGCGAACGCCGGTCGGTGACCGCTGTCGTCCGCCAGCCGTCCGGCCAGGGACGCGCCGAGCGCGTAGCCGATGCCGGTGGCGCCGGCCAGCAGCGTCATGGCGGTCCCGACCCGGTGCAGCGGGACGAGGATCCCGGCCAGGGCGAAGTTGCTGATCATGTAGGGCGCCACCGCGAAGCCCAGCAGGGCGATCACCACGACGAGCGAGAGGATCGAGTCGACCAGCAGCAGGGGGGCCGACAGCACCAGCAGGCCGGTGGCGGCCACCAGCATCCGGGTCGCGTAGAGGACCCGCTCGGGCAGGGCCGTGACGGCCAGACCGGCGATCACGCTGCCGATGCCGAGGACGGCGTGGATGAGCCCCGCCGCGCCGGCCTGCCCGACCCCGTCGGCCAGGACGGTGGTGCCGGTCTGGACACTGCCGAAGATCGCCCCGATGCACAGCTGCGCGAACACCAGCACGACGAACGACACCGTCCAGAGCGTGGATCCGCCGACCACGTCGGTGGCGGCCCGCTTCGCGACCAGCGCTGACGTGGGGTGGACGGCGAACCAGGTGCCGAACACCGCGAGCAGGACGGCCGCCGCCACCAGCGCCCCGGCCGGCTCGGCCACGATCGCCAGCACCCCGATCAGTGCCGGACCGAGCACGAACGAGGCCTCGTCGGCGGCCCCCTCGTAGGAGAAGGCCGCGTCGACGAGGCGGCGCTGGTCCCCCCGGTCGGACGTGATCGGGCGCCACCGGACCCGGGCCAACGGACCGACCTGCGGCATCGCGAAGCCGGTGATCCCGGCCGCGAGGAAGATGATCCCGTGGGCCGCTCCGGCACCGGTCACGAGCACGACCGCGACCAGCCCGACCGCACCCACGAGCGACTGCACGAGGACGACCGGCCGCTGCCCGACCCGGTCCGCGAGCGCGCCGGCCAAGGGCGAACCGATCGCGTTGGCCACGGCCAGGATGCCGGCGGCGGCTCCGCCGACCCCGTAGCGACCGGTCTCGGTGCTGACCAGGACGAGGACGCCCAGCTGGCTCATGGCGAGCGGGATCCGCCCGAGGAAGGCTACGACGACGTAGGCGGGCCCGACGATCCGCAGGAGCGCGCGGTAGGCGGCGATGGCTGACACAGCGGGAGCCACCCTACCGACCGCCGTTAGGCTCGCGGGATGAGCCGTGACCTGTCCGACCTCGTGGCGCCGGACTGGGCCGAGGCGCTGGCGCCGGTCGCGGGCGAGATCGCCGCCGTGGGCGACTACCTCCGCTCCGAGATCGCAGCCGGGCGCAGCTACCTGCCGGCGGGGCCGCACGTGCTGCGCGCCTTCGAACGGCCGCTCGCCGACGTCCGCGTCCTGATCACCGGACAGGACCCCTACCCGACCCCGGGGCACCCGGTCGGGCTGTCGTTCTCGGTCGCGCCCGACGTCCGACCGCTGCCGCGCAGCCTGACCAACATCTACACCGAGCTGACCGCGGACCTCGGGATCCCCGCTCCGCCGCACGGGGACCTGTCGGCCTGGGCCGACCAGGGGGTGCTGCTGCTCAACCGGGTGCTGACCGTGCGGCCGGGCAACCCGGCCAGCCACCGCGGCAAGGGATGGGAGCGGGTCACCGAGCAGGCGATCCGTGCCCTGGTCGCCCGGGGCGGTCCACTGGTCGCGATCCTGTGGGGACGCGACGCGCAGGCCCTGTCCCCGCTGCTCGGCGACACCCCGCAGATCGCCTCGGCCCACCCGAGCCCGCTGTCGGCGTCACGCGGGTTCTTCGGATCACGGCCCTTCAGCCGCGCCAACGACCTGCTGGCGCAGAAGGGAGCCGCGCCGGTCGACTGGCGTCTGCCGACGGGCGGGCTGCCGACGGATGGCTAGGCTGGTGCGGTGAACCGACCGGACCCCGAGCAGCCGCGCGTGATGGACCGCGCCGCGGTGATCGACCACGGGTTCGACGGCATGCAACGCTGGTCGATCCGCATCGTCACCATCGCCCTGGCCGCCGTGGTCGTCGGGTGGGTCCTCGGTCAGACCTGGATGGTCTGGTACCCGGTCGCGCTCGCGATCATCGTCTCCACCGTGCTGGCCCCGCCCGTCACCTGGCTGCGCTCCAAGGGTCTGCCGTCGGTCGCGGCCGCCGGCCTGGTCATGATCGGCTTCCTCGGGCTGATCACGACCCTGGTCGCCATCCTCACCCCGCAGGTGGCCGGTCAGGCCCCCGACATCGCCGACCAGGCGTCCCGCGGACTCCAGAAGGTGCGGGACTGGTTGATCGACGGGCCCATGCAGCTGTCCGACGCCCAGATCACCCGCGCCGTCGGGGCCCTGCAGGACCGCATCCAGGACAGCGCCGCGGCCATCAGCGCCGGCATCTTCTCGACCATCAGCACGGCCACCTCGGTGGTCCTGAACCTGGTGGTCATCCTGATCCTGACCTTCCTGTTCATCAAGGACGGTCACCGCTTCCTCCCCTGGGTGGCGTCGCTCGGCGGACGCCGCGCCGGCCACCACCTGACCGAGGTCCTCGGCCGCTCGTGGGAGACCCTCGGCGGGTTCATCCGCACGCAGAGCATCGTGGCGCTCATCAGCGCCACCATCATCGGCATCGCCTTGGCGATCGTCGGGGTGCCGCTGGCCGTGCCGCTGGCCGTCGTGACCTTCTTCGGCAGCTTCATCCCGATCATCGGCGCCTTCGTCACCGGGGCGCTCGCCGTGCTGGTGACGCTGGTGACCGGGTCCCCGCAGGACGCACTGGTCATCCTGCTGGTGTTCGTCGGGGTCCAGCAGCTCGAGGGCAACCTGCTGTCGCCGTGGCTGCAGGGCAAGACGATGAACCTGCACGCCGCGGTCATCCTGCTGGCGGTGCTGGCGGGCGGCTCGCTCTTCGGGATCACCGGCGCGTTCCTGGCCGTGCCGGTCGTCGCCACCGTCGCGACGGTGCTGCGGTACGTCAACGAGCAGATCGACCTCTCGGTCTCCCCCGAGGCCCCGCCGGAGGACGCGCACGCCGCCTCGCCCCCACCACCCGAGGACTGAACCCGACGATGACATCGATCCGGCAGGTGCTGCCGGGCTCCCCCGGCACGCCGGTGGGACCGGCCCAGCTCGAAGACCTCTACCCGTGGCCCGTCTGGCCCGCGGATCTCGTCTGGGTCCGAGCCATGATGGTGACCACCCTCGACGGCGCAGCGGCCGGACCCGACGGACTCAGCGGGTCCATCTCGTCGCCGGAGGACAGGGACGTGCTGGTCGCCGTGCGCCGCCACGCCGACGTGGTCCTGATCGGAGCGGGGACCCTGCGCGGCGAGCGCTACTCGCCGATGACGGCCCGGGCCTCCGACGCCCAGCAGCGCCACGAGGCGGGCCAGCGGAGCGCACCCACCCTGGCCGTGCTCAGCGGGTCGCTCGACCTCCCGTGGGACCTGCCGGTGTGGGCCGGATCCACCCATCGCCCGGTGGTCCTGAGCCGCGATGACGCCGATCCGGGACGGATCGCCACCGCTCGCACGCACGCCGACCTGGTCCTGCTCCCCGATCTCGCGCCCGCCACGATCATCGGCGCGCTGGTCGAGCGGGGCCTGCGACGCATCGTCTGCGAGGGCGGGCCCAGCCTGCTGCGCGAGCTCATGGTGGCGGGCCTCGTCGACGAGGCCGACATCACCGTCTCGCCCCTGTTCGTCGGCACCAGCCAGTCCTCCGTGACCGAGACGATGGCGGTCCCGGCCCGGTTCCGGCTCGTCCACCTCCTCGAGAGCGACGGCACCCTGATGGCTCGATACACCAAGGACCTGACGTGATCTCCTTGTCCGACCTGGCCGACCTGGCCACGACGTACCGCGACGACCTGGACCACCCGGTCGCTCCCCTCAAGCTCGGCTCGGTGCTCCTCGACACCGATGTCGAGCCCGCGCTGATGGGCATCGTGAACCTCTCGCGGGACTCGACCTACCGCGAGAGCGTGGCCGTCGGCACCGCCGCCGCGGTCCGCAAGGCCCGGGTCCAGGTCGCCCAGGGGGCTCACGTCATCGACATCGGCGCGGAGTCGAGCCGGTCCACCGCCTCGCTGGTCACGCCCGAGGACCAGGTGCGACAGCTCGTCCCGGTCATCGAGGACCTCGTCGCGGACGGCATCGTCGTGTCGGTCGAGGCCTACGACCTGCACGTCGTCGAGGCGTCACTGCGCGCCGGGGCGCAGGTGCTCAACCTGACCGGGTCCCAGCAGGACGACGCCATGTTCGCGCTCGCGGCCGAGGCCGACGCTGCCGTGGTGCTGTGCCACATCCTGGGCGGCCATGCACGGTCGGTCGACGCCCCGGCGGTCGACGCCGACCCCGTCCCCGCGATGCTGGAATCGTTCGGGGAGCGGATCGAGAAGGCGCGCTCCTGCGGTGTCACGGAGATCGTGATCGACCCCGGGGCCGGATTCGACTTCCACCTCGACGACCAGCAGGCCCGCATGCGCCACCAGGCCGTCTCGCTGCTCAACACCTTCCGGTTGCGCCGGCTCGGTGTGCCGGTCTGTCATGCCCTGCCGCACGCGTTCGACCTGTTCGGGGACCAGTTCCGCAGCGCCGAGGGATTCTTCGCGGCCCTGGCGTTCCTGGGGGGCACCGGGATGTACCGGACCCACGAGGTTCCGTTGACCAGCGCCGTCCTGGCGGCCATGGCTGCGTTCTCCGCCACCGCTCGGTGACCACCGTGCTCGACGACCTGGGGCATGCGGTCGCCGTCCCCGCGCCGGCCACCCGGGTGGTGTCGCTCGTGCCGTCGTTGACCGAGGCGATCGCCGCGACCCGCCCCGGGTCCCTGGTGGGCGCCACCGACTGGTGCACCCACCCGGGCGACCTGACGGTGACGCGGGTCCGGGGCACCAAGAACCCCGACCGCGCGGCGATCGTCGACCTGCGCCCCGACCTCGTGGTGACGAACCAGGAGGAGAATCGGGAGCTCGACGTGCGGCGGCTGCGCGAGGCCGGGATCGCGGTCTGGGTGACCCGGATCGAGACCGTGGCGGAGTCGTTCGCCTCGATGCGCAGGCTGTTCGACCTCGCCCTCGGATGGGGCGTCCCCGCGTGGCTCGAACGCGCCGAGGCCGCGTGGGAGCAGCCCGCCCCCGCCCGACGGCGACGGGTCGCGGTGCCCATCTGGCGTGACCCGTGGATGGTGGTCGGCAGTCGCACCTTCACCGGCGACCTGCTCGACCGCCTCGGGCTCGACAACGTGTTCGGCGACTCCGGCGACCGCTACCCGCAGGTCGACCTCAGCGCGATCGACACCGACCGGGTCGACGTCGTGCTGCTGCCCGACGAGCCGTACGTGTTCACCCCGGACGACGGACCGGAGGCGTTCGACACCGCACCGGTCGTCCACGTGTCGGGTCGCGCGCTGACCTGGTACGGCCCCGCCCAGCTGACCGCCCGCGACGAGATCCTCACCGCCCTCGGCTGATCCCCCCCCCGACCGGCGGTGGATTCGCGACCGAAAGGCCCCGTCGGTGCCCAGCGGACCGAAAGAGCCGTCATACGGTCGCAGATCCACCGCCCCGGGGGAGGCAGAGGGGAGGGCCGAGGTCAGTCGGGGGAGACGGCGCGCCAGAAGGCGGCCTGGTCGGTGACCGGTCGCACGTCGCCGCCCGGGCCCACCCAGCCGACCCCGGGCTCGAGCCGGCGCACCACGCGGGCCGGGACCCCGGCGACCACGGTGTGGTCGTCCACCACGCCGCGCACGACCGATCCTGCGGCCACGACGACGTTGCGCCCGAGTCGCGTCCCGGGCAGCACGATCGCCCCGTGACCGATCCAGGAGCCGGCCCCGACCGACACCGGCAGGTGCTCGCCGAACTGTTCGCCCACCGGGAGCCCGGGATCCTGGTAGCCGTGGCTCGCGTCGGAGACGAAGACGTCCTGGCCGCACCAGACACCGTCCCCCAGCTCGATGGAGGCGTGGGCGGTGAGACTGGAACGGGCGCCGATGACGCAGTGGTCGCCGATCACCAGACCGCGCTCGGGCCGGGTGCTCCAGAGCGCGCCGTAGCCGACCGACAAGGTGACGTGGCGCCCGATGAGGGTGTTCGACCCGACGTGGATCGACTCCAGGCCCATGAGGGTGGCGGCCGGGAACCCGATGGCGCTGCCGGCGCCGAACGAGCCGAACTCGTCGGCGCGGTCCGTCCCGGGCACGATCTCGCCGACCCGGTCGACCCACCGGTGGACCGCGTGCACGGAACGGTTCAGCAGGCGTCGCCGTCGGGTCACGGGGAGAGGTTAGCGGGCCGCCGCCGCGCCACCGCCACGACACCGAGGGCCAGCACGACGGTCAGCAGGCCGAACTTCGCCAGCGCGAAAGCCCTCGCCTGCTGGAAGGCCGCATCCGTGCCGTCCTCCAGTCCGCTCCACAGCCGGGCGTTCTCGACCACGTCGAACAGTCCCGCCGCCACCGCGGCGACCACGAGGAGCCCGGCGAGCCCGCGGCGGCCGAGCCGGGTCGACAGCAGCACCGCCGTCAGCACGTAGCCGGGGATGAAGGCCACCCAGTCCACGACCAGAGCGGCCCGGAACTCGTCCTCACGCCCGGCAGCGAGCTCAGCCGCGGTGAGGGCGTCGCCGGCCAGCTCGAACTGCACGATCGGCAGGGTCGGGTGGCCGAAGATCCCGTAGGCGACGCCGCCGACGAGCACGGGGACGAAACAGATCCAGCGGGGCATGCGCCCGATCATGGCAGACCGGCGCGGGTGACCGGTGGTTTCGAGGCTCGCAGGCTCGCACCTCAACCACCCGAAGGTCACCCCGGTGGTTGAGGTGGCGCGAGGAACGAGCGCCCTCGAGACCACGCCCACCCAGCCTCACCGGGCGAGGTCGCGGCCGATCACCAGGCGCTGGATCTGGTTGGTGCCCTCGAAGATCTGCATGACCTTGACCTCCCGCATGTACCGCTCCACCGGGAAGTCCTTGGTGTAGCCCGCGCCCCCGAGCACCTGCACGGCGTCGGTCGTGACCCGCATGGCGTTGTCGGTGGCGACGAGCTTGGCGATGGATGCCTGGCGCGCGTAGGGCCGACCTGCGTCCTTCAACCGGGCGGCGTGCAGGTACGTCGCCCGCGCCGACTCCACGGCGGCGGCCATGTCGGCGAGCAGGAACGTCAGTCCCTGGTGGTCGACGATCGGCCGGCCGAAGGCCTCCCGCTCCTTGGCGTACGCCAGCGCGACGTCCAGCGCGCCCTGGGCCACGCCGGTCGCGACCGCCGCGATGCCCAGCCGACCGGCGTCGAGGCCGGCCAGCGCGATCGAGAGGCCCTGACCCTCCTCGCCGAGCCGTCGGTCGGCCGGGATGCGGACGTCCTCGAACAGCATCGTGGCCGTGGTGGAGCTCATCAGCCCCATCTTCTGCTCGGGGTTGTCGGCGGTGAGGCCCGGCGTGCCGGCCGGGACCAGGAAGCACGAGATGCCCCGTCCGCCGGTGTCGGAGGTGCGGGCCATGACCTTGTAGACGTCCGCCTCGCCGCCGTGGGTCGTCCAGGCCTTCGCCCCGTTGATGACGTACTCGTCGCCGTCGCGGACGGCGGTGGTGCGCATCGCCGCCGGGTCCGACCCCGCGTGCGCCTCGGACAGGCAGTACGCCCCCAGCAGGTCACCCGCCAGCAGGTCGGGCATCCAGCGCTGCTGCTGCTCGGGGGTGCCGGCGTGCGACAGGCCGAAGCACGAGAGCGCGTGCACGCTGACGCCGACGCCCACGGCCGCCCACGCCGAGGCGATCTCCTCGACCACCTGCAGGTACACCTCGTACGACTGGCCGCCGCCGCCCAGCTCCTCGGGGTACGGCAGGCCCAGCAGACCGGCTCGCCCGAGGGTGCGGAAGACCTCCCGCGGGAAGGTCGCGGACCGTTCGGCCTCGTCGACGCGGGGCCGCAGCTCCTTGTCGACGATCGTGCGGGTGAGGTCGACCAGGTCGGCGGCGTCGTCTGACGGCAGCAGGCGTTCGGCGGGCATGGCGTCAGCCTAGCCCGGCTCAGTACCGGACGTAGTACCCAGGCACCGCCGCTGGTACTGTCCTGGGGTGATCGACCGCGAGGCGCCGGCAGACCGTCGCGAGGAGCTGCTCGACGAGCTGGTCGAGCTGTTCCTCGCCGAGGGATTCCTGCGCTTCAGCGTCGAGGACCTGGCCCGACGACTGAACTGCTCCAAGACCACGCTGTACCAGGTGGCCCCGAGCAAGGAGCAGGTCATCCTGACGGTCGTGCGGGCCGCCTTCCGGCGGTCGACGGACGCCGTCGAGGCCGCCGTCGCCGCCACCACCGACCCGGTCGGTCGCATCGCCGCCTACCTCGACGCGATCTCCGCCGAGCTCGCCCCGGCCGGCCCCCAGTACTACGCCGACCTCGACACGTTCGTCCCCGCGCGGGAGATCTACCGCCAGAACACCCGGCTCGCGGCGCGACGGCTGCAGGACCTCGTCCAGGAAGCCGCCCCCCGCTCCCACGTCCGTCCCGAGTTCACCGGCAACGTCGCCGCGCTCGTCATGGCCGCGATCCAACGCGGCGAGATGGAGGCCGCCACCGGGCTCGACGACGCCACCTGTTTCCACGAGCTGGCCCTGCTGATCACGTCCGGCATCCAGGGCCGCACCGACCGACCGTCCCCCGAGAGGACCCCCGCATGATCCGTACCGAGTTCACCGAGCAGTTCGGCGTCGACCACCCGATCGTGTGCGGAGGCATGACCGGCCTGGGCACCGCAGAGCTGATCTCGGCCGTCGCCAACGCCGGGGCGCTGGGCTTCCTCACCGCGCTGACCCAGCCGTCCCCGGAGGCGCTGGCCGCCGAGATCGCCCGCACCCGCGAGATGACCGACCGACCGTTCGGCGTCAACCTCACGATCCTGCCGACGATCGACCCGGTGCCCTACGACGAGTACCGCGCCGTCATCGTCGAGGCCGGCATCACGGTGGTCGAGACGGCCGGCTCCAGCCCCGCGCCGCACCTGCCGGACTTCAAGGCCGCGGGCATCAAGGTGATCCACAAGGCCACGAGCGTGCGTCATGCCCTGTCGGCCGAGCGCAAGGGCGTCGACGCGATCAGCATCGACGGCTTCGAGTGCGCCGGCCACCCCGGCGAGGACGACGTGCCCGGCCTGATCCTCATCCCCGCCGCCGTCCGGCAGCTGTCGATCCCGGTGATCGCCTCGGGCGGCATCGCGAACGGTCAGGGCCTGGCCGCCGCGCTCGCGCTGGGGGCGTGCGCCGTCAACATGGGCACCCGCTTCATGGCCACCACGGAGGCCCCGATCCACCAGAACGTGAAGGACCAGATCGTCGCCAACGACGAGCGCGACACCGTGCTGGTGTTCCGCCGGTTCCACAACACCGCCCGGGTCGTGCGCAACAGCGTGTCGGAGCAGATCGTGGAGATCTCCGAACGCCCGGACGCCACGTTCGACGACATCGCGGAGCTGGCCTCCGGCGCCCGCGGCCGCTCCGAGGTCCTGACCAAGGGCGAGATGGAGGGCGGCATGTGGTGGGCCGGCCAGACCCAGGGTCTGATCCACGCCGTCGCCCCCGTGGCGGACGTGGTCGACGAGGTCATCGCCGACGCCGAGGCCATCATCGGTCGCCTCCCCACGCTGGTCTCCTGAACCCCGCTCCCCACACCGAAGGAATCCCCATGGACATCAACCACCAGGTCGCGCTCGTCACCGGCGGCGCCTCCGGCCTCGGCCTCGCCACCACCCACGCCCTCCTCGCGGCCGGCGCGAAGGTCGTCATGCTCGACCTGCCCGGCTCCCCCGGTGACGACGTCGCCGCCGAGCTCGGCGAGAACGCCCGGTTCGCCGCCGCCGACGTGCGCGACGAGGCGGCCGTCTCCGCGGCGCTCGACGTCGCGGCCGAGCTCGGCGACCTGCGGGCCGTCGTCAACTGCGCCGGCACCGGCGACGCGATCAAGACCGTCGGGCGTGACAACGCCCCGTACCCGCTCGACAAGTTCCAGCGGATCATCGAGATCAACCTGATCGGCACCTTCAACGTGATCCGGCTGGCCGCCGCCCGCATGTCGGCCCTCGAACCGCTGGGCGAGGAGCGCGGCGTCATCGTCAACACCGCCTCCGTCGCCGCCTTCGACGGCCAGATCGGGCAGGCCGCCTACTCCGCCTCCAAGGGAGGGGTCGTCGGCATGACCCTGCCGATCGCGCGCGACCTCGCGAAGACCGGCATCCGGGTGATGACGATCGCGCCGGGCCTGTTCGACACCCCGTTGCTCGCGTCGCTGCCCGAGGACGCCAAGGCCTCGCTGGGCGCCCAGGTCCCGCACCCGAGCCGACTGGGCGACCCGGCCGAGTTCGGTGCGCTGGCCGCGCACATCGTGGCCAACCCGATGCTGAACGGCGAGACCATCCGGCTCGACGGCGCCATCCGCATGGCGCCCCGCTGATCGTCAGGAGAACCCCATGAGCACCCAGCACGGAACCCGAACCGGCACCGAGGTCGAGGCCGTTCTCGACGCAGGAGTCCTGACCGTCACCATCCGTCGCCCGGACTCCCTCAATTCGGTCAACGACCAGGTCCTCCACGACCTCGCCGACCTCGTCGAGGGAGCCGCCTCCCACGCCGACGCCCGCGTGGTCGTGCTGCGTGGGGAGGGCCGGGCGTTCAGCTCGGGGGCCGACCTCGACCCCGACGAGCAGGCCGGCGACCCCTCGACCGCCACGATCGATGCGGCCAACCGGCTGGTCGGGGTCATCCGCGACTCCCGGCTGCCGGTGGTGTCGGTCGTGCAGGGCCCGTGCGCCGGGGTGGGTGTACCGATCGCGCTCGCCGCCGACCTCACCGTGGCCAGCAGCGCGGCGTTCTTCATGCTGGCGTTCACCAAGATCGGGCTGATGCCCGACGGCGGTGCCTCGGCGCTCGTCGCGGCCTCCGTCGGCCGCGCCACGGCCATGCGGATGGCCCTGCTGGCCGAGCGGCTGAGCGCCACGGACGCGAAGGCCGCCGGACTCGTGGCCGCGGTGCACGATCCCGAGGTGTTCGACGCCGAGGTCCGGGCGGTCCTCGACCACCTGGTCGCCGGTCCGCCGGCCGCGTACGCGCGCACCAAGCAGGCCATCAACTCTGCCACGCTCGGCGCCCTCGACGCGGCCTTCGAGCTGGAGCGTGACGGCCAGATGGTCCTGCTCGGCGCCGACGACTTCGCCGAGGGAGCCGCGGCCTTCCGAGAGAAGCGGACCCCGACGTTCTCCGACCGTTGACCGGGACCGACGTGGTCACCACGACGGCCCGCACCTACGAGACGCGGGACGGGCTCCGTCTCGCCGCCGACGTGTGGACGGTGCCCGACGCCGCCGGGACGGTGCTGCTCCTGCACGGGGGCGGCCAGACGCGCCACTCCTGGAAGTCCGCGGGCGAGCACCTGGCCGCCACCGGCCACACGACGGTCGCGCTCGACCACCGCGGGCACGGTGACAGCGACTGGGACCCGGCCGGGAACTACGACACCACCACCATCGCCCGCGACGTGGTCGACGTCGCCGCCGAGCTCGACCGCCCCCTGGTCATCGTCGGGGCCAGCCTCGGCGGGCTCACCGGGCTGCAGGCCGCGGCGTGGATGGGTGACGACCTGCGCGCGCTGGTGATGGTCGACGTGGTCCCCCACACCGAGACCGCCGGGGTGCAGCGCATCCATGCCTTCCTCGGCAGCGCACCCGAGGGCTTCGCGACGCTGGAGGAGGCGGCCGACGCGATCGCCGCGTACATGCCGCACCGGCCCCGTCGGGGCGTCACCCCGGGCCTGCGCAAGAACCTGCGCCTGCGCGAGGACGGCCGGTGGCACTGGCACTGGGACCCCCAGCTGCTCACCCAGCGCGGGCTGCCGTTCGGCCAACAGCTCGACCATCTCCACGAGCTCGGCCCGGACCTCACGATGCCCGTGCTGCTGGTGCGGGGCATGATGTCCGACGTCGTCAGCGAGGCCGGGGTGCGCGAGTTCGCCGCCACCGTGCCGGACGCCCGTATCGTCGACCTGGCGGGCGCGAGCCACACCGCGGCCGCGGACGACAACGACGCCTTCACCGGAGCCGTCGCGTCGTTCATCTCCAGCCTCGACTGAGCCGAACGGAAGGCCCTCCCATGGACCACGACCTCGCAGCCCTCGTCCTTCGGGTCGTGCTCGGCGCCACCTTCGTCCTGCACGGCTGGAACCACGGCTTCGGTGCCGGAGGACTGGCCGGCACCGCCTCGTGGTTCGAGGGCATCGGCCTGCGGTGGCCGCGGTTCCAGGCGGCGGTGTCGACCTACCTGGAGCTCGCCGCCGGCATCGCCCTGGTGGTCGGCCTCTTCACCCCCGCGGCGGCGGCGGCCTGCATCGGGGTGATGGCGACGGCCTTCTTCACCGTGCACCGCTCCAACGGGTTCTTCATCTTCAAGGAGGGCTACGAGTACGTACTCGTGATCGCCGCCTCGCTCACGGCGCTCGCGATGGTCGGGCCCGGTCGTTACTCGCTCGACGACGCGTTCGGTCTGGAGCTCGCGGGGTGGGAGTACGGGGTCGGCGCGTTCGCGGTGGGCGTCGCCGGCGCGGTCGGCATGCTCGCGGTGTGCTGGCGGCCGTCGAGGACCGCCGACACGGGCAGCGAGGGCTGAGCCGTGGACACCGCACCCGGGGTGCTGGCCGTGGTGCTCGCCGGGGGTCGCTCCCGGCGCCTGGGCGGCACGGACAAGCTGCTCGCCACGAAGGACGGCCGGTCGCTGGTCGACCGCACGGTCGACGCCGTGGCCGCCGTCGCCGACCGGGTCGTGGTCGTGGGACCGGACCGTGAGGTGCCGCGTGACGTCGTGGTGGTGCAGGAGGACCCGCCGTTCGGGGGCCCGGCCGCCGCCCTCGTCGCCGGACTCACCGCGCTCGCACGGGGCGTGCCGGTCAGCGACCACGCCCTGGTGCTCGTGGTGGCTGCTGACGTCCCCGCCGTCGACGAGCTGGTCGCCGCCCTGATGGCTGCGCCCCCCGCGCACGACGGGCGGGTGGCGGTCACCGACGGGCGACGGCACTGGGCTGCCGGCGTGCACCGGTTCGGTTCGCTGCGTCGTTCCGCCGCACGGCTCGGACCCCCGGCGGGGCGGGCGCTCCTCGACCTGCTCGAACCGCTGGAGCTCGAGGGGGTGGACGTCGATCCCCGGCTGGTCCAGGACGTCGACACACCGGCCGAAGCCGAGGCGCTCGGGGTCGTGCTGCCTCCGGCGGGCGGGTCGGCGACCGCTGCCGGCGGACCCGACGACGTCGTCGTGCGCTGGTGGCGACACGTCGTGACCGAGCTGGGGCTGACCGACGTGCCGCTGGACCCGACCGTCGTGCTGGACCTCGCAGGCGCAGCGGCTCGCGGCGTCGTCCGCCCGGCAGCGCCGGTCAGCACCTATCTGCTCGGATGGGCCGCCGGACGCGCCTCGGCCACCGACCCGTCGATGGACCCGGCCGACCTGGTCGCGCGGCTCCAGCGGCTCGCCGACGAATGGCCCGGCTGAAGCGGATCCGCCGGGCTCAGGTCACCGGCTCCAGCCGGATGACGACCGACTTCGACGCCGGGGTGTTGCTGTCCTTCGCCACCGCGTCCAGCGGGACCAGCACGTTCGTCTCGGGGTAGTAGGCGGCCGCGCACCCCCGGGGGGTGTCGTAGGCCACCGCGCGGAACCGCTCGGCGCGGCGTTCGACCCCGTCGGCGAACTCCGACACGAGGTCGACGTGGTCGCCGTCGACCAGGCCCTGGGCGGCGAGGTCGTCGGCGTGCACGAAGACCACCCGCCGGCCACCCGTGATGCCGCGGTACCGGTCGTCGCGCCCGTAGATGGTGGTGTTGAACTGGTCGTGCGACCGCAGGGTCTGCAGCAGCAGGCGACCCGGCGGCACGACCGGGTAGGTCACCTCGTTGCGCGTGAAGTGCGCCCGTCCGGTCGAGGTCTCGAAGCGTCGCTCGTCCCGCGGCGGGTGCGGCAGCACGAAGCCGCCCGGGCGGTCGAGCCGTCGCTCGACGTCCTCGAAGCCCGGGACGACCCGGGCGATCGACTCCCGGATGCGGCGGTAGTCGCCGCGCAGCGCCGACCAGTCGACCCGGGGCGCGTCGGTCCGGCCCGCCAGGACCCGCTCGGCGATGCCGGCGATGATCGCCACCTCGCTGCGCAGGTGTGGTGACGCGGGCTCGAGGCTCCCGACCGAGGCGTGCACCGCACTCATGGAGTCCTCGACGCTCACGCGTTGGGGTCCGGTCGCCTGCTCGTCGACCTCGGTCCGGCCGAGCGTCGGCAGGATCAGCGCCCGGCGACCGGTCACGACGTGGGACCGGTTCAGCTTGGTCGACACCTGCACCGTGAGGTCCAGCGAGGCCAGCGCCTCCTCGGTGGCGGCGGAGTCCGGTGTCGCCCGGACGAAGTTGCCCCCGAGGCCCATGAACACGCGCACGTCACCGCGCCGCATGGCGCGGATCGAGTCGACCGTGTCGAGACCGTGCTCACGCGGTGACCGGAAGCCGAACTCGTCGTCGATCGCGTCCAGGAACTCCTCGGGCATCTTCTCCCAGATCCCCATGGTGCGGTCGCCCTGCACGTTGGAGTGGCCACGCACCGGGCACACCCCCGCGCCGGGTCGCCCGATGTTGCCCTGCAGGAGCAGCAGATTGACCGCGTCGCGCAGCGTCGCCACGGCGTGCGGGTGCTGGGTGAGCCCCATCGCCCAGCAGATGACCGTCCGGCGGGACCCGGCGAGGATCCCGGCGACGCGGCGGATGTCGGCCTCGGCCAGCCCGGTGGCCTCGTGCACCGTCGCCCAGTCGAGGGTCGCCAGGCCCGCGAGGAAGTCGTCGAGCCCGTCGGTGTGCGCGGCGATGAACTCGTGGTCGAGCGCGG
Source organism: Aeromicrobium marinum DSM 15272 (assembly GCF_000160775.2). Lineage (NCBI taxonomy): Bacteria > Bacillati > Actinomycetota > Actinomycetes > Propionibacteriales > Nocardioidaceae > Aeromicrobium > Aeromicrobium marinum. The sequence goes on along the minus strand of NZ_CM001024.1, from coordinate 186,452 downwards.
CGCCCGGCGACGCGGTGTCGATCTCGACCAGGATCGCGGCGAGCGCCTGGAACAGCGCCTGGTCGCCGCCGAGCCTGACCTGCAGGAACTCGTCGGCCAGGTCGGTCCCCCGGCCGACGACGCCGCGGGCCTTCTGCGGGTTCGCGAAGTTCAGCAGGCCGGCCTCCCGCAGCGGGTTGACCGCCACGATCGTCGCGCCCGCAGCCTTGGCCTTCTCCAGGGAGGTCAGCATGCGCGGGTGGTTGGTGCCGGGGTTCTGGCCCGCGATCACGATGACGTCGGCCTGCTCGACGTCCTCCAGGCTGACGCTGCCCTTGCCGATCCCGATCGTGTCGCCGAGGGCCGACCCGCTGGACTCGTGACACATGTTCGAGCAGTCCGGCAGGTTGTTGGTGCCGAAGCCACGCACGAACAGCTGGTAGAGGAACGCCGCCTCGTTGGAGGTGCGGCCGGACGTGTAGAACGTCGCGGCGTCCGGGGTGTCCAGCGCGGCCAGCTCCTCGGCGACCACGTCGAACGCCCGCTCCCACGTGACCGGCCGGTAGTGGGTGTCACCCGCCTCCAGCAGCATCGGGTGGGTCAGCCGCCCCTGCTGCCCGAGGGCGAAGTCGTCCCACTCGCGCAGGTCCTGGAGCGAGTGCTCGGCGAAGAACTCCGGCGTGACCCGGCGGCGGGTGGCCTCCTCGGCGACGGCCTTCGCGCCGTTCTCGCAGAACTCCGCGGTGTGCCGCTGGTCGTGCTCGGGCCAGGCGCAGCCGGGGCAGTCGAAGCCGTCGGTCTGGTTGACCTTCAGCAGCGTCAGCGCGGTCCGCTTGACGCCCATCTGCTGCACCGACATCTGCAGCGAGTGCCTGACGGCGGGAACGCCGGCCGCTCGCTTCTTGGGCCGCCCGACCTCCAGACGCGACTCGTCGATGTTCTCGACCTGCCGGTCGGTCTCGTCAGCCATGTCGTCCGCCCGCCCGGGTCGCCGTCCGACGCCCCTGTGGCGATCGTGTCATGATCGGTCGCACGAGGCACGAGGAGGAGCGGCGATGACCAAGCCCGTCCAGCGACGGCGGCTGGAGCGGGTCGAGGTGGGCCGGTCCCGACAGCCCCGGCACGACTCCCTGGTCACCGAGGAGCCGCTCGAGGTGCGGGTCGAGGGCCGGTCGTTCAGCGTGACGATGCGGACCCCCGGCGACGACTTCGACCTGGTCGCCGGCTTCCTCGTCTCCGAGGGCGTCGTCCGCTCCGCCGACGGGCTCGCGGCGATGCGCTACTGCGCCGGCGCGGTCGACGGGGACGGTGGGAACACCTACAACGTCATCGACGCCAGCGTCACCGGTCCCGGCGCGCTCGTGGCCCACGCCCGTGACCGCCACGTGTTCACCTCCAGCTCGTGCGGGTTGTGCGGGCTGGCGTCGATCGAGGCCGTCGAGACGGCGTCGTCGTTCGACGTGGGAGCCGATCCGGTCGCGGTGTCCGCCGACGTGCTCGCCGGGTTGCCCGATGCACTGCGGGCCGAGCAGCGGTGGTTCGACGACACCGGTGGTCTGCACGCCGCGGGACTGTTCGACACCGCCGGCGCCCCGCTGGTGGTGCGGGAGGACGTGGGCCGGCACAACGCGGTCGACAAGGTCGTGGGATGGGCGCTCCGCGAGGACAGGTTGCCGCTGGCCGGGTCGGTGCTGCAGGTGTCCGGTCGGGCGTCGTTCGAGCTGGTGCAGAAAGCCGGCATGGCCGGGATCCCGGTGCTCGCCGCGGTCAGCGCACCGTCGTCGTTGGCCGTCGACCTGGCCGACCGGATCGGGCTGACGCTGGTCGGGTTCTCGCGCGGTGGACGATTCAACGTCTACACCCGGGGGGACCGGGTCGCGACCTGACGCGATACGGGAACGTATCCTCGCAGCCATGACGTCGACCGCCCCCGCCTCGTCCTTCGACGAGCTCGTCCGCGCCCGCCGCAGCTGCCGTGGCTTCCGCCCCGACCCGGTCGACCCGGCCGTCGTCGAACGCATCATCGGTACCGCGCTGCACGCCCCCTCGTGGTGCAACAGCCAGTCGTGGCACGTGCACGTCATCGGCGGCGAGGCGGTCGAGCGGTTCCGCACCGGGATGGTCGCGGCGATCACCTCCGACCCCTCGGAGAACTCCGACCTGCCGTTCCCGGCCGCCTACGAGGGCGTGTACCGGGAGCGTCGCCGTGCCACCGGCTGGCAGCTGTACGAGGCGGTCGGCGTCGAGAAGGGCGACCGGCTGGGCTCCGCGGTCGAGATGCTGCGCAACTTCGAGTTGTTCGACGCCCCGCACGCCGCGATCATCACGACCGACGCGCAGCTGGGCACCTACGGGGCGATCGACTGCGGGCTGTTCCTGCAGACGTTCCTGCTGGCCGCGGAGGCCCACGGCGTCGCGACCGTCGCCCAGGCCGCGCTGGCCAGCCAGGCGCCGTTCGTGCGGGACTTCCTCGGTCTCGGCGACGACCGGCTCGTCGTGGCCGGCGTCTCGTTCGGGTACGCCGACCCCGAGCACGCCGCCAACTCGTTCCGCACCCCCCGCCAGTCCCTCGCCGAGGCCGCGACCTGGGTCACGGACTGACCCCCGTTCGCCGGGGACGAGCGTGGGCGTAGAGGCCTTCTCGCCAGCCCGAGCCTGCGAGGGCGTGAGACGCTTCTCTGTTGGTCAAGCGGCTGTCAGGTGGCCCGGCGGTTGCTCGAGGAGTCGGTAGATGTTTCGGGCGAGGTGGCGATTGATGATTCGTCGGGTGCGGCGGTCTGTCAGGTCTTCTGCTCGTCTCCTGTTGAGGTAGTCGCGGGTCGCGGGGTCGTGGCGGATGCGGGTGTCCGCGAATCCAGTCGGCCGCGCGACGCAACCCCGCAGGGCTGGTCACCGGCCGCCGCCACGACCGGACGAGTCTCACGCATGACACCCCTCAGGGGTCAACGCAGCGATGAGTCACGACCACGACGACACACGACGATTAGCCCTGCCAGCCAACCCCAGGTCAGCCAAGAACAACACCTGCAGCGCAGCGAGGCGAACCCCCGCGCACGTGAACGCCTCGGGCTCGTTCCTCGCCCTCACGCTCGCTTCGCTCCTTGACGAACGTCTGCTCGCGAGGGAGGCGAACCCGCCCCCGCATTCGGACGGGCGAGCGGCAAACTACCTGGGCGCTTCACATCGCTCCCCCGTAGTCGATACAGTTCGGCATGCGATCTTTTCAAATGACAGGATCGGGTCCGCCTCCAGATGATGGGCCCTCGGAGAAGCCCATCAGTCAGCCGACCACCACCGCCGCAACCACCAGCGGCGTCGGCCGTCGTCAGCCTCAGCCTCGTTTGCACTCCCCGCACCGCCGGGAGAACAGTTCGGAACGCCTGACCGGCGGTCGGGCATGACCACTTCCCCCGAGGTGGAGCACCTCGATGTGCTGGTGGTCGGTGCCGGCCTCTCCGGGCTCGGTGCCGGCCGATACCTGAAGGTCGAGCACCCCGCGAGGTCATTCGCGATCCTCGAGGCCCGCGGCGCCTCGGGTGGGACGTGGGACCTGTTCAGGTACCCCGGAGTCCGCTCGGACTCGGACCTGTACACGTTCGGCTACGAGTTCGAGCCATGGCGGGACAAGGAGTCCATCGCCTCAGCTTCGAAGATCCTCGACTACCTTCGGGCCACTGCCAGTAAGCACGGCGTTGATCAGCACGTTCGCTACTACCACCGGGTCGTCTCCGCGGACTGGTCGAACGACGATGCCCGTTGGATGGTCGAGATCGAACGGACCGACACCGGTCAGCGCAGTCACCTGACCACCGGGTGGATCTTCTGCGCCGGCGGCTACTACCGGTACGACGAGGGCTACACGCCGGAGTTCATCGGCCGCGAGAGCTACAGGGGTCAGATCGTCCACCCGCAGCACTGGCCCGCAGACCTCGACTACACCGGCAAGAAGGTCGTCGTCATCGGCAGCGGCGCCACCGCGATCACGTTGATCCCGGCCATGGCCGAGGAGGTCGAGCAGATCACGATGCTGCAACGCACGCCGACCTACGTCCTCCCGGTGCCGAAGGAGGATCCGCTCGCCGCCCCATTCATCAAGGTTCTCGGGGAGAAACGCGGGTACGCGGCGATCCGTCGCAAGAACATCGAGCAGCAGCGTCTGGTGTACAGGCTCTGCCAACGGTTCCCGAGAGCCGCGCGACGGCTGATCCGCACCGTCAACAGCAAACAACTGCCCGACGGATTCCCTGTCGACGAGCACTTCAACCCGCCCTACGACCCGTGGGACCAACGTGTCTGCGCGGTGCCGGACGGAGACCTGTTTCGCACGATCAGACAGGGCAAGGCCTCCGTGGTCACCGACCGAATCGCGACCTTCACCGAGACCGGCCTGCTCCTGGAAAGCGGTCGCCAGTTGGAGGCCGACATCATCATCACCGCCACGGGGCTCAACCTGCAGGTCTTCGGAGGGATGGATCTGGCCGTTGACGGACGTCCGGTCGTCCCGTCCGAGACCGTCGTCCATCGCGGCACGATGCTGAGCGGCGTACCGAACTTCGCGATGGCGATCGGCTACACGAACTCGTCATGGACACTCAAGGTGGGTCTGCTGTGCGAGTACTTCTGCCAGCTGCTCACCCACATGGACCAGCACGGACACGACACCGTGTACGCCGTCGCCGACCCGGACATGCCGACCCAGCCGCTGCTCGACTTCGGCGCCGGTTACGTGCAGCGTTCCCTTGCCGAACTCCCCCGACAGGGCCCAGCCGCCCCGTGGCTGATGTCGAAGGAGTTCCTGGAGGACCGCAAACTGATACGCCGTGGCGAGATCGCCGACGATCACCTGACGTTCTCCGGTCCCGCGGCCCGCGGCGCCGGGCCGAACCGCGTACAGACCCAAGGAGCACCGAGATGAGAACCCATCCTGTCCGCGACAAGGTCGCCGTCATCACCGGAGCCGGCTCAGGCATCGGCCGGGCATTGGCGATCGAGCTGAGCGCGCGCGGCGCCCGGGTCTCAGGGTGCGACCTGAGCGAGGACGCCCTCAAGGAGACGTCCTCCCTGTGCCGCGGCGAACTACACCAGGCGGTGGTCGACATGGGTGAGCGGGACGCCGTCCGGGAGTACGCAGCCGAGGTCGCGGATCACTTCGGCCAGGTGCACCAGATCTTCAACAACGCCGGCATCGCCTTCAACAGTCTGATCCTCGACAGCGAGTGGGCGGACTACGAGCGGGTGCTCCGCGTCAACCTGCACGGAGTCGTCCACGGCACCCAGGCGTTCTTGCCGCACCTGATCGCCTCCGGCGATGGGCACGTGGTCAACGTGTCCAGCATGAACGGGTACTTGGCACTCCCGGGGATGTCCCACTACTGCACATCGAAGTTCGCCGTGCGCGGATTCACCGAGAGCCTACGCACTGAGATGCTCCTCGACCGGCATCCCGTCCGCGTCTCCGTCGTACACCCCGGTGGCGTCGCCACCAACATCGCCGACAGCGCGGTCGCCCACGCCCGCGCCGCCGGGGTCGAGATCACTCCGGCCAAGGAAGCCAGAGCACGTACCTATCGCGAGAAACTGCTGACGATGGACCCGCAGCGGGCGGCACGGATCATCGTCGACGGTGTCGAAAAGGGACGCCCCCGCATCCGGGTCGGCCAGGACGCGATCGTCGTCGACCGGATCGTTCGGCTGCTGCCCTCGTCGGCCACCCGCATGGCCGTGCATATCGAGCGGCGGCTTCAGAAGTCCGAGCATGCGTGACCGTGGTCGATCTCGACTGCGCCGCTCGCTCTCGACACGAGTTGCCTTCACTCTCGTCGAGGCAAGCCCCCGAGGCGTGGGGTCGATCACGTAGGGGCTCCCGCCACCGCCACGGCCGCGAAGTGAGAGTCGCGATCGCGGATCTCTCCTCGCTCCGTCGTCGACGCCGTTCTATGCGGGGGAACCAGTCCCCCCGCTGATGATCGGCTTCAGTTGGCTCCCGACGCGACTGACGGGGCCGTGGACAGGACAGGAAGACAGGACAACGGGTTGCGGGAGGTGAACGCACGACCTCCACCAATCGCGCGGTACGCGAGAAGGGGTCAGGTCCAGTCGGACACGGCAGCCGCGACCGACCCGATCGACCACGCATCGGTGGTGTCGGCCGACCGCGCGCCCGTCCACCCCTGCAGCTCGGTGATGTTGCCACCCTGGACCGCGAAGACCTTGCCGGTCAGGGTGCAGGCGTCGGATGCCAGGTAGGCCACCAGCGGCGAGATGTTCTGCGGGCCGAGCGTGTCGAGTTCTCCCTCGGGGACCTCCTCGGCGAACATCGCACCGAAGCCCGGCGTCTGCAGCGTCAGCCGGGTGCGGGCGATCGGCGCGATGCAGTTCGCCCGCCCGCCGAAACGGGCCAGCTCGTCGGCCGCCACCAGGGTCAGCGCAGCGATGCCCGCCTTGGCGGAGCCGTAGTTGGCCTGGCCCGCGTTCGGCATGAAGGTGCCGGACGCCGACGCCGTGTTGATGACCGAGGCAGCGACCGGTGACCCGGCCTTGGCCTGCGACTTCCACCAGGCGGCGGCGTGGCGCAACGGCCCGAAGTGACCCTTCAGGTGCACCGCGATGACCGCGTCCCACTCGGCCTCCGTCGTCGCGGCGATGTACGCATCTCGCAGGATCCCGGCGTTGTTGACCAGCACGTCGAGTCCGCCGAAGGTGTCGACGGCCTGCTCGACGAGCGCATCGGCGTCGGCCCAGTCGGCCACGTTGCCGCCGTTGACCACTGCCCGGCCACCGGCCGCCTCGATCAGCGCGACCGTCTCCTGCGCCGGCGTCGCGTCGGCGCCGTCGCCGGTCGAGTCGCCACCCAGGTCGTTGACGACCACGGCGGCGCCCTCGGCCGCGAGGAGCAGCGCGTGCTCCCGACCGATCCCGCGCCCGGCGCCCGTGACGACCGCGACCTTGCCCTCGAGCGTGCCCATCAGGCGGCCAGACCCTGCAGCGTCTCCAGCGAGGCGGTGAGCTCTTTGGTGGTGCTCTTCTCGACCGCGCTGCCGATCGCCCCGACCACCATCTGACCGGTGAACTCGGCGTCGATCGTGGCCACCGAACCGGTCTCGTCCGCCGCCACCGACAGGACGAACCGGATGGCGACTCCGGCCATCCCGGTGCCGGAGATCGTCAGCGACCGGGGTGGATCGTAGGCGTCGACGGTCCACTCGATGACGTTGGCCATGCCGAGGACGCTGACCTGCTGGGTGAAGGTCGATCCGACTGCGAACTCGGCGGGCGGGTCCGCTCGCCAGGCGTCGTGGATCGTGAGCCACTCCTCGAACCGGGAGAGGTCCGAGAGCAGGGACCAGGCCTCTTCGGGGGGCAGGGACAGGTGGGCGGAGACGTTGCTGGTGGCCACGGGCGTGGTCCTTTCGTGGAGCGGGTCAGGAAGCGGGGCGGTAGGCGGTCACGACGGCGGCGCCGCCGAGACCGATGTTGTGCTGGAGCGCCAGGGTGGCGCCCTGGACCTGTCGGTCGCCGGCGGTGCCGCGCAGCTGCCACGTCAACTCGGCGCACTGCGCCAGACCGGTGGCGCCGAGCGGGTGACCCTTGGAGATCAGGCCGCCGGACGGGTTCACGACGACCTGGCCACCGAAGGTCGTGGCGTCGGCGTCCACGAGGGTGCTGCCCTGGCCCTCCTCGCACAGGCCGAGCGCCTCGTAGGTCAGCAGTTCATTGGTCGAGAAGCAGTCGTGCAGCTCGATCACGTCGATCTGGTCGGGCGTGATGCCGGCCTGCGCGTACACCTGTCGGGCGGCCGTCGCGCTCATGTCGGCACCTACCAGGGTGATCGCGCTCTTGGCCTCGAAGGTCGATGCCAGGTCGGTGACCATCGACTGTCCGACGATCTCCACCGCCCGGTCGCGCAGCCCGTTGGCGTCCAGGAACCGCTCGCTGACGACGATCGCGGCGGCGGAACCCTCCGAGGGGGGCGAGCACTGCAACTTGGTCAGCGGGTCGTAGATCATCGGCGCGGCCTGGATCTGCTCCAGGGAGTAGATGTCCTGGAACTGGGCGTAGGGGTTGGCCGCGGAGTGCCGATGGTTCTTCTCGGCGATCCGGGCGAACTGCTCGGGGGTCGAGCCGAAGCGGCGCATGTGCTCACGGCCCGCCGCCCCGAACATGTACGGCGCAGCCGGCATCGCGAACTCCTCGAGCTCGGCCAGCGCCAGCAGGTGCCGCAACAGGGGCGACTCACGGTCCTCGTAGCCGGCCGCCAATGCACCGGGCAGCATCTTCTCGAAGCCGAGCGCCAGCGCGACGTCGACCTGACCGGAGCGCACCGCCTGGGTCGCCAGGTACAGGGCCGTCGACCCGGTGGAGCAGTTGTTGTTGACGTTGACGACGGGGATACCGGTGAGCCCCAGCTCGTAGACCGCGCGCTGCCCGGCGGTGGAGTCACCGTAGACGTAGCCGACGTAGGCGGCCTCGACCTGGCCGTACTCCAGACCCGCATCGGCCAGGGCGGCCGTCCCGGACTCCCGGGCCATGTCCGGGTAGTCCCATTCCCGCTTCCCCGGCTTCTCGAACTTGGTCATGCCGACGCCGGCGACGAATGCTGCGGTCATCAGGTGCTCGCTTCCTGGCCGCGCACCACGGCGAGGCCATCGGTGATGACGGGGTCGTCCCCGCACATGGTGGTGAACCCGAACGCCGCATCGCTGCCGGCCGCCCCGAGATCGAAGTACCGGGTCGACAGCTGGTCCCCCGGTCGGGCGATGCCGGCGAACCGCACCGCGAGCCGGGACAGTCGGCCGGGATCGGCGGGGCACACCGTCTCGACCAGACCGACTGAGGTGAAGGCCATCGTGCAGAGACCGTGGGCGATGATCCCCGGCAGCCCCATCGCCCGTGCGAACTCGTCGTCGGTGTGGATCGGCATCGGGTCGCCGGATGCGGCGGCGTACCGGTGGGTCTGGTCTGGATCGATCCGCTGCTGGACCACGAAGTCGGCCGGACGGGCCGACACCCGCGGCGACAGGGCGTGCTCGGGGAAGGCCTCACCGGCATCCGGCTCCCACCGCCCGCCACGGAAGAACCCCGCGAACGACTGGCTGACGACCGGCGCTCCGGTGTCGTCCACCGTCTCGATCGCGGTGGTCACCACGACGCCCGACGACTTGCCGTGGATGCCCACCACCCGGGAGCGACTGGTCAGCCGGTCGCCGGCGACGATCGGCCGATGGCTGCGGATGTCCTGCTCACCGTGCAGGATGCGCAGCATCAGGTGGTCGGGGACCGGCGCCATGGCACGTTCGGCCATCAGGGTGAAGGTCGGTACGACCGCGAACACGATCGGCGCCTGCCGGCCGCTGAGGTGCCACGGATGCGGATCGTTGGTGGCGGCGGCGTAGGCCGCGATCTGGTCGCCGGTCACCTCGGTCGTGCTCGGGTCGCCCCAGACACCGATCTGGTCGACGTCGAAGTCGTCGATGAGCGGGGAGTCGCTGGCCGTTGTCGGGGTCACGGTGGCGACGCTACGCACGGCCGGGGCGACTCGACAGGACCGCAGCGGTCGGTGTTCGTGACCCATCCGATCACGTCCGCCCCCCCGGCACCGCGGATAAGACAAGGTGACTTTTCAGTTGGGTAGGCTGAGGCCATGACGCACCGCATCCCGGCCGGGCCCCCGACCGGGGGAGTCCCCGTGCTGGGCGGCCCGACCCTGGGGGTGCACGTCATCCGCGCTGCGATCCGCTGGGCGGCCGACAGCGGTGTCGACCTGACCGTCCCCCTCACCGCTGCGGACCTCACGGCGGCCCAGATCGCCGACGACCACGGCCGGTGCACCGCCGCACAGCTGGCCGCCTTCGTGAGGTCGCTGTGGCGGCTGAGCAATGACGAGTTCTTCGGCCTCGGGAACGCCCCGGTCCCGCGCGGCACCTGGTCGCTGCTGTGCCACGGGCTCATCCACGCCGCGAACCTGAACGACGTGCTGCGGCGCGCCGACCACTTCCTGCCGGTCCTGCCGGGCCTGCCTCGGGTGAGTTTGGTCGACGGCGGCACCTCGACCCGGATCGAACTCGACCTGTCCGGGTTGGACGACCCCGAGTACCTGCTGACTGACCTCGCGGTGATGATCACCCACCGGTTCGGCGCCTGGCTGACCGGGTCGACCGTGCGGCTGGACGAGGTCTGGCTGCCGTACGACCGACCGGCCGAGGACCGCGAGTACCTCCACCTGTTCGGGACCCTGCCGCGGTTCAACGCCCCGACGACGGCACTGGTCGTGAGCCAGGACCAGATGAACCGACCGGTCACGCGCACCGAAGCAGACCTCAACCGGTACCTGCGCAACGCTCCGGTCGACATCTTCGCCCAGCGGGACTACGAGACCACCCTGACCGCCCGGGTGAGGGCGGCGCTCTCGGCCACCCCGGTGCGACAGTGGCCCGACGCCTCCGACCTCGCCTCCGCGTTGGCCTACAGCGAACCCCACCTGCGGCGCCTGCTGCGTGCCGAGGGGTCCAGCATCAGCGGCTTGCGCAACGACCTGCGCCGCGACCTCTCGATCAGCGCCCTCTTGGCCGGTCGGCCCACCGACGAGGTGGCCGAGCTCGTCGGGTTCAGCGAGACCAGCGCCTTCCGGCGAGCCTTCAAGCGGTGGGTCGGCGCCTCCCCCGGCGCCTACCGCCCCTGACCCGCGAACCGGCCCCACGAGCCTCGATGGCCGACACGCGACGGGGATCAGTTGACGGGTCAGCGGCAGTGAGCCGGGGCTGACGCGAGGGCCGATCCGGTGTTGAGCAGTCCGCCGAGCGCCAGCGTCCGCAGCAGACCCGGCCCTCCGGGGCGACCCCACCAGGTGTTCTTGGCCGCCACCTTGTACCGGACCACGTTCGCGGCCAACAGACCCCCGACGACACAGTTCTGACCCACGCTGCCGAGTGCGCCACCGCCGAGGTCGATCGTCGAACGCGTGGTCCGGCCGAAGTCCTCGATCGAGACGTCGGCGATGCTGGACCCGAAGCTCGAACTGCCAGCCAGGTTGCTGCGCTGCACTTTGACCACCAACTCGTCGAGCTTCGTGAAGTTGCGGACACTCAGGTTGCCGCCACGGTTGCCGGTGATCTGCGTGTTGTCGACCTCGACGACGATGCGCCCGCTCGCTCCGGTGCCGTTGACGACGTTGCTCCCGATTGACAGGCCGTTGTTGGAGCAGTCTCGGAGCACACTGTCGCGCACGACGAGACTGACGTCATTGCGGGCGCCGAGGCTGCCGGCCACCACGCAGTCGCCATTATTGAAGGGCAAGATCTTGGTGTCGCCGAACCCGGCAGACCGCTCGACCGTGACGCGCTCGAGCAGCATCTCCATCCGGGCATCGGTGCCCAACGCCCCGTGCTCGACGAGGTCACCCGGTGACCCGGAGAAGTGGCTGTCGCGAACCACGACCGAGACGTCTGATCCGCTGCCCATCGTGACCACCTCCAGCCCGTTCGCTGAGAAGTTCCCGACACCCTTGTCGTTGGTGTAGATGTTCTCGGTGATCGTGACGTGCATGCGTGACGGGCCGACCCCGTTGACGTAGACGCCCTCGGAGTTCGATCCAGCGAGGATGAAGTTCAGCTCCTCGGGGTCGCCGAGATCGGACTGGGTGTTGTCGTGGACGATCGCGGTGAGCTCGGAGGTGTCGCTGGCCTGCATGCCGATCGCGAGGACCGACTTGAAGTCAGGGCCCTGCTTCAACGAGCGCACGTCGTTGCCGCGGACCGTGACATCGGCCGAGGCCGACCCGGCGGTGCGGATGTCGATGCCGTCGCCACAGTCGGCATCGCGTACGAGGTTGTCGGCGATCGTGGCGGTGACCCCCTGGCGCTCGGTGACATCGATCATGATGCCGGCCCAGCCGTTCTGCAGCCCCCCACCGACCGGGATGCCGATGCCCGGCACGTTGGTCGGGCCGATGAACGCCGGAATCAGGAACCCGGGCGTGCACGACGTGTTCTGCCCGGCCACGTCGTTGCCCTCGACCAGGACCTCGGTCACGTCCAGTCCGTAGACCGCACCGCGGCGGGCACCGGTGATGCGCAGGTTCTGAACCGTCGTGCCGTCGGCCAGCCGCACGGCGTCGCCGTCGAGCCGGTCCGTGGTGTTGGTGAGCTGCGGGGCCACCACCGCACCGGCGGTGACGGAGGGGCCCTCCCCCACGAGTCGCTGGCCGGGCTTGAGCTCAATCCCGCCGTCCAGCACCTTCGGGGAGGGCAGTACCACGATGGTGTCGCCCGGCGCTGATGCAGCCTCGGCCTCGGCTAGCGATCCGAACGGCGAGTCGACTGCGCCCGATCCGCCGGCCGCCGAGCCCCCTTGGACGTACCAGGACGGTCCGGCAGCAACTGCGCTGGTGGGAAACACCAGGAGCGCGCCAGCCAGGCTGGCGCACATGGCTGCGACCAGAAGCGGCAGCTTCAGCGGCATCGATCGGTTCACCGTCATGTGGCTCCATTCGGAGGGCGCAGGGATCATCAGCCGGGGATCCTCGAGCAGTTGCTCTTCGCCGGCAGGCCGGCGAAGCGATCCTTGAGGAACCTCACGGCCCGGGGGGCTCCCACGATGATCTCGGTCAGATGTTCGCCCAGCAGCGACTCGACGCTCTGCACGGTGGCACCGCCGTCACAGTAGTTGCGCATCGTCGCGCGGGCCGGCGCGATCGGGGCGAACTGGTCGAACACCGTGTGGTAGTGGTACACCGGCGCGGTGGGGACGCCCGGCAGGTGCAGTGGGCTGTTCTCACGCAGCATGGCCGCGACGGGTGGAACGCTCAGCACGTCAGGTATCGCCTCGATGCTCCCGGTCCGCAGGAGTGGGTATCGCAGCGCGGCGTCGAACAGGCAGTCACCTGCAGTCGCCTCGATCTTCTCCCGCCCTACCTCGTTGATGTACTGCAGGAGGTCGAGTTCCGGGTAGGCCCGCAGGAACCCGTTGAAGCCCATGGGGATCGCGCCGCCGCCGATGCTGCCGCTGAACGCGTCGATCGTGGACCGGACGTCGCCGAGCAGACCGCCCAGCGCGATGCCCTCGAACTCCAACTCCGGCGCGTAGGTCAGCTGCAGTTGGGCTGCGGTGGCCGTCGCCAAGCTCCCACCGGAGTAGCCCCACAAGCCGACCGGCGAATCGGCCAAGCCAGCGGGTGAGAAGTTCTGGACAGCCCGGATGCCATCAAGGACACCCTTGGCCTGTGTGCCGGCGACGAGGAACTCCGACCGCGGGCCCTCGTAGTCGGGCGCGGCGACAGCCCACCCCTGCAACAGGGCCAGTCCGATCAGCGGGGTCTCGCTCAACGAGCCGGTGAATCCGCCCTGGACGCCGGCCCGCAGCGCATACGACGGCGCGCACCGGCCGGCCACGCCATCCTCGGCCGTCTGGTACGAGACCAAGGGCCGCGGGCCGGGCTTCCTCCAGTCCGACAGGGGCACCATGACGGTGGTGACCGTGGCGCTCGGCCGGCCCTTGGAGTCCTCCGTGCGGTACAGGACCTGCCAGGCTCGCGCCGGCAACGGAAGCTCGAAGGCCTTGACGTCGACCGAGCGACTGTCGATGACGTCACCCGGCTCGTAGTCCGCGATGTCGGCGGGAACGGAGTAGAACGGGTCGTCCTCGGGAACCGGCAGCGGCGTCGCAGCCGCGGGGACCGTTGCCCCGGCGGCGACGGCCACGGAGGCCACGAGGGCAACCGCAACCGTCACGGCCCACCGGCGCGCCCTCACGGCGTCACATTCCGAACAGTTGTAATGGTCCCGGGGCTGACGGTGACCATGTCGGTCCGGCCGTCGCCGTCGGCGTCGATCAGCATCGGGTTCTGGGGGAACGACGCCGTGGCAAAGGCGCCGACCTTGGTCGGGCGGGCAGTGCCATTGCCGGCGAGGACCGTCAGGGTGCCCTGCAGGGGATTGGCGAGGGACGAGACCACCAGGTCCTCGCGACCGTCGCCATCCAGATCGGCTGCAGCCGCGCTGGTCGGTCCGGGACCGGCAAACCGCACTGTGGCGGGGAAGACCGACCGGAACCTGCCGATGCCGTTGGTCAGCCCGGTCGCCAGGGTGAAGCTGAACGAGCCGACCGTGGCCGCGTCGTCGAAACCGTCACCGTCCAGGTCGATCGCCACGACGTCCTCGGGGATGAAGCCGGATCCGAGCAGGCGTCCGGTGACCGTGTACCTGCCACCACCGGTACCGACGAGCGCGAAGGTCGTGCCGCTCAATCCATCGACGGCGAAGAGGTCACCGAGCCCGTCGCTGTCGAGTCGGGCCGGCGCGATGGCTGACACCACTCCCGCGCCGGCGACCCAAGAGGTCGGCCCATCGGCAAAGGTGCCAGAACCGTCGTTCAGGAGAGTGTTGATCGACGTGAACGACGGGGAGACCACGTCGAGATCGCCGTCGTTGTCGACGTCGGTGAGGATCGGCTGTACCTGCCCGCCCAACGAGTAGGGGTAGGTGCCGGCTGAGGTGAAGGTGCCGTCGCCGTTGCCGAGCAGCACCTGAAGTTGTGCGACCGTCGCCGTGACGACATCGGCAATCCCGTCGCCGTCGACGTCACCGACGTCCACGCCCTGGCTCCCGGACGTGCCGGGGATGCTGGTGGCAGCGGCGAAGGTGCCGTCGCCGTTGCTGATCGAGACGAGCAGGCCGCCGAAGCCAAGGTTCCCGATCGAGACGATGTCCGGCGACCCGTCGCCGTCGACGTCCGCCGACACGTTGGCTCGTGGGGCCGGACCCGGCCCGGCGCCGTTGTCGATGGCCGACTCGACCGGCGGGGCGAAGTCGATGGAAGCGGCGGACGCAGCGGTCGGGACGAGGGCGACGCACAGGGCCGCGACCGGGACGACGATGGACCGGGGGACCGAAACGTTGAATGACCACATGTGACGCAGGCTATATCGATCCGACTGATCCGACAAGCCCTCGTTTCACTCTGTGGCGTGCTCCGATGATCGATCCGGTCACGGGATGCGAGCCCTCGGGTCATCGCTTCCGCCGCCCGGCCGCCCTAGCGTCCACCCATGGACCTCAGCAGGAGCAGGACAGCACGCCGGACGCCGGAGCCCTCGGGGACGAGCGCATGATCGAGTGGTCGGAGTCCGACCTCGCGGTCCGCGATGCCGTGCGCGACTGGATCGACACCGAGCTGCGCCCGCACCTGGACCGCCTCGAGTCGGGCGACCTGCCCCCGTACGACCTCGTCCGGAAGCTCTTCGCCGACTTCGGCATCGACACCGTGGCCTCCGAGGCCCTGGCGGCCATGCTCGCGGCCGACCGCCGACGGCAGCAGCCCTCCGACGGGACCGCCGACGAGCCCGCGCCCCCGTCGCCGGCCGGCGACCTGGACGGCGCGGCCTCCATGGCGGCGGTGCTGGTCAGTGAGCTCGCCGGCGTGAGCCTCGGGTCCGTCGCGTCGGTCACCGTCTCGCTGGGGCTCGGCGCCGGCACCATCGCGAGCAAGGGGACGCTCGAGCAGAAGGAACGCTGGCTGCCCCGGCTGGTGACCGCAGAGCACATCGCGGCGTGGGCGATCACCGAACCGGAGTCCGGGTCGGACGCGTTCGGGGGCATGACCACGACCGTCCGCCGCGACGGCGACGACTACCTCCTCACGGGGCACAAGACGTTCATCACCAACGGCCCGTACGCCGACGTGATCGTCGTCTACGCCAAGCTCGACGAGGGCGACGGGACCCCGGTCCGCGACCGCCCCGTGCTCACCTTCGTCCTCGACCGCGGCATGGACGGGCTGGTCCAGGGCGCACCGTTCAAGAAGATGGGCATGATGTCGTCGCCGACCGGCGAGCTGTTCTTCGACCGGGTCCGCCTCACCCCCGACCGCCTCCTGGGCGGGGAGAAGCCGACGGGCGGCAGCGACGACGGGCGCGAGAGTGCCCGGCAGAACTTCGTGATGGAGCGGGTGGGCTGCGCCGTGCTGTCCCTGGGCATCATCCAGGAGTGCCACCGTCTGAGCATCGACTACGCCCGGCAGCGCGAGCTCTGGGGCCGGCCCATCGGCGACCTGCAGCTGATCCAGCTCAAGCTCGCGAAGATGGAGGTCGCCCGCCTCAACGTGCAGAACATGGTGTTCTCCGCCCTGGAGCACCTGCGCTCCGGCCGCATGCCGAGCCTGGCCGAGGCGTCGGCGGTCAAGCTCTACTCCACCGAGGTCGCCACCGACGTGGCCATGGACGCCGTGCAGCTGTTCGGCGGCAACGGCTACATGGCCGAGTACCGGGTGGAGCAGCTGGCGCGCGACGCCAAGTCGCTCATGATCTACGCCGGCAGCAACGAGGTGCAGGTCACCCATGTGGCGAAGGGCCTGCTGGCCCGCTGACGGCCGGTGGTCTTCAGGCGGCGATGAGCGCGACCGCCAGGTCGGCGAGCATAGACTCCAGGTGCTCCACGCTGTGCCGACCGGGCCGCAGCGTCCAGTCGTAGACGATCGCGGTGGCGGCCCCGGCGAGCGCGAGCGAGGCGAACCGGAAGTCGCGATCGGTGATCTCCCCACGCCGCACGGCGGCCGACCCCTCGGTGGTGATGATCTCCACCAGCGACTCCCGGAAGGCGAGCCGCTTCTCCTCCATCTGCGGGCTGACCCCCATGATCTCGACGAAGGCGATGCGCGCGGTGCGGACGTCGCGCACCATCGGGCTGAGGTAGGCCAGGAACGCCGCCGGCACGCGCTCGACCATCGGACGCCCCTCGGTCTCGGCCAGGCTGGTCATCGCGGCTGAACCCGAGGCCGAGATGATGCTGTCGTACAGGTCGATGAAGGCGGCTTCCTTGTTGTCGTAGTGCTGGTAGAAGTGGCGCGTCGACACCCCTGCCGTGGAGCAGATCCTCTCGACCGTCGTGCTGGCGTAGCCGCTCCCCCCGATCAGTTCGCGGCAGGCCGACCGGACGCGCTCACGCCGGTGCGCGTCGCGCTCCTCGGCGGTCTGGCCGGCGTAGCGGCGGGCGGTCGTCGTCACGGTCACTCCTCAGGGCAGGTCTTGTCATCGTAGGACGCCGCCGACTACTGTCGGCGAGGTGAAACGAAAAGGCGACATTTCCGTTCATGGTCGCACCTCGCCGTCGGTCGTGCACAGCGTGCGGGTGCTCCTCGGGTCCGGTGTCGTCGACCTGCGCCGGCCCGTGCTGACCCTGCAGTCCAGTCTGGCCGTCCGCACCCGCGGGCCGATCGCCGGTGCCGCGTTCATCGCCGCCCGCCGCCGGCCCGACGACGTCGCGGTGATCGACGACGACGGCCCGCTCACCTACGGCGAGCTCGACCTGCGGACCAACGCCCTGGCCCGGGCCATCACCGCGGCCGGCGTGGCCGAGGGTGACGCCGTCGGCGTGCTGTGCCGCGACCACCGCGGCGTCATCGAGGTCATGGTCGCGGCCGGCAAGAGCGGCGCCCGGCTGGTGCTGCTCAACACCGGGTTCGCCCCACCCCAGCTGGCCGACGTGCTGGTGCGCGAGGGGGTGAAGCTGCTGATCGCCGACGCCGAGTTCGACGCCCTGCTGGCCGCGGCGCCCGACCACGTCACCACCGCCGTGGTCGGCGGCCCCGCAGCCGGCCCGCACCTCGTCGTCGACGACCTGGTGGCCGCGCACTCCACCGACCGGCTCCCCGCCCCGTCCCGTCAGGGAGGGCTGGTGCTGCTCACGGGCGGCACGACCGGCACGCCGAAGGGCGCACCCCGCCAGGTCGGTTCACCACTGGCGGCCGCCCAGTTCCTCGAGCGCATCCCCCAGCGCCGCGGCGACGTCCTGCTGATCGCCGCCCCCACGTTCCATGGCACCGGCCTGTCCCAGCTGATCCTCGCGATGGCGCTGGGGTCCACCGTCGTGCTGCGCCGGCGCTTCGACGCCGAGGCCACCGTCCGCGCCGTGGAGCAGCACCGCGTGACGATGTTGGTGCTCGTGCCGACGATGCTGCAGCGGATCCTCGCGCTGGAGGACCTCGCCGCGCACGACACCTCGTCCTTGCGCATCATCCTCTGCGCGGGCGCCGCCCTGCCCGCCGAGCTGGGCGACCGCGCCACGGCTGCGTTCGGGCCCGTGGTGCACAACCTCTACGGCTGCACCGAGGTCGCCCTCGCGACCGTCGCGACGCCCGAGGACTGGGCGGCGGCCCCCGGCACGGCCGGGCGCCCGCCCCGCGGCGTCCAGGTGGCCCTGTTCGACGCCGACGACCAGCCGGTGACCGCGTCGGGCGTGTCGGCCCGGATCTTCGTCAGCAACGGCCTGCGCTTCGAGGGTTACTCCGGGGGAGGCACCAAGCCCACCATCGGTGCGTTCATGGGCACCGGCGACACCGGCCACTGGGACGACGACGGCCGGCTGTTCGTCGACGGCCGTGACGACGACATGATCGTGTCCGGCGGCGAGAACGTGTTCCCCGGCGAGATCGAGCAGGTCGTCGGCACCCTCGACGGCGTGGTCGACGTCGCGTCGCTGCCCGTCGACGACGTCGAGTTCGGGACGCGCCTGCGTCTGTTCGTGGTGACCGACGGCTCGGCACCGGTCGACGCCGACCTGGTGAAGGCGCACGTCCGGTCGCACCTGGCCCGGTTCAAGGTGCCGCGGGAGGTCGTGGTCGTCGAGGCCATCCCCTACACGCCCACCGGCAAGGTCGATCGCCGCGTCCTGGCGACGCTGTAGCCCCTGCCCGGCTCACTCGCCGGCCGGCGGGATCGACACGTCGGCGTAGGGACCGGTGCGCGCCTCGACCCGCACCGTCGTGACGATCGGGTCGCTCTCCGCGAAGGTCAGCTCGAGCGGCGCACGGAATCCCGGCACGAGTCGCACCGACGACAGGACGACCTCGGGCTGCTCGGCCAGACGGACCGGCTCGTCGGACGGCAGGGTCACGGGTCCCCCGACCAGGTCCACCGCGATCGGCAGCTCGAGCAGGCTCTCGCCCTCGGCATCCACGTCGACCAGCCGGTCGGCCCCGGGTCCGCGGTTGAGCAGGGTGCCGATCAGCACCCCTCGCCCGTCGCCGTCGACCACGATCACCAGGTTCGCCGCGGTGACGCTCTCCGTGCGCTCGACCTGCCCGGACGACCGCTCGTGCTGCGGCGGGTCCGCGTCACAGCCGGCCGTCGCCAGGACCAGCCCGGCCATCAGTGCGGGGACGGCCCGTCGGGCCGCACGGCGCCATGTCATCGTCGTACCTCCGTGGCTCGGGGACATCACACGCACGTGACGTACCCGAGTCATGGCGCACCACACGTCGTGGTCGCCTCAGGTGCGGCGGCCTCAGGTGCGCCCGGCGGCGGCGACGCGGGCCAGGTGCTCGTCGAGGGCGCGCTTCATGCTCTCCTCCATCGACTTGGCCAGCATCTCCCGCACGGTGACCAGGGTGGAGTGTCGCAGCTCGCCGAACATCGACGCGGCCTCCGGGGCCTCACTGCCCGACGGCACCCAGGTGTCGCCGTGCTCGGAGATGAGGTGACGGGAAGCGGTCTCGACCAGCCGGTCGGCGACCCCCGACAGCGACGCGTCCATCGACTCGTAGAGGTCGATCAGGTCGGCCTGGGGCCACCCCAGCGCCACGACCCGCTCGAACACCGAGAGCAGTCGTGCGCTGCGGAACGTCGACACGTCGCCCTCGTGCTCGACCCACCCGATCGCGGCGAGGCGGTCGACGTGCTCGTCCCCGCCGACCCGGCGCGCCAGCTCGGTCCGCAGCATCTCGACCGGCACCTCGTCGGACCACGGGTCGGTCACGGCGCCCTCGAGGTCGATGACCTGGCCGAGGTCGCGGCCGTTGTCCCAGGCGTCGAGCAGCTCGTGGATCTGCGCCGAGGCGTACCCCCGCTGCAGCAGCGACAGGATGCGACGCAGCCGGCGAACGTGCGAGTCGGAGTAGATGCCGGCCCGCCCGAGGAGCTTCGGCGGGTGCAGGAGTCCGCGGTCCTGGTACGCCCGGATGTTGCGGACGGTGGTGCCGACGGTGCGTGCCAGGTCGTCGATGCGGTAGTCGGCCACTGCTCCTCCTCCGGTGCGGATGATCTGCTCGGAGTGGTTGACATCCCCGATCAGTGACCCCATGCTAGCCGTATGACTGTGACATCGACCAATGGTTCATACATCGATGAGAACTTGCGGGTGTCCTCACGGGCACGACTCGGGTCGGCCGTCACGGCTCGCACGCTCCGCCCGTTCAGCCAGGTGGCCCCGCAGGGCCGGCTGGGTGTCGCGATCACCCGGGCCATCATCGCCTCCTCGATGCACTCGCTCGGGCAGGGGGCACCCGACACCGACATCACCCGGATCCGTCACCGCTCGCCCGACGGACAGGTCATCGGCGAGTGGGTCCGGCCCGCGGCGGCCCGCCGCACCGACGCGGTGATCCTGTACCTGCACGGCAGCGCGTTCGTCGCCTGTTCCCCGCGCACCCACCGCAAGCTGGTGTCGCGCATCGCCGCCGCCAGCGGCACCCCGGCGTTCACGGTGCAGTACCGCCGCGCCCCCCGGCACCGCTTCCCCGCGGCGTCCGACGACGCCCTGCGCGCCTACCGGTGGTTGGTCCACCAGGGCCACCAGCGCATCGTGGTGGCCGGGGACTCCGCGGGCGGACACCTCGCCGTCGACCTGGCCCTCGAGCTCGCCCGCACCGGCGAGCAGCAGCCCGAGGCCCTGGTGCTGCTGTCCCCCCTCTACGACACCTCGTTCTCCCTCGCCGCGGCCCGCGAGCTGGTGCAGCGCGACCCGATGATCTCCGCCGCCCGCGCCCGCACGCTCGTCGACCACTACACGGTCGGGGTCGACCCCGACCACCACCGGCTCCGGCTGGCCGTGCGCGAGGCGCCCGCCCTGCCCCCGACCCTCATCCAGGCCGGCGGCGCCGAGATGCTCGCCGCCGACGCCGAGCAGCTCGCGGCCGACATCACCGCCGCGGGCGGCACCTGCGAGCTGCAGGTGTGGCCGGGCCAGATGCACGTGTTCCAGGCCATGCCGCGCATGGCCCCCGAGGCGGGACGCGCCGTCGGCGTCGTCGGACGTTTCGTCCGCCGGCAACTGGCCACGCCGGCGGCCGCCACGCGCAAGCCCAAGCCGCCTCGGGTCACCCGCGCCGCGGCCGCGCGCCGACGCGCCTCCTGACCTCACCACGACCGTCCCTGCACCACCCACGACAGGAGCACGACCATGGCACTCGACCTCGACAAGACCCTGGCCACGATCAAGGAGCGCCAGTGGGCGCTGGCCGACATCGACTGGGACGCCCCCGGCGCCGACAACCTGAGCACCGAGCAGAAGGCCAAGCTGAAGGACTTCATGGCCGACCTGGTGTGGATCGAGAACATCGGCGCCCGCGGCTTCTCCGCGATGGCCAAGAAGGCCCCCACCGACACCCTGCGCGACATCTACACCTACTTCCACGCCGAGGAGCAGCGGCACGCCAACGCCGAGCTCGCCCTGATGCGTCGGTGGGGCATGCTCGAGGCCGACGAGGTCCCCGAGCCCAACATCAACGTCCGCCTCGCGATCGAGTGGCTCGACAAGTACGCCGACAGCATGTCGCTGTCGGTGCTGGGCACCGTCATCCCGATGCTCGAGGTCGCGCTCGACGGCGCCCTCGTCAAGTTCCTCATGGACGAGGTCGAGGACCCGATCTGCCACGAGGTCTTCCAGCTCATCAACGCCGACGAGTCGCGCCACCTGGCCGTCGACTTCGAGGTGCTCGACATGCTCGGTCACGCCAAGATGCGCAAGATCCTGATCGAGTTCGCCGGCAACGCCCTCAGCCCCTCGCTGCTCATCGGCGCGCTCATGTACATCCCCCTGCTCAACCGCATGCGCGACAACATCGCCCACATGGGCATCGACGAGGACCGCCTCTACGTCGCGCTCAAGCGGTTCTCGAACGTCGGAGACCGCAGCGAGTTCACCCGTCGGCTGCCGCTCTACCAGGTGATCAAGTGGCAGGGCGCCATGGTGATCGACCGCAGCCACCCGTACCACCTGCTGGCCGACAAGATGGTCATGGCGTCGACGCACTACCCGCGCCGCCTGCTGCGGTCGCTGCCGTCGTGGTCCAAGGAACTCACCTACGAGCCGCAGGCATGAGCGAGCGTCAGCGCACCCCCATGGCGCACACGACCGTCGTGATCGGTGCGGGCTTCGCCGGACTCGGCGCCGCGGCCCGGCTGCGCGCCGCCGGCATCGAGGACGTCGTCGTCCTCGAACGCTCGGACCGCGTCGGCGGCACCTGGCGCGACAACACCTACCCGGGCGCGGCCTGCGACATCCCGTCGCTGCTGTACTCCTACTCGTTCGCCCAGAACCCGCAGTGGTCGCGCACCTACGCCGGCAGCGACGAGATCCTCGCCTACGTGGAGTCGATCGCCGACGACTTCGGGGTCCGCGACCTGATCCGGTTCGACACCGAGGTCACCTCGCTGACCTTCGACGAGCCGTCCGGCGAGTGGACCGTCGAGGTTGCGAAGGGCAAGAGCCTGCGTGCCCGCAGCGTCATCGTGGCGTCCGGCCCGCTGTCGAACTCCTCGTGGCCCTCGATCCCGGGGCTCGACACCTACGAGGGCCACAAGATCCACAGCGCACGCTGGGACCACGACTTCGACCCCCGCGGCAAGCGCATCGGCGTGGTCGGCACCGGTGCGAGCGCGGTGCAGATCATCCCCGAGCTGGTCAAGGAGGCCGAGTTCGTCAAGGTCTTCCAGCGGACCCCCGGCTGGGTGATGCCGCGCATGGACACCCGGCGTCCCGACTGGACCAAGGCACTGTTCGCCAAGGCGCCGCCGGTGCAGACCGCGGCCCGGCAGGCGTGGTTCTGGGGCCACGAGGCGATGGCGCTCGGGCTGGTCTGGAACTCCCCCGTCACCTCGCTCGTGCAGCAGGTGTCCCGTGCCCACCTGCGCCGTCAGGTCAAGGACCCGTGGATGCGCCGCCAGCTGACCCCGGACTTCCGCGCCGGCTGCAAGCGGATGCTCATGTCCAGCGACTACTACCCGGCCCTGCAGGCCGACAACTGCAAGCTGTTCACCTGGCCGATCGCGACGATGTCGCCCGCCGGCATCCGCACCTCGGACGGGGTCGAGCACGTGCTCGACGCCGTCGTGTTCGCGACCGGCTACGACATCAGCAAGCAGGGCTCGCCGATCCCGGTCCACGGTCGCGACGGCCGGTCGCTCGACGACGAGTGGTCCGGCGGCGTGTACGCCTACAAGAGCGCCAGCGTGTCCGGCTACCCCAACCTGTTCCTCACCTTCGGCCCCAACTCCGGCCCCGGCCACAACTCGGCACTGGTCTACATGGAGGAGCAGATCGAGTACGCCGTGCACGGGGTGCGCGCGATCGTCGAGGACGACCTCGCGGTGCTCGACGTGCGCCCGGAGGTGCAGGACGCCTACAACGCCCGGATGCAGGAGCGCCTCTCGCGCACCACGTGGAACTCCGGCTGCCGCAGCTGGTACCTCACGCCCGACGGCTTCAACGGCACCATGTACCCCGGCTTCGCGACCCAGTTCGCCCGGCAGATGCGCTCGTTCCGGCTGACCGACTACGAGCGCCGACCGATTACATCACCCGTCAATGTCACATAGGTGTTGACACGTAGCGCAGGGCGGCGGACGATGGACACACCCCTCGGGACCACGGAAGGCTCACCATGACCCAGACGATCGAGAATCCCGCACCGTCCGCCGACCTGCCCGACCTGTCGGCCGGTCTCACCCGCGAGCAGTACGCCGCGGCGCTGAAGACCCTGTCGGAGGGGTCGGTCGAGCGGCACTTCGACGCCTTTCTCGACGTCGACTGGGACAGCGAGGCCTTCCAGATCCGGCACGACGATCCCCGCTGGGTCCTGCCCCCCAACACCGACCCGCTCGGCAGCCACCCGTGGTACCTCGCGCTGCCGCAGGAGCGTCAGATCGAGATCGGCATGTGGCGCCAGGCGAACATCCTGCGCGTCGGCCTGCAGTTCGAGAACGTCCTGATCCGCGGCATCATGCAGTACGTCTTCACCCTGCCCAACGGCTCCCCGGAGTACCGGTACCTCACCCACGAGGCCACCGAGGAGTGCCACCACACCCAGATGTTCCAGGAGACGGTCAACCGCATCGGCATCGACGTGCCGGGCATGCCGCGCTGGGTCAAGACGCTGCTGCCGGTCATCCCCATGACGGCCTCGGTCGTCCCCGTGGCGTTCTTCATCATGGTGCTGTCCGGCGAGGAGCCGATCGACCACACCCAGAAGGCGATCCTGCGCGACGGTCACCAGATGCCGCCCGTCATGCAGCGCATCATGGAGATCCACGTGGCCGAGGAGGCCCGGCACATCTCCTTCGCCCACGAGTACCTGAAGTACCACGCGCCGCGGATGGGCCGGCTGAACCGGTTCGCCGCCTCGATCGCGTTCCCCATCATCATGCGGGCCGGCTGCGACCTGATCATGGTTCCGCCCGCCGACTTCCGCAAGGAGTTCGACATCCCGAAGTCGGTCATCAAGGAGCTGTACTGGAAGGCCCCGGAGTCCCGCGAGCGTCTCGCCGAGCTGTTCGCCGACGTACGGATGCTGGCCGAGGAGGCCGGGCTGATGAACCGGGTGTCCCGTGTGGTGTGGCGGCTGCTCAAGATCGACGGTCGCAGCTCTCGCTTCCGCGGCCACCCCGCGCCGCACCTGCGGGCCGCCTGACCCTCACGTTCGCCCGGTGGTTTCGAGGCTGCTCGTCCCTCGCAGCACCTCAACCACCGACCGCGCGCGACCACGTGTTCGCCAGCCCGAGCGTGCGAGGGCGTGAGCGCAGCGAGGCGAACCCCACCCGAGTGTCGCCTCGGGCTCCGCCCTCACGGTCGCTCCGCTCCCTGGCGACCGCGACCCCGCGCGACCCTCGGGCTCGCGACCACGTGTTCGCCAGCCCGAGGAACGAGGGCGTGAGCGCAGCGAGGCGAACCCACGCGACCATGCGTTCGCCAGCCCGAGGAACGAGGGCGTGAGCGCAGCGAGGCGAACCCCACCCGAGTGAGTCGCCTCGGGCTCCGCCCTCACGGTCGCTCCGCTCCCTGGCGACCACGACCCCGCGCGACCCTCAGCGAGGCTGACCGTAGAAGCGGTAGCTCCCCGACCCCGACACCGCGACGACCCGCCAGCGGTAGAAGCCGTCGGGCACCGAGACCCGGACGTCCTCGACCGGGCCGGCCGTCCGCGACGAGGCGACCGAGTTCCAGCTGCAGAGGATCAGCAGGCACGACTGACGCTCGAGGACCAGGTCGACGTCGACCGTGGCGGCGCCCCGCAGGAAACCGGCGACCGGTCCCCCGGCGCGGAAACCGCCCACGCCGGGATGCAGCGCCGACCCGCCGGCGGACAGGCTGCCGGTGTACTCGGTGCAGCCGGCGCACGGCGCTCCCGGAGCGGGAGCCGGCGGCTGGGGCTGACTCGGCGGTGCCGGTGCCGCGACCGGCGGCGCAGGTGCGGGCG